>JAHEBA010000010.1 GCA_024642465.1 Alphaproteobacteria bacterium
TGTAAAGCGTGTCCCGGTTCATCCGAATGACGGACTGCTTGTCGAGTGGCGTCGGCTCGCGGAAGCTCCTTAGCTTGTTTATGCCGCCTGCCATCTTGAGGATGCGATCGAATTGCCCGGCGGCTCATGGCCGCCAGGACCGGGGGCTCAGGAATCCCCGTCGGAATCGCGTGCCTGCAGGCGCTTGCGCTGCAATGCCCGCTTGCCGCCCTGCTTGGTACGCGCCGGAACACCTGCTTCGCCGACCGCCTCGGCAACCGCGCCCTTGACCGCTTCCTTGAACCCTGTCACGTGCACGTCGCGCTGTGGGAACGGAATCTCGATACCGGCCTCCTTGAGCGCCTTGTGAATGCTGAACCGCAGGTCGGAGCCCACGAATGCCACCCAGTTCACGTCGTCGATGAAGACCCGCACCTCGAAGTCCAGTGAACTGGCACCGAAGTCCTTGAACAGCACTGTTGGCTCCGGAAACTGAAGTGCGCGCGCATGTTCGCGAGCACACTTGAGCAGTATCTCCTCCACCTGCTTCGGGTCGGCGTTATAGCTCACTCCGATGGCCACCCGCACGCGGCCTAACAGGTCGCCATGCGTCCAGTTCTGCACCGATTCCGATATCAGGCTCGAGTTCGGCACGATGATCGCACAGCGGTCGAACGTCTCGATTTCGGTGGAGCGCACATTGATCTTGCGAACCGTGCCCTCGCCGCCTGAAACCTGAACCCAGTCACCCACCCTGATTGGCCGCTCCGCCAGCAGGATCAGACCGGAGACGAAGTTGTTGACGATCGACTGAAGCCCGAAACCGATACCGATCGACAGTGCACCGGCGACGATGGCGATGTTCGAGAAGTCCACGCCGGCGGCGGCAAAGGCCATGAGCAGGACGACAATGACTGCCAGGTAGCCGGCCGCAGTGCGCAAGCTGTTGCGGACGCCCGGGTCCATTTCCGTTGGCGTCAGGATGCGCCGGTCCAGCCAGCCGGTGACGAAACGGGTCAGGCCCAGGCCGATCACGAACACGACGACCGCAAGCAGGATCGACGACAGGGAAATCGTGATATCGCCCACCTTGAAGCCGAAGAACGCCGTCGTGAGCCAGCTTCTCACGTCCACCCAGGTGAGCGACGTCAAGCCAAGCACCAATGGCAGGCCGAGCAGAAGCAGCGAAATGTCCACGCCCGCGTTGAGCGCAATCGCCGACCGGTTGATGGCCTTGTCGGACATCGAGAAGGCCGACTTGAGCGCCCTGGATATACGGCTTTTGGGCTTCAGGCTCTGGGCAACGAACGCATCAGAAAGCTGCCGGATGCAGTACAGCAGCGTCACCACCGGAGCGACCACGAACAGGCTCGTCGTTAGGTACACGCCGAGGGTGACGTAGCCCAGCAGCAGCGCGATCAGGGCTGCGGCCAGCAGCAGCCAGACCGGCTGCACCATGTAGTTGGCCCAATGGAAGCCGGGCTTCAACCCGGGTTCCAGCTTCTCTTCCGACAGCGACTCCCGGCGGGCCACAAGGATAAGCCGGCCGGTGATCAACACCAGCAGCAGCGAAACCAAAGCGCCTGCCGACACGTCGAAGCTGGCGTCCATGTTGACGACGTCGGCAAGCGCCTTGGTGAAATTGTGCAGGCTGACCAGCCCGAAAGCGAGCGTTGCCAGCACCAGCCACTCGGCCGCGCCGACCGAAGACATCGGCACCGTGCGCCATTCGGGCCGGGTTGGCGACAGCAGGGAGCGCGCCACGCCGCGCCCGAAGGCAAATGCGACCAGCGCCAGGCCAAGTGCTTCGACGAGGCGCTGCACCCTGGGCGAATTCGGCGACAGCGACATGAACAGCATGTCGAACAGGAACACCGCCACTGCGGCTGCCACTGTGTAGCCGATGGGCACGCTGACCGTGCGCAGCCACTTGTCGAACTCCGCCTCGCCGGGCGAACCCTGGCGGGCGCGCCGGGCGATGATCCGGCACACAGCCACCGTGGCCGCAATGAAGATGCCAAGCGCGACGAACAGAAGCGATACTGCCCACGCGCCACGGTCCTGCGAGAGCCGATCGGCAAAACCGCGCAACAGCACCGATGAGCGCGCCCACAGGTCGCCCAGATGGGCTGCGCCCTGGGTCCACAGCGACGGGTTCAGGATCGACTTCGAGGTGCCCAGCAGGTTGTTGAGGAAACGGGCCCGCTCAATCTGGGCAGCGCGTGCCGACAACTGCTCCGCACTTCCCGCCACCAGCGCCAGTTGCGCTTTCCCCCCGGCCAGTTCGTCGCGCGCCTTGTTGAGCTGCGCACGCTGGGCAGCCACGGATTCGGGCTCACTCTCGCCCTCTTTCGGCACCGGGCCAAGCCGGCTGATCTGGTCGTTGATCTGGCCGAGCGGGGCCTGCAACTCCATGTCGGCGTTGCGCACGGCTTCGCGAAGGTTTTCCACCTCCTCGCGGACGCGCAGAACCTCTTCGCGCGGCACCGACGGGTTGCTGAGCTGGGCCTCGAGCTGTTCGAGCTGCTTGCCGGACTGCTCGGCCAGGCGGCGTGCCTTGCCTGCGGCCTCCGCCACGCCCGGCGGCAACGGTGCAACCGGCGCCTCGGCCTGCGCGGCAGGCGGCTGGGTTGCCTCGGCGGCGCGTGTCTGCGCGGACTCTTCGGGCGGCTGGGCAGGCTGCTCCTGCTCCTGCGTCTGCTGCTGCGAAGGTGCGGCCGGGGTTTGCGCGAAGGCCAGCGCCGGGCCGGCCAGCAAAAGCATCAGGGCCAGCCACAGCCTCACGGCGATGCAGCGTATACGAACACTCATGTAACCAGCTTACCTATACCAGGCGGCTTTGCTCAACCGCTGCCTCGATGAACGAGGCAAACAGCGGGTGCGGGTTGAACGGCCGCGATTTCAGCTCGGGATGGTATTGAACGCCCACGAACCACGGATGTTCCGCAATTTCGACGATTTCCGGCAGCAACCCGTCCGGCGAGGTGCCGGAGAAGGTGAGCCCTGCCGCTTCCAGCTTCTCGCGGTAGCGCAGGTTGACCTCGTAGCGATGGCGGTGGCGCTCGGAAATAATCTCCGCGCCATAGATGCCGGCCACGCGCGAACCCTTGGCAAGCTTCGCGTCATAGGCGCCCAGCCGCATGGTGCCGCCCATGTCGCCCGACCGCGCCCGCGTTTCCAGCTCGTTGCCGCGCATCCACTCGGTCATCAGGCCGACCACAGGCTCCTTCGTCTCGCCGAACTCGGTCGAGCTTGCGCCCTTGATGCCGGCGAGATTGCGCGCGGCTTCCACGCACGCCATCTGCATGCCGAAGCAGATGCCGAAATACGGCACGTTGTGCTCGCGCGCGAAGGTCACCGCGGCGATCTTGCCCTCGGACCCGCGCTCGCCGAAGCCGCCCGGCACCAGGATGCCGTGCACGCCCTCGAGATACGGCACCGAGTCTTCCTTCTCGAACACCTCGGACTCGATCCACTGAATGTTCACCTTGACCCGGTTGGCGATGCCGCCGTGCACCAGCGCCTCGTTGAGGCTCTTGTAGGCGTCGAGCAGGCCGGTGTACTTGCCCACCACGGCGATGTTTACCGCACCTTCCGGCTCCTTGATGCGGGAGACGATCTCTTCCCACTGGTCGAGCTTCGGCTGCGGCGCGCCCTCGATGCCGAAGGCGGCGAGGATCTCGTCGTCCAGCCCCTCGCGGTGATAGGCCAGCGGCACCTCGTAGATGGTCTTCACGTCCAGCGCCTGGATGACGGCCGTGGGCCGCACGTTGCAGAACAGCGCGATCTTCCGCCGCTCGTTCTCGGGGATCTCGCGGTCCGCCCGGCACATCAGCACGTCCGGCTGGATGCCGATGGAGCGCAGTTCCTTCACCGAGTGCTGGGTCGGTTTGGTCTTCAACTCGCCCGCGGCCGGTATCCAAGGCAGCAGCGTGAGGTGCAGGTAGATGCACGTGCCGCGCGGCTGCTCCTGGCCGAACTGGCGGATCGCCTCGAAGAACGGCAGCCCCTCGATGTCGCCCACCGTGCCGCCCACCTCGCACAGCACGAAGTCATAGGCCTCGTTGCCGTCGGCGATGAAGGTCTTGATGGCGTCGGTGACGTGCGGGATCACCTGCACCGTGGCGCCCAGATAGTCGCCGCGCCGCTCCTTGGCGATGATGTCCTGGTAGATGCGGCCGGTGGTGATGTTGTCCGACTGGGTGGCCGAACGCCCGGTGAACCGCTCATAGTGGCCCAGGTCCAGGTCCGTCTCGGCGCCGTCGTCGGTAACGAACACCTCGCCGTGCTGATACGGGCTCATGGTGCCCGGATCGACGTTCAGATAGGGGTCGAGCTTCCGAAGGCGTACGGAATATCCGCGCGCCTGCAGCAATGCACCAAGTGCTGCTGATGCCAGGCCCTTGCCAAGTGAGGAAACCACGCCGCCGGTGATGAAAATATATCGCGCCATGGGAATACGGGTTTAGCCCGAGTCTGCGGCGGTGGGAAGCGCGAATGTGGGGTGTGGAGGGGGGATGAGGGAGAAGGCTGTGGATAGGTGGGGAAGACGATCTCGCAAAACAATCATCCCAGTTCATCTTGAACCGCTAGGTGCCTGCTTCAAAACTTGACTCTATATACTTTAAAGGATTATATTCCTACACTCTTTCCCCTGCAGTAGAGCATGGAAGTGCGCCGGGCCGGGAAAAGGCCGCCTCGCTGGCGGGCCGGATGGGAGTTGGTCCGGAAGCTTGAGGAGCTGCCTAGTCCATCCCAAGCCAGTTCCGCCAAATGAAGATGCCGCCGACGAGAAACACCACCGCGCCGCCATACATCAGCCACTGCCAGCCCTGCATGGCGCCCAGCACGAACAGACCCGCGCCGATGACCAGCAACAGGATCGGCACGATGATCGCCAGCGCCAGTTCGCGCAGGACTGCCATGAGTTCCTTCAGCGTGGGCTTCCGCTCCCCTGCTCCGGTTGAACATGACCGCAATGTAGGGTGTCAGCGCCACCAAGACACTGCCGCAATGGCAGTTATCGCCCATCAGGGTTAACTGTAGCCGCGCACGAGGAGTCTTGTGCCCCGGATTCATTCCGGAGCCCAGACTGGGTCCCGGCACAAGGCCGGGACACATGGGAAGAAATTGCCTCTGAGCGAAGCGATGCAAGCGCCACTGCCCGCTGGCCAGCGCCCTCCCTCCGTGGCAGGGCAAGCAACGCGACAAGAGGCGAGGAACAGCGAAGCTCCGACCGGGAACCAGTTACTGCGTGGGAACCGTCGGGCCGGTGGGCAGCTGCGGCAGAACTGAGCCGCCGCCGGAGCCGCCTTCGCTCTGGCCTTGCGCCGGAGCGGACGGAGCGACCTGGTCGAGCACCGAGCCGCCGGCGCCGCCACGCGACAGGTAGGCGAGCGTCAGCGAGGTGATGAAGAAGCCGATGGCCAGAAACGCGGTTGCCCGCGTCAGCGCGTTGCCGGCACCGCGCGTGGTGAACATGCCACCTGCCCCGCCACCGCCGCCGCCAATGCCCAGTGCGCCGCCTTCGGACCGCTGCATCAGCACCACGCCAATAAGGGCGAGGACGATCAGAAGATGGATGATGGTAATGACGGCGATCATGGGCGTTCGGGCCTCTTCGGGCGGCAAATCGGTTCGGTTGATGGCGCTGACATAAGCCTTCGCGCGGCCAATGTAAACGGTCAGAACGCCGCGATGATCTTTGCGAAGTCGGCCGCCTTTAGGCTGGCACCGCCGACCAGCGCCCCGTCCACGTCGCCCACGCCCATCAGCTCGTCGGCGTTGTCGGGCTTCACCGACCCGCCGTAGAGAATGCGGATGGCGTGCGCCGCTTCCGGTCCGACTAGCGCCGAAAGGGCGCCGCGCAGGGCCTGGTGCACCTCGCCCACCTGGGCCGGCGTCGGGGTCAGGCCGGTGCCGATGGCCCAGACGGGCTCGTAGGCGATAATGGTGTTGGCGCCGGTCGAGTCGGTCGGCAACGAGTGCTGCAGCTGGTCGTGGACGACGGCCAGCGTCTCGCCGGCCTCGCGCTGCTTTAGGGTTTCGCCCAGGCAGATGATGGCGGTGAGGCCCGCCGCGTGTGCGGCTTCGGCCTTGGCGCGCACCTGTTCGTTGGTTTCGCCGTGGTCGGCGCGGCGTTCCGAGTGGCCCACGATCACCGCCGTGGCGCCGGCGTCGGCCAGCATTTGCGCCGAGACGTCGCCGGTGTGGGCGCCCGACGCCTTGGCGTGACAGTTCTGCCCGCCCACCTGGATCGGGCTGCCGGCTGCTGCTTCAGCCAGCGCCATCACCAGCGTCGCCGGCGGGCAGATCATCACGTCGCAGTTGGCGGGGCGAGCCTTCAGGTGCTGCTTCAGCACCTCCACCTCGCTCAGCGACGCGGTGACGCCATTCATCTTCCAGTTGCCAGCTGCCAGTTGCCTCATCTCGCGCAATTCCCTTTTCTGCCGTTCACCCGGTGATAACAAACCGGTAAGGTGTGTCCATACTGCTTGCGGCTCATGGTACACATTTTTATATAAGGGCCACGTCAGTCAACAGCGGACCCCAACATGCTCACCACTTTACGCAGCAAGTCCGGCGGCATCATCGCCAAGATTTTCATCGGTCTCCTCGCGGCCAGCTTTGCCGTGTGGGGCATCGAGGACATGCTGCGCGGGCGCGTGCCGGACAAGCTGGCCACGGTGGGCGAGCGCGAAATCGGCATTTCCGAATTCCGTGACACCTTCAACCGCGAATTGCGCACTTATTCCCAGCGCCTCAATGAAACCATCACGCCGGACCGGGCGCGCGAGCTTGGCCTCGACCGGCAGATCCTCGGCGACCTGATGCGCGACGCCGCGCTGGACAGCCAGGCCGAGGCGCTCGGCATCCGCATGCCGGCGCGGGCCGTGGCGCAGTCGGTTGCCGACACCAAGCAGTTCCAGACCGTCGACGGGTCGTTCAACGCCGACCGGTTCCGCCAGATCCTGCGGTCCAACGGTCTCAGCGAAGAGCAGTTCTTTGCCATCGAGTCACGCAACATGACGCGCCAGGTTATCTCGCGCCCGGTAATCGCGGAGCCGGTGGTTCCCGATACCCTGGTCGAACTGATCTGGCGCCACCGCAGCGAACAGCGCGATGCGAGCTGGTTCGAGATTGCGGTGCCGTTACTCGACAAGCAGCCGTCGGACGCTGACCTAAAGGCGCTGTACGACGAGAACCAGGCTGCCTTCACCATCCCCGAGCGGCGCACGTTCGCCGTGGTGGCGCTCACGCCCGAGGCGATTTCGTCGTCAATCCAGGTGAGCGACGACGAACTGAAGCAGCAGTACGAGGCAACCAAGCAGAACTACTCGACACCGGAAACCCGCACCGTGCTGCAGATCCCGTTCCCGTCCGAGGCGGAAGCACAGGCTGCAGCCCAGAAGATCAAGGCGGGGACGAGCTTCGAGGACATTGCCAAGGAACGCGGCCTGTCGGAACAGGACATGACGCTTGGAACGATCGAGCGGACGGACATTCCCGACCCGGCGATATCTGATGCCGCTTTCGCGCTGGCCGATGGGGCAGTGTCGGACGTGGTCAAGGGCCGGCTGTCCACGGTGTTGCTCAAGGCGGACGTTGTTCAGCAGGGCTCGACCAAGACGCTTGACGAGGTGCGCGCCCAGGTGCTGGCCGACGTGCGCACCCGCAAGGCGCGCGACCTGTTGCTGGACCTGCACGACAAGTTCGAGGATGCCCGCGCGGGCGGTGCGACGATGGACGAGGCCGCGAAGGACATCGGCGTCCCGGTCACTGTCGTCGGTCCCGTCTCGCGCGACGGCAACGACGTCAACGGCCAGACCGTCATCGTACCCGGCCACCCATCCGCCCTGCAGACCGCGTTCGAAACGGAAATCGGCCTGGAAATCTCGCCACTCACCGATGGCGACAACGGCTTTACCTGGGTCGAGACCCGCGAAGTGACCCCCTCTTCCGTACCGGCCTTCAACGAGGTGAAGGACAAGGTTGCCGAAGCCTGGAAGGCGCGCCAAGCCGCTAAGGCAACCCGGACCAAGGCAGAGGAGCTGGTCGCGAAGCTGAAAGGCGGCACCTCGCTGGTAGACCTTGCCGCTGCGGAGAATGCCGAGTTGAAGAGCAGAAACGGCATTTCACGCACGCAGGCCTCGGCCGAATTTCCCCCGTCCGACGTGGCTGCGCTGTTCTCGGTGCCTGCTGACGGTTTCACGTTCTCGATGTCCTCCGATGGCAAGTCGGCGCGGATTATCGCCTCAACCCCGGTTCTGGGTGAGGCATACGACCCCAAGTCGGCCGAAGTGGACGCCATACGCGAGGTGCTCAGGACCAACATGGCCAACGACCTGTATGCCGAGTACGTGACGGCATTGCAGGAAGACATTGGCGTGACGATTGACGATGCCGCATGGAGCAGGCTGCGTGGTGGCCAGTAGGCCGGCACGCAGCGCCCCGATGTTCGCTCCAACAACGCATCGACAAGGTTCAAGCCGCCATGCTCATTTCACCCGACAATTCCCAGTTCGCCAGCCTGTATGAGGCCGGCAAACCCCAGGTGGTGTTCACCCGCCTGGTATCCGACCTTGAGACGCCCGTCTCCGCCTTCATGAAGATCGCCCGCAACGCGCCTTACCGGTTTCTGCTAGAATCAGTTGAGGGCGGCGCCGTACGCGGGCGCTACTCGATGATCGGCATGAAGCCGGACCTGATCTGGCGGGTGAACGGCGACAAGGCCGAAATCAACACCCGCGCCAGCATCGACGCCGACGGCCCGTTCAACGAACTGGATGAGCCGCCGCTGCAGTCGCTGCGCACACTGCTCGCCGCCAACCACATCGACGTGCCGGAAGACCTGCCGCCGATGGCTGCCGGGCTGTTCGGCTACATGGGCTACGACATGGTGCGCCAGATGGAACGCCTGGGCGAGCCCAACGAGGACATCCTCAAGGTGCCGGACGCAATCATGATCCGCCCGACCATCATGGCGATCTTCGACGCCGTGAAGGACGAGGTGACCGTGGTCACGCCGGTGTTTCCGGAGGAGGACGTATCGGTAAAGGCCGCCTATGCACGCGCCTGCGACCGGCTTGAAGCGGTGGTCGACGCATTCGACCGCCCGCTTGAGCTGCAGGCCTTCGATGCGCCGGATGCGGACCCGATCGAGGCGCCCCGCTCCAACATCGAACCTGGCGACTATATGGACATGGTGCGCAAGGCGAAGGAGTACATTTCGGCTGGTGACATCTTCCAGGTGGTGCTGTCGCAGCGCTTTGAAACCGACTTCGCCATGCCTGCGTTCTCCCTGTACCGGGCACTGAGGCGGGTGAACCCCTCCCCGTTCCTGTATCACCTGGAATTCGACCGCTTCGCGGTGACCGGATCGAGCCCGGAAATCCTCGTGCGCGTGCGCGACGGCAAGGTAACCATCCGCCCGATTGCCGGCACCCGCCGGCGCGGTGCAACGAGTGCCGAGGACAGGGCGCTGGCAGAGGAACTGCTGGCCGACCCCAAGGAACGGGCCGAACACCTGATGCTGCTCGATCTGGGCCGCAACGACGTGGGCCGGGTTGCGAAGATCGGCTCGATCAACGTGACCGACCAGTTCATCCTCGAGTACTACAGCCAGGTGATGCACATCGTCTCCAACGTGGAGGGCGAGCTTCGCGACGGGCTTGATGCCATCGATGCGCTTTCGGCCGGGTTTCCCGCGGGCACGGTGTCGGGTGCGCCGAAGGTCCGGGCGATGGAAATCATCGACGAACTGGAAAGCACGAAGCGCGGGCCCTATGGCGGCTGCGTCGGCTACTTCTCGGCCACCGGCGAGATGGACACCTGCATCGTGCTGCGCACGGCCATCGTCAAGGATGGCAAGATGTACGTGCAGGCCGGTGCCGGTGTGGTGGCTGACAGCGTGCCCCAGTCAGAGCAGGATGAGTGCGTGAACAAGGCCAAGGCGCTGTTCCGCGCCGCCGAGGAAGCGGTCCGCTTTGCCGGGCGCGCCGGAAAGGGGCAATGATGACCGACATGTCCGGCAAGATCCTGCTGATCGACAACTACGACAGCTTCACCTGGAACCTGTACCATTTCCTGGGCGACCTTGGCGCCGAGACGGAAGTGGTGCGCAATGACGTGATCACCGCGGACGAAGCCATCGCCATGAACCCGGCGGCAATCGTGCTGTCTCCTGGCCCCTGTACGCCCAACGAGGCGGGCATCTGCCTTGAGCTTATCGAGAAGGCCGCCGGCAAGATTCCGCTTATGGGAGTGTGCCTGGGCCACCAGGCTATTGGCCAGGCGTTCGGCGGCAAGGTCATCCGCGCTCAACAGCTGATGCACGGCAAGCTTTCCGAAGTGGAAAGCACCGGCAAAGGGCTGTTCGAGGAGTTACCCGGGCACTTCAACGCAACACGCTATCACTCACTGATCGTGGAGCGCAATTCCCTGCCCGACTGCCTCGAGGTGACTGCCTGCGTGGGCGACATGATCATGGGTCTACAGCACAAGTCGAAGAACGTTCACGGGGTGCAGTTTCACCCCGAAAGCATTGCATCGGAACACGGCCATGCGCTACTGCGTAACTTCCTGAAACTGGCAGGCGTCTACGACAGCAGCAAGGACGGCACGAAGCATGGCTGAACTCAAACCACTCATTGCCAAGATCGCCGACGGCAAGCCGTTGAGCGTCGAGGAAGCGCGTGAATCGTTCGACATCATCATGTCGGGCAATGCCACGCCCTCGCAGATCGGCGCCGTTTTGATGGGGTTGCGGGTGCGCGGCGAGACGGTGGACGAGATCACCGGCGCGGTGATGACCATGCGCGAGAAGATGACCCGCGTTTCCGCCCCTGCCGACGCCATCGACATCGTCGGCACCGGCGGCGATGCCTCGGGCTCCTACAACGTGTCGACCTGCGCCGCACTGGTGGCGGCAGGCGCCGGCCTGCACGTCGCCAAGCATGGCAACCGGGCGCTGTCGTCCAAGTCCGGCGCGGCAGACACGCTCGCCGCGCTTGGCGTCAACATCGAGGCCAGGCCCGACATCATCTCGCGCTGCATCAGCGAGGCCGGCGTCGGCTTCATGTTCGCCCCTGCCCACCATGCCGCCATGCGTCATGTGGGTCCGTCGCGGGTGGAACTTGCCACGCGCACCATCTTCAACCTGCTCGGCCCCCTGTCGAACCCGGCAGGCGTCAAGCGGCAGATCGTCGGCGTGTTCGCAAGGCAGTGGGTCGAACCGCTGGCACACGTGCTCAACAAGCTGGGCTCCGAGGCCGTGTGGGTAACCCATGGCGAAGGCGGGCTTGACGAGATCACGCCCACCGGCACCACCTGGGTTGCCGAACTGAAGGACGGCAAGGTCTCCACCTTCGAAATCCAGCCCGAGGACGCAGGCGTTCAGCGGCGCAAGCTTGAAGAACTCAAGGGTGGGGACGCGGAGTACAACGCAAAGGCGCTTCGCGCGGTTCTTTCGGGAGAGAAGAACGCCTTCCGCGATGCCGCCGTGATGACCGCAGGTGCGGCGCTGCTGGTGGACGGCAAGGCGAAGGACCTCAAGCAAGGCACGGCGCTGGCCGAGGAAGCCATCGACTCCGGTGCTGCCGAAAAGGTGCTGGAGAAGCTGGTGGAGGTATCCAACGCATGAGCGGCACCATCCTGGACAAGATCGCTGCCTACAAGCGCGAGGAAGTGGCCGCCGCGAAAGCGCGGATCAGCGAGGCCGGCCTGGCCGATCAGGCACAGGCGGCAAGCCCGGTACGCGGTTTCCACAAGGCGCTCGAAGGCAAGATCGCTGCGGGCAACTGGGCGCTGATTGCCGAGGTGAAGAAGGCAAGCCCGTCCAAGGGCCTCATTCGCGCGGATTTCGACCCGCGGTCGCTGGCCAAGGCGTACGAGGCGGGCGGCGCTGCCTGCCTTTCGGTGCTGACCGACACGCCCTCATTCCAGGGTGCGCCGGAATTCCTCACCGCCGCACGGGATGCCACGTCGCTTCCCGCACTGCGCAAGGACTTCATGCTCGACACCTACCAGGTGCCGGAAGCGCGCGCCTGCGGGGCGGACTGCATCCTGCTGATCCTCGCCATGATCGACGACGCACTATGTGCCGAACTGGAGGCTGCCGCCTTCGAGCTTGGCATGGACGTGTTGGCCGAGGTGCACGACGAGGCAGAACTTGAAAGGGCGCTGAAGCTCAAGACGCCGATGATCGGCATCAACAACCGCAACCTGAAGACCTTCGAGACGACGCTCGAAACCACCGAGCGTCTGGCCCCGATGATACCGGAAGGCCGCATGATCGTGGGCGAGAGCGGGCTGTTCACGCCGGCTGATCTGGCCCGGCTGGAGTGCGTTGGCGTCAATACGTTTCTGATCGGCGAAAGCCTGATGCGGCAGGACGACGTGACCGCCGCAACCCGCGCCATCCTAACCAAGCCTGAAGCCGTCAGGGCGAGCGCATGAGCAAGCTCACCCACCTCGACACCGCCGGCAACGCCCACATGGTCGATGTGTCGGAAAAGGACGTGACTTCACGGCTTGCCGTGGCCACGGGCCGGGTGTCGATGCTGCCCGATACGTTGAAGCTGATCCAGCAGGGCATGGCAAAGAAGGGCGACGTGATTGCCACCGCGCGCATTGCCGGCATCATGGCGGCCAAGCGCACGCATGAGCTCATTCCGCTGTGCCACCCCCTGATGATCTCCAAGGTCACGGTCGGCTTCGAGGTGGACGGGGCCGCTTCGGCAATTGACGTGACCGCGACCGTCAAGGTCGAGGGCAAGACCGGAGTCGAGATGGAAGCGCTGACGGCCGTGTCCGTTGCCTGCCTGACGGTCTATGACATGGTCAAGGCGGTGGACCGGGGCATCACCATTTCCGGCATCCGGCTGGTCGAAAAGGCCGGCGGCAAGTCCGGCCACTTCAAGGCGGATTAGGCGATCATGGCGCTCGTTCCCGTTGCCGATGCGCTTGCGCAGGTACTGAAAGGCGCAAAGCCGCTTGCCGGCGAGGACGTGCCGCTGACCAACGCGCATGGCCGCATCCTGGCCGAACCGCTCAAGGCGCAACGCCCGCAGCCGCCCTTCCCGGCCTCCGCCATGGACGGCTATGCAGTACGCGCGGCTGACGTCAGGAAGGTGCCGGTCACGCTCAACGTGGTGGGCGAGGCACCGGCCGGGCACGGCTATGGCGGCCGTGTGCACAAGGGCCAGGCGGTGCGCATCTTCACCGGCGCACCAGTGCCGAAGGGTGCGGATACCATCGTCATCCAGGAAGACACCGGGCCTGCGGCGGAAAAGGGCTTCGTCACCGTGCTGGAAGGCGCGGCGGAAGGCAGCTTCGTCCGGCCCGCGGGGCTCGACTTCCGCAAGGGCGAGGCGTTGCTGCCGCGCTTCACGAAGCTGGGTGCGCGCGAGATCGGCCTTGCCGCCGCGATGAACCACGACCGCGTGATGGTGGTCAGGAAGCCTTCCGTCGCCATTCTGGCCACCGGCGATGAACTGGTGGAACCCGGCGGAAACCCGCGCGACGACCAGATCATCTCGTCGAACTCGCTGGCACTGGCCGCAATGATCACCACGTTCGGCGGCGAACCGGTGGACCTGGGCCTGGTGCCGGACCGGATGGCAAGAATCGAGGACGCCATCGCCCGAGCCGCCGGGGCCGACATTCTGATCACCATCGGCGGAGCATCGGTGGGCGACCATGACCTGGTGCAGGACGCCATGCTGGCGCAGGGCGTGAAGCTGGGTTTCTGGAAGATTGCCATGCGGCCCGGCAAGCCGCTGATGTTTGGCCGCCGCGGCAGCCAGCGCGTTATCGGGCTGCCTGGAAATCCCGTATCGTCAATGGTTTGCACGCGCCTGTTCATCAAACCGCTGATTGCAGCCCTGACCGGTGACAACCAGCCGGACGAGCCGGTGAAGGCCGTTCTTGGCGCCGCCATGAAGGCCAACGACCAGCGCCAGGACTATGTGCGCGCCACGCTGGCTCGCAACGGCAAGGGCCAACTGGTCGCCACCGCCTTTCCGAAGCAGGACAGCTCCATGCAGCGGGTGTTCCGCGAGGCAGACTGCCTGATCATCCGCCCGGCTCACGCGCCCGCCGTCAAGGCCGGTGAACTTGCCGACGTGCTGCTGCTCGACTTCTGAGCCGCGAACCGGAAATCCGCCTTCAGGCAGATTCACCTTGCGGAACATAGGCGGAACATGCCATAAAGGTTTCGCATTTGTTCCGATTCCAGCGCGCGTTTCCGCCAGCGCCGGAACAACGGGAAAGGATTTCGACTTATGCTCACGCGCAAGCAACATGAACTGCTGATGCTCATCCACGACCGGTTGAAGGAAACCGGCGTGCCGCCTTCGTTCGAGGAAATGAAGGAGGCGCTGGACCTGCGTTCAAAGTCGGGCATTCACCGGCTGATCACGGCGCTGGAGGAGCGCGGCTTCATTCGCCGCCTGCCGCATCGCGCCCGAGCGCTCGAGGTGCTGAAGCTTCCCGAGGCCGCTGCCGGACCGGGCGCGCCCGCCCCTGCCCGCTCGAAGGGTTTCAAGCCGTCGGTCATCGAAGGCTCGCGCGGCATGGCGGAGGCGCCCGCCGCCACTCCGGTTGCCCCCGCAGGTGCGTCCATCGAAGTGCCGATGATGGGCCGCATTGCCGCCGGCGTGCCGATTGCCGCCATTCAGGACCATTCGGCCAACGTGCCGGTGCCGCCGGACATGCTGCGTTCGGGCGAGCATTTTGCGCTCGAAGTGCAGGGCGACTCGATGATCGAGGCCGGCATTCTCGATGGCGATACGGTTATCATCCGCAAGGCTGACACCGCCCGCAATGGCGAGATCGTGGTGGCGCTGGTGGAAGACGAGGAGGCAACGCTCAAGCGGCTTTGGCGCAAGGGCGACTCGATTGCCCTCGAAGCGGCCAATCCGGCCTACAAGACCCGCATCTTCGGGCCTGATCAGGTGCGGGTGCAAGGCACGCTGGCAGGCCTCATCCGCCGATACTGAGTGGCCGCATCATTGCCGGCGTAGGCACAATCTGCCCCGTCGGCCGCACTGGTGTCGGCTTCATCAGCTGTGCTGGCATCTGTCGGACCCTGCTCACCCAGCGCGCCCAACGCATCGGGGGGCGCCAGCACTTGCCTGCGGGCTACTAGCGCATAGGTCCATGGCCTATCTCCCTGCAGCGCCCGCGCCGTCACCACGCGCAAGGTCTCGTCATCATCAACGTGAATTGCATGGGCGCCATGCCGCCACACATCGAAGCGATCAATCACCACCCTGCCCTCGCCGGATCTGCCGCAGGCCCGGCGAAGCGGTTTGGCGCTGACGACGATTTGGGCTGAACGGCAGTCCGGCGGGGGAGCCGCCTCCGGGTCGAGCCAGATCATCTTCTTGCCCCGGACCGTGGCGCGGCACCCCTTGCCCTCGCATGCCCAGCCGGAACGCTTTGCAGCCTCCGCCAGCGATACCCCGTCGCCGTCGGTCAGTATCCATCGCTCCACGGCATTGCGGCCCCGGCGCGGATGCACCAGCACCAGGTAATCATCCGCCAGCCGCGCCGCGACCGCCCGCGCCGACCTTTCTACCAGCACATCAGGCCGGTCACTCGCCGCGGTCCCGGTCCATGCGGCAACGACTGCGAGTGCCAGGCCCGCCCAGCACAGGCCGCCTTCATGGATTCCTGCCCTGCGGCAACCAGTCCATTGCCAAGCGCCCCCGCTGCAGCGAAGCCCTTACATAGGCTTCCGCAGATATGCTAAACGGACGGACGCTTTCAGATAAAACTCAATCTTACGCATAGTAATTTTTTGGAGAACGGCAGACAATGTCCTCGCCCGTGGTCACCAGATTCGCCCCGTCGCCAACCGGCTTCCTGCACATCGGCGGCGCCCGAACGGCCCTGTTCAACTGGCTCTACTCGCGCCACACCGGCGGCAAGATGCTGCTGCGCATCGAGGACACCGACCGCGAGCGCTCGACCGAGCCCGCCATCGAGGCAATCAAGAACGGGCTGACCTGGCTGGGGCTGGATTGGCATGGCGAGGCGGTCTCGCAATATTCGCGCGCGGACCGGCACCGCGAGGTGGTGCACGACCTGCTCAAGGCAGGCAAGGCCTACCACTGCTACTGCACACCGGAAGAGCTGACGGAGATGCGCGAGAAGGCGATGGCCGAAGGCAAGCCGCCGCGGTACGACGGGCGCTGGCGCGACCGGCCTGCCTCCGACGCGCCGGACGGCGTTGCGCCCGTGGTTCGCTTCAAGGCGCCACAAGATGGCGAGACCGTCATCGAGGACCAGGTTCAGGGCACGGTGACCATTCCCAACAAGGACCTCGACGACCTCATTATCCTGCGCTCCGACGGCAACCCGACCTATAACCTCTCGGTTGTGGTGGACGATCACGACATGGGCGTGACGCACATCATTCGCGGCGTGGACCACCTGACCAATGCCGCGCGCCAGGCGCAGATCTATATCTCCATGGGTTGGGACGTGCCGGTGATGGCGCATATTCCGCTGATCCACGGTCCGGACGGAGCCAAGCTATCAAAGCGCCACGGCGCCCTTGGCGTCGAGGCCTATCGCGACATGGGCTACCTGCCCGAGGCCATGCGCAACTATCTGGCCCGGTTGAGCTGGAGCCACGGCGACGACGAGATATTCTCGACCGAACAGGCTATCGAGTGGTTCGAGCTGGACGGCATCGGCAAGTCGGCCGCCCGGTTCGACTTCGCCAAGCTTGAGAACCTCAACGGGCACTACATGCGCGAGGCCAGCGACGCACGCCTGGTGGAAGCGCTCAAGGAAATGCTGCCGCACGTGGACGGCGGACCGGAGATGCTCGAAGCCCTCCGCCAACCGGGCAACGAGGCGAAGCTGATGGCTGCGATGCCGGGCCTCAAGGAGCGCGCCAAGACGCTGGTGGAGCTTCAGCATTCATCGGGCTTCCTTTTCGCGCCCCGCCCGCTGGCCTTGGAAGACAAGGCGAAGGCGCTGCTGGATGATGGCGGGCGCGAGGTGATGGCGAAGCTGCTACCGGAACTCGAATCCGTGAGCGATTGGGCGGTCGAGCCGCTGGAGGCGGCCGTGCGCGCGTTTGCCGAGGCCAACGAGTTGAAGCTCGGTAAGGTCGCCCAGCCGCTGCGAGCCGCCTTGACCGGCAGCACCCAGTCTCCACCCATCTTCGACGTGCTCGCCGTACTTGGCCGCGACGAATCTTTGGGCCGGCTGCGGGACCAGGCAAGCGCCTGAGCCATGCAGCGAGCGGGCACAATGTAGCCAAATTGTGCATTGCGAAAGAGCGGGCCAACCGGCATATTGCGCCTCGACGCGCCGAATTCCAGCGCAGGCAGGCAGATGCGGCAGCTCCGGTGGCCTGACAGGGTTCAAGCTTACGGGTGATGCCGTGGGTCTGGCGCGCGAGAAACCTCGCGCTGGCAAGCCTGAGAGCGCTCCACCCACCAACCAGAGGAAGAAGAAATGACGGAAAAGAAGGGTGCCGCAAAGCTCAGTCTGGACGGCAAGGACTATGAGTTCGATGTCCTGAAAGGCAGTGTCGGACCCGACGTCATCGACGTCTCGAAGCTGTATGGCCAGACCGGCGCTTTCACGCTGGACCCCGGCTTCACCTCCACCGCAAGCTGCGAATCCAAGATCACCTACATCGACGGCGATGAAGGCATCCTGATGTATCGCGGCTATCCGATCGACGAGCTGGCCGAGCACGGCGACTTCATCGAGACCTGCTACCTGCTGCTGTACGGCGATCTGCCGAATGCCGCCGAGCGCAAGGAGTTCGAAAGCGCCATCACCTATCACACGATGATCCACGAGCAGATGAACCGGTTCTTCTCCGGCTTCCGCCGTGACGCGCACCCGATGGCGGTGATGGTGGGCGTGGTTGGCGCGATGTCGGCGTTCTATCACGACTCGACCGATATCTCCGATCCGGTTCAGCGCGAGATTGCCGCGCGCCGGATGATCGCCAAGATTCCGACCATCGCGGCGATGGCGTTCAAGTATCATATCGGCCAGCCGTTCGTGTATCCGCGCAACGACCTGGACTATTCGTCCAACTTCCTGCGCATGTGCTTCGCGGTGCCGTGCGAGGAGTACAAGGTCAACCCGATCCTGTCGCGCGCCATGGACCGCATCTTCATCCTGCACGCCGACCACGAGCAGAATGCGTCCACTTCGACGGTGCGCCTTGCGGGCTCTTCGGGCGCCAACCCGTTCGCCTGCATCGCCGCCGGCATTGCCTGCCTGTGGGGTCCGGCGCACGGCGGAGCCAACGAGGCCGCGCTCAACATGCTGAGCGAGATCGGCTCGGTGGACCGCATCCCCGAGTTCATCGAGCGCGCCAAGGACAAGAACGACCCGTTCCGGCTGATGGGCTTCGGCCACCGCGTCTACAAGAACTACGACCCGCGCGCCAAGATCATGCAGAAGACGGCGCACGAGGTGCTGAACGAGCTCGGCATCAAGGATGACCCGCTGCTCGACGTGGCGCGGGAACTTGAGGCTATCGCGCTGAAGGACGAGTACTTCATCGAGAAGAAGCTCTACCCGAACATCGACTTCTACTCGGGCATCACGCTGCGCGCGCTGGGCTTCCCGACGTCGATGTTCACGGTGCTGTTCTCGGTCGCCCGCACGGTGGGCTGGATCGCCCAGTGGAAGGAAATGATCGAGGATCCGACCCAGCGCATCGGCCGCCCGCGCCAGCTCTACACGGGGCCGACCCAGCGCGCCTACGTGCCGGTGTCCCAGCGCAAGAGCTGAACGCACAAGGATTGACGAAACAAGAAGGGCGGCCCCGGTTGGAGCCGCCCTTTTTCAATTGGTGCTACGCGGCAGCGTTACTTGCCGGATTTGGCCAGCATGGCGCCAATCTCGGCTTCGGCCACCTTCTTGCCGTCCACCATGGCCTCGCAGGCGAACTTGTAGACAGGCCCACGCTTCTGGGTCTGCTGCACGTGGAAGTGCACCGTGTCGCCCGGCCCCACGGGCTTGCGGAACTTGGCGTTGTCGATGGTCATGAAGAACACCAGCTGGCCGGCGGCCTCCACGCCCATGTGGTCGAGCGCCAGCGCGCCGGCGGTCTGGGCCATGGCCTCGATCAGCAGCACGCCGGGCATGACCGGCTGCACCGGGAAGTGGCCCTGGAAGAACGGCTCGTTGATGGTGACGTTCTTGATGCCGATGCACGACTTGTCCTCGTCCATCTCGATAATGCGGTCGACTAGCAGGAACGGATAGCGGTGCGGCAGCAGCTGCATGATGCGGGCAATGTCGGCCGTGCGCAGCGTCTTGGTGGTGTCGGACATGCAAACCCCCTCGCTTCAAATGACAAAGGCGACCCGCGCACACGGATCGCCTTTTCAGTCATAGGTTCAACAGCTTGAAGGCTCAAGCTGAATCAGAGTTAGAAGCGCGTGCCAATGGAGAAACGAACCAGTTCGTCCTCGTCGTACTTTTCCTTAAGAAGCGGGTAGGCTACGTCAAGGCGCAGCGGTCCGAAGGGCGACTGCCAGATGACGCCTGCACCAACTGAAGCACGGAAAGCGAAATCCTTACCAACAACGTTACATGAATAATTGGGATTGGCAGGCGGCGCAGGGTAGCAATCTCCCTCCCCTACAGACTCGCTACTCTCAGGTGCTCCAAACGCCGTTCCGAAATCGGTAAAGACTGCACCTTCCAAGCCGAACGCCTCCGGTAGACCAAGCGGAAAGGTCACTTCTATGGTCCCAATGGCATATGTCGTTGCACCAATCGAGTCATAACCTCCATCGAACTCGTTCTGCATCCGCGGACCTATGCCTGAAGCCATGAAGCCACGGAAAGAGTCCCCGCCCTTGTAGAAGCGGTCAAGGATCGGCACCTTGTCGCCGCCCGGGAACGGCTCGATGTGGCCGGCATTGCCTTCAAGCTTCAGCACTACGCCATCAAACAGCAGCGGCATGAAATAGTAGCCCGAAGCGTCGATGCGCGCCCACTCCACGTCGCCGCCGAGGCCTGCGACTTCAAGCTCGACCTTGCCGCGCACGCCGGACGTCGGACGGCTGGGGTGGTCGAGATCTGAATAGATGTAGGTCAGGCCAACCTTGGAAATCAGGTCCTTGCCTGCCGACTCCCGGATCGCGCGCGAAGCCGACTCCGGATCCTGCACCTCAATATCGCGGTAGGTCAGGCTGTACTTGCCGAAGATCGAGTTGTAGTCGTCGAGCCGCGAACCAAGCCGCAACGCGCCACCCACCTGCTGGGTGGTGAACGATGACGTGTCCTCGACGTCAGTCCGGCTGCCGAACAGGTCGAAACCGGCGGAAATGTCGCGATCCATGAAGTATGGATTGGTGTAGCTCAGGTTTGCCGACTGGCGCTTGAAGCTGAGCGATGTACTCAGGCTCGCTTGGTGGCCGGTGCCAAGAAGGTTTCGCTCACTAACTGAAATCGAGCCGAGAGGACCTTCGCTGGTCGAGTAACCGGCCGAGAAATTGATCGTACCAGTGGATTTCTCAACCACGTCGATCACGACAACGACGAGGTCCGGCGCGGACCCCTGCTCCTGGCGGATGTCGATCTTCTCGAAGAAGTCGAGACCGGTCAGGCGGCGGCGGGCGCGATCGACCAGGATGCGGTTATAGGCATCGCCCTCGGCAATATTGACTTCGCGGCGGATGACTTCGTCCAGCGTACGCACGTTGCCGACAATGTCGATACGCTCGACATAGACGCGCGGGCCTTCATCCAGCTGGTAGGTAATGTCGAGCTTGCGGGAAAGCGGGTCACGGTTGATCTCAGGCTTGGCGCGCGCGAACGCGAAACCAGACTTGCCGGCTTCAAGCGTCATCTGTTCGACGGTATTGTCGACCTTGCTGGCGTCATAGACCTCACCGGAGCGCTCCTGCACGGCATCCTGCAACGCAGCCGGGTCGAGCGACGTAGCGCCTGTATTTACCGTCACATTGCCAATCGTGTACTGCGGGCCCTCATTGATCTGGAAAATGATCAGGTAGTTCTGACCGTCAGCAGCAAGCTGTGCGTCAGCGGCGACGATTTCAACATCGGCGAAGCCGTTCTTCAGATAGTAACGGCGCAGCAGTTCCTTATCGTAGTTCAGCCGGTCCGGATCGTAGGTGTCCGTGGTGGTCATGAATTTCCACCATGCCGATTCGGAAGTGGTGATGACCGAGAGCAGCGCGCTTGCAGAAAATGCGTTGTTGCCGATGAATTGAATCGCCTCGATGCCGGATTCTACACCTTCGGAGATGGTGTAGACTAGGTTCACACGGTTCTGATCCAGCGGCTCGAGACGTGGTTCCACGCGGGCGTTGTTGTAACCGGAGCGGCGATAGAGAGCCTCGATGCGCTGAACGTCCTGCTGGGCGCGGGCGCGGGTAAAGATCGTGCGCTCCTTGAGCTGGATCTCGGCCTTGAGTTTCTTCTCGTCCAGTTCGTCGTTGCCTTGGATGGTGACAGTGTTAATGAGCGGGTTTTCCTCAACCTGCACCACAATCGCCGAACCACGGCGGAACATGCGGACGTCGGAGAAGAAACCGGTCTGGAAGAGCGCCTTGACGGACGCATCGATCTGCGCGTCGGAAACGTTCTCGCCGGCATTGAACTGCATGTAGGCGCGGATCGTGTCCGGCTCCACCCGTGCGTTGCCTTCCACGATGATTCCGGTAACGGCTTGCGCATACGCCACGCCTGCCGGGATCACCACCTGCATTGCGGCAGGCAGCGCGACCCCCATAGCCAGCGCCAGCTTGGCCGCTTTTACGAACTTCTTGCCCATCAAGGAGACAGTTACCCCAAATACGCGCTGACCGGACCCACTCTTCCAGCCAGCAATTGATTGTTTTTCTACGCTGATTTGCAGCGCTTTAGAACCCTTGCGTGCGTAATTTTTTTCACGGCTTTGAGGCGAAAATCAGAACGCAATGCGGCGATCCAGGCGCAACTTCAGGTAAAGTCGTTCCACGTCGCAAACAACAACATCGCAATTACGAGTGCAAAGCCCACCTTGAACCCGAATTCCTGCGCCGCTGCACCAAGCGGTTTACCCCTCACAGCCTCGAAAAGGTAATACATCAGGTGGCCACCATCCAGCATGGGAATGGGAAATAGGTTAATCAAACCTATCGATACCGACAGCAGGGCGATGAGCTGAACCAGCCCGACCGGGTTTTCGGTAGCGACCTCGCCTGCAATCTTGGCGATTCCCGCAGGCCCGGAAAGCTGATCGGCGCCCTGCTTGCCGATAATCACGTCCTTGATGTAGCCCAGCGAGCGAATGATGATGAACCAGGTTTCGTCGACCGCGCGGCCAAGGGCCGCAACGGGTCCAAGCTTCTCGACGCGGATGACCTGATCGGCTCCGCGGGACACACCAAGCAGACCGATCTTGACCTTGCCGCCCTTGCCGTCGTCGACCTCGGTCATTCGCGGCGTCGCGGAAAGCTGTACATTCTCACCACCGCGGTCGACTAGGATCGACAAGGTGACGCCGGCAGAAATGGTGACGATGCGCTGCACGTCCACGAAAGAATCGATCTTGCGCCCGTCGATTTCCTTGATCAGGTCTCCCGGCTGGAAACCGGCTTCGGCAGCGGCGGAATTCTCGACGATCGAGGCAATCTTGGGCTGGGTGATCGGCACGCCCATAGCCATGAACATCAGCGCGAACACCACGATGGCCATGATGAAGTTGGCCATAGGTCCAGCCAACACGATCAGCGCACGCTTCCACAAGGCGGCAGTGTGGAAATCGCCGGACTTGGCCGACTTTAGCGCCTCCGCGGTGGGAAGCGAGGCGGCGTTGGCATCGCCGGCGAACTTGACATAGCCGCCAAGCGGCAGCCAGCCGATCTTCCAGTAGGTGCCGTGCCGGTCGTGAAATCCGCCTATGGAGCGGCCGAAGCCGATTGAAAACGTCTCAACCCGGACGCCACACAGGCGTGCCGTTTTGAAATGGCCGTACTCGTGAACAAACACGATGATGGAGAGAACGCCGATGAACGAGACCACCGCGATCAGGATTTCCAGCAACGAGCCATTCAGTAATGCACTGATATCCATAACTTTTTCCAATCCACTCGCAGCCATGACAGCTGCCGTCGCGTTGCGGCTGCACCCGCAGGATACGCTTTCACGCCCCGCCGGCTTCCCACTCAGCCACGCAATTCCCCTGCCAATTCTGAAGCTCTGGCGCGAGCATATGAATCCGCTGCCCACACATCGTCAAGTGAAGACATGGACACAATCATGTTCTCACGCTCGGCCACGTCCAGCGTTTCGGTGACGAGGCGGGTGATATCGAGCCAGTGCAACCGCTCCTTCAGAAATGCCGCGACGGCGATCTCGTTGGCCGCATTCAGGATGGTGGTGGCGTTGCCGCCACGCGCCAGCGCGGAGCGGGCAAGCTCGACGGCGGGGAAGCGGCCATTGTCCACGGCCTCGAAGGTCAGCGTGCCGATCCTGGCCAGGTCGAGCCCTTCGACCGGCGCCTTCACGCGTTCCGGATGTGCCATTGCGTAGGCGATCGGCGTGCGCATGTCCGGCATGCCGAGCTGCGCGATAACCGAACCATCCACGTATGACACGTATGAGTGAATGATCGACTGCGGATGCACGACGACGTCGATTTTTCCCAGCGGAACCGGAAAAAGATGAAACGCTTCAATGAATTCCAGCCCCTTGTTCATCAAGGTGGAGGAATCGATGGTAACCTTTTGGCCCATCGACCAGTTGGGATGCTTGAGCGCGTGGGCGAGCGTGGCGGTTTCAAGCTGCTCCATTGGCCAGGTGCGGAACGGACCGCCGGACGCGGTCAGCGTCAGCCGGTCGACGTGGGCGGTGTTGTGTTCCTCGAAGCACTGGAACAGGGCGCTGTGCTCGCTATCGACCGGAATGATGGTGGCATTGGACTTTTTCGCGGTCGAAGTGAACACTTCAGCGCCGGATACCAGGCATTCCTTGTTGGCCAGCGCGATAGTGGTGCCCTGCTCCACTGCCGCCAGCGTTGGCCGCAGGCCTTCGGCACCCACGATGGCGCCCATGACCATGTCGACGGGGCGTTGCGCCGCCTCGATCACGGCCTGCTGTCCCGCTGCTGCCTCGATGCCAGTGCCGGCAAGCGCCGACTTCAGTTCCGGCAGCAGGCTGTCGTCAGCGGTCACGGCCAGTGCAACGCGCAGTTCCTTCGCGTCTGCCGCCAGCTGGGCGATGTTGCGGTTGGCAACTAGTGCATCGACCCGGAAGCGGTCCGGATGATGGCGCACGATATCGACTGTCGACTGACCGATTGACCCGGTGGAACCTAGGATGGTCAGGGTCTTGCCGCCCGAAGCTTTGCTCATGGTGTCGTAACTCTCAAGATAGCGGGAAAAGCCCGGACGGCGGATGCTTACCAGACCAGCAGGCCGGATGCCACCATGTCGTGGCCGGCATGCAGGTAACCAATCAGCGCAGCCGCAATCGCTGCAAACATCAGCCCGTCGACGCGGTCAAGCACGCCGCCGTGGCCGGGAATGATGTGACCGGAGTCCTTGACCCCGAACCGGCGCTTGACCGAGCTTTCGAACAGGTCGCCCGCCTGCTCCAGCACCGCCAGCACCGCACCCAGCAGCGCCAGCATGGCGAGCGAACCAAGGCCCGCGATCATGGCCGCGCATATGGCCGCCGCCACGCCACCGAACACGGCACCGCCAAGCCCCGCCCAGGTCTTGTTGGGCGATATTGCCGGGGCCAGCTTCGGCCCGCCAATCAGCCTGCCGAATACATAGGCCATGGTGTCGGCGGTCCATACCACGGCGAACAGCCACAGCACGGCGGTGAGACCGAGTTCAGGCGATTGCCGGATCATGACCAGCGCGAGACCGGGCAGCGCGACGTAAGGCACGCCCCACCACATGAAACGCGAACCGGACTTGCGGGTCATCGCTTCCATGGCAAGCGACAGCGCCCAGCAGAGCAGAATCACCTGCATTGCCGTCACCACGCCGGCCCGCGATACGACGAGATTGGCCCCGACGGCTGCAACCGCGTGGACGGCGAACTGGCGCTGTGAGCCGTTGTGCACCATGCGGCACCACTCGCCCGCCATCAGCGCCGCCACCAGCGCGATGCCTATGTCGAACCAGACTTCGCCAAGCCAGACATCGAACAGCACGATCGGAATCAGCACGGCAGCCGCGATGACGCGCACTGCAAGCTCCCTGGTCATGAAGCCTGCAAGCCTGCCGGAAAATCCCGATTTGCCCATGCGCGAGGACCGGCTAGGCTCAAACCGCCGCGGCGGCAGCCGGAACGCCGCCGAACCGGCGCTGGCGGCGGGCATATTCGGCGATGGCGCGCAGGAAGATTGACTTGTCGAAATCGGGCCAGTGCTCTTCTATGAAGACGAGTTCGGTATAGGCCATCTGCCAGAGCAGATAGTTCGAGATGCGCTGCTCGCCGCTGGTGCGGATCAGCATGTCCGGCTCCGGAACGCCGGGCGCGTAGAGATTTGCGGCGAATGCGGTCTCATCAATCTGGTCTGGCGACAATTCGCCTCGCGCGACCTTGCCGGCCAGAACCCGTGCGGTCTGGACGATCTCCATGCGGCCGCCGTAGTTGAAGGCCACGACGAGATTGAGCGTCGAGTTGCCGGCCGTCAGCGTCTCACACTCCTCGATCATCTGCACGATATCGGGATCAAGGCCGCACCGTTCGCCAATGACGGTGATGCGCACGCCGGCGGCATGCAACTCTGCAACGTCCTGCCGGATGAAGCGGCGCAGAAGCGCAAACAGGTAGTTCACCTCTGCGCGGGGCCGGCGCCAGTTCTCCGACGAGAAGGTGAACACGGTCAGGTATTCGGTGCCGCACTCGATGGCGGCACGCACCAGCCGGCGCACGGCTTCGACGCCGTGGCGATGGCCCTCGGTGCGGGGCAGAGAGCGTTCCGTGGCCCAGCGGCCGTTACCATCCATGATAACGGCAACATGACGGGGCGATTTCAGTGCATCGGAGATCCCCGTGCGGGCAGTTGCGATTTCCTGCATCAGCTTCGATCTACTCCGTGTCCCCCGCTCAAAATGCAAACCTGACCGTGCCGCCATAGACAGCAGGCCGGCCACACTGCACTCAGACCTGCATGATGTCGGCATCCTTGTGGCTCAGCAATTCGTCGATAATCTTGATCTGCTTGTCCGTCAGTTCCTGGACCTGTTCGGCCTGTTGACGGTGTTCGTCTTCAGAGATCGAGCCATCTTTCTCCATTTTCTTCAGCGTATCCATGCCATCGCGGCGGACGTTGCGCACCGCGACGCGGGCGTGCTCGGCATAGGAATGTGCCACCTTGGTCAGATCCCGGCGGCGCTCCTCGGTCAGTTCCGGGATCGGGATGCGGATCACCGCACCCTCTGCCATCGGGTTCAGGCCCAGGCCGGAATTGCGGATTGCCTTTTCGACAGCGCCTGCCAGCGAGGCGTCCCAAACCTGAACCGAGAGCATGCGCGGTTCCGGCACGGACACGGTGCCGACCTGGTTCAGCGGCATGTGCGAACCATAGGCCTCGACCGTGACCGGTTCCAGCAGGCCAGCCGACGCACGGCCAGTACGCAGGCCTGCGAACTCGGTCCTTAGAACGTCCACGGCGCCTTCCATGCGCCGCTCCAGATCCTTCAGGTCAATCATCTCGCTCATCGGAAAATCTCACTACTGCTGCAACTGGCGCCGGCTAGACTGTAACGGTGGTAAAGGTGCCCCTGCCGCGCAGCACCTTGTTGAACTCTCCCGGCTTACGTATAGAGAAAACGATTACAGGAATGGCATTGTCCCGCGCAAGGGCTATGGCCGCACCATCCATCACCTTCAGGTTTTTCGCCAGTATGTCGTCATAGGTCAAGGTGTCGAAGCGGGTTGCCGCGGAGTCCTTCTTGGGATCGGCAGAATAGACGCCGTCCACGCTGGTGCCCTTGAACATCGCATCGCACTTCAGTTCGGCCGCGCGCAAGCTGGCGCCGGTGTCCGTGGTGAAAAACGGATTGCCGGTGCCGGCCGCGCATATCACCACCCTGCCCTTGTCGAGGTGGCGTTGCGCCCTGGCCCGCAAGAACGGTTCGCACACCGTCTGCATCGGAATGGCGGACATGGCGCGGGCATCGATGCCCCTGGCTGCCAGCACGTCCTGCATGGCGAGCGCATTCATGACGGTGGCCAGCATGCCCATCTGGTCTGCGTTGGCGCGGTCCATGCCAGAGGCCGCGCCGGACACGCCCCGGAATATGTTGCCGCCGCCGATCACCAGCGCCACCTGCACCCCGCCGCGCACGGCCTCGGCCACCTCGTCAGCCACCCGTCCGGCCATATCCAGGTCGATGCCGAACTCCTTCGACCCCATAAGCGCCTCGCCGGACACCTTGAGCAAAATTCTCGAATATTCCGCTGTGGACCCCATTGTACCCGTTACCCCAAAAGAAAACGGAGCCCAGCTTGCGCAAGGCTCCGTCTCTTGTCTTTCAAAACGGTGATTCGCGCCAGTGGACACGTCGCCAAAAGGTCATCAGGCGCCGGCGACCTTGGCCACTTCGGCGGCGAAGTCCTCTTCGACCTTCTCGATGCCTTCGCCCAGCTGCATGCGCACGAAGCCAGTGATCTTGAAGTCCTTGCCGGCTTCCTCGGCGGCCTTGGCCACGCTCAGGTCCGGGTTCATCACGAACGCCTGGCTCAGCAGCACGGACTCTTCGTAGAACTTGCGGATACGGCCTTCCACCATCTTCTCGATGATGTTGTCCGGCTTGCCGCTTTCACGGGCCTGCTCGGTGAACACGGCGCGCTCGCGCTCGACCACGTCAGCCGGGATTTCTTCCGGCGTAAGGGCCAGCGGGTTGGCGGCGGCAACGTGCATGGCAACCTGCTTGCCGAAAGCTTCGGCAGCGGCCTTGTCGCCTGCGGTCTCGATGCCGACCAGCACGCCGATCTTGCCGAGGCCAGGCGCAGCCTGGTTGTGGATGTAGGACGCCACGACGCCGTTGGACACGGTGATGGCGGCGGTGCGGCGCACGCCCATGTTCTCGCCGATGGTGCCAACCATTTCGGCCACGTGCTCTTCGACCGACTTGGAACCGCCGGGATAGGTGGCAGCCTTCAGCTTGTCGAGATTACCGGCAGCGCCAGGCGCCAGACCGGTGATGTCGCTCACCATCTTCTGGAACTCGGGGTTGCGGGCCACGAAGTCGGTTTCGGAGTTCACTTCGACGGCTGCGCCGGCATTGCCCTGGACGGCGACGCCGACCAGACCTTCGGCAGCTACGCGCGATGCCTTCTTGGCGGCCTTGGACAGCCCCTTGGCGCGCAGCCAGTCGATGGCAGCTTCCATGTCGCCATCGGTTTCGTTCAGGGCGGTCTTGCAATCCATCATGCCTGCGCCGGTGGTCTCGCGCAGTTCCTTCACCATCGCAGCAGTAATCTGTGCCATGATATTCCTCTCAATCTTTCGTTCTGGCCGGTAACGGCCTCATGAAATGGAAATGTGGCGTCCGCATTACAATCGATGCGGACGCCGCAAACACCAGGTACGCCTTGGCTTACTGCGCTTCAGCCTGTTCGGCAGCGGCCTCGGGGGCAGCAACCACGGCTTCGGCTTCCGGCTCTTCGGCAGCGCCGATGTCGACGCCACGGCCGGCTGCGCTCTGCGAGATGCCGTCAAGGGCTGCGCGGGCGATCAGGTCGCAGTACAGCGCGATGGCGCGGCCTGCGTCGTCGTTGCCCGGAATCGGGAAATCGATGCCTGCCGGATCGCAGTTGGAGTCGAGCACGGCCACGACCGGAATGCCGAGACGGTTGGCTTCCTTGATGGCGATGGCTTCCTTGTTGGTGTCGATGACGAACAGGATGTCCGGCGTGCCGCCCATTTCCTTGATGCCGCCGAGCGCCAGTTCCAGCTTGTCCTTCTCGCGCTGCAGGGTCAGCTGCTCGCGCTTGGTGAAGCCCTGGGCGCCACCGTCGAACAGTTCCTCAAGCTCGCGCAGACGCTTGATCGAGTTGGAAATGGTCTTCCAGTTGGTCAGCGTGCCGCCGAGCCAGCGGGAGTTAATGAAGTACTGGGCCGAACGCTTGGCTGCATCGGCGATCTGTTCTTGGGCCTGGCGCTTGGTGCCGACGAACAACACGCGGCCGCCGCCTGCCACTGCATCGCGAACCGCGACGAGAGCCTGGTGCAGCAGCGGAACCGTCTGCGACAGGTCGATGATGTGGATGCCGTTGCGCGCGCCATAGATGTAGGAGCCCATCTTGGGGTTCCAACGGTGCGTCTGGTGGCCAAAGTGAACGCCTGCTTCGAGCAGCTGGCGCATTGAATAATCGGGCAAAGCCATGCCTTGTTTCTCCTTTTCCGGTTTATCCGCCGTGACAGAAAGTGACCGGAAGACCCCGGCACCGGATGGTTGACGCCTCTATGTGGCAGGAAACTTCCTGCGTGAGACGACCCGCTCTGGCACGTGTGAATTCGCCGCCCGAACGGACTGTTCCGGTAGGCGACGGGCGGCTTATAGGCTCAAAACCAGCTTGATTGCAAGGCCCGAGCGTGTCACAGCCTGATGCCATGACAAAGCTTATCGCCCTGCTGCTCGCCGCCGTTGCCCTGATACAGGTCATCAAGCCGCTCGGGCTTCCCGGCCTCGAACGGCGTCAGGACGCCTGGAAGCTCGCCGCAGGCGGGGCCGCGCTCATGGTCGTGCTGATCGTCATCACGGCCGGCATGAAGGCCTCGGGCTTCTAGCTCACATCCACGTCTGCCGCATCAACGGGCCGGTGCACGAAGCGCTGGTAGATAAAGCCGATGCCGACGAGACAAAGGCCCAGCCCGAGGAACGATGCAACCCTGAGCAGTCCTTCAAGGTCGGACAGGTCGACCAGGAACACCTTCAGCACCACCAGCACAAGGACGGCGAGTGCTGCATAGCGCAAGGGTGCAGCCCTGAGTGAGATGCCCGTTGCCAGCAGAGAAAGCGCGAACAGTAGCCAGACGGCTGAATATGTGTAGTTCTCCGCCGTGCCAACGCCGCCGAAGTGCAGGTTGTCCGGCGCGTGGAACCAGCGCCTCACCTCGAACGACAGCCACGCCAGCACCAGTGCCAGCAGGGCCGGCGGCCAGCTTTTGCGCAATGCGTCCGGCATCGGGCGCTCGCGCAGCAGGTAGCCGATGCCAGCCAGCAGCAACGCCGGCAGCAGGTAGGCAGGCGCAAGCGAATTGACCAGCGGCCAGTTGCCGACCATCTGCCGTCCGATTGCTGGATTGAGGTCACTGAACATGCACAGGCCGACCATGCCGCCGCCCATGACGCTCAGCACCCTGCCCGCCCACATATCGATGAAGCCGCCGCGCTGGTTGAACCGCCACCAGCAGGCCAGCGCGGAGACAAGCCAGCTAGTTGCGTGAAGCCCGGCTTCCAGCAGCGTGAAGCGCTCGGCCTCGAGGCTACCGGCCACGCCGACGCGGATGACGGCTGATACCAGCATGGCGGCAAGGGCAATGCGGCCGCCCTCGAGCACCTTGCTCAAGAGGTCGCCGTCACGTTCGGCGCCGGAGAACTGCACGAAAGCGAGGTGGAACATCAGCAACGGCAGGCCATAGCCATAGATCACCCACCAGCGGCCCAGCCACGCCGCCTCGTCATAGTCCAGGATGTGGTGGTTGAGCGTGAGGCGGCCCAACACCGCCAGGGCAATGACGAGCGCAGGCCACCGCAATTGAGGCAATGACAGGTAGCGCGAGATGTAGCCGTTTGCCGCCACCAGAGCCGCCAGCGATGCCGTAAGCCACGCATCGCGCAGCACGAAGGCCAGCGCCATTGAAACGCTGGCGCACACCGCCATGGCCACGATGCCGAGCGCAAGCCGCGGCGCCTCACCCTCATCGGCCACGGCGCGCAGCCTGGCCGCCATGCCGACATAGAGCGCCGCCAGCCCGAGGCCGGCAAACGACCATGTCAGGCTGGGTTCGAGCGAGCGGAGCGTGGCATAGGCAGCGATCATCAGGCCGATCGGCGTGAACGCGGCAAGGGTTGCCCACACCCATGGCCGGACCGAGCGCCACAATAGCACGTAACCGGCTGCCGCCGCTGCCGCGCCGAAGCCCGCAGCGTAACGAAGATAGGCATTGGCCTCTTCCGGCACCTGCGCCGCCCAGGGCGATGTGTCCGGCACCAGCCAGTCACCCAGCCAGCCCTGCAGGTGAAGGCGGGCACCCCAGGCGGAGAACACGAGGAGAATGGTAAGGCTGGCCACCAGCGCGAGGAAGTCGAAGCGCTGGGCCCGCATGGCTGCGGCTGCAAGCGCAACCGAGAAGATGGCGAGCGAGATGACCGACCAGTGGCCGAAGCCATCGCGGCTGGCCACGAGCAGCAGCAGTGCTGATGCCACCACGCCCGCCACCAATGCCGCGTTCATGTCCGCACCGCCACCGCCAAGCGGCTTGTGCCACGCTGCGGGCACGGCTTCGCGCGATATCTGGCTGCCTGCAAGGGCGAAGCCCGCACCCAGCAGCGTGACGAACAGGCCGAGGGTGAAAGTGTCAGCGCGCTCGAACGGCCCAACGAGCCAGATCACCACCCAGGCCGCCGATGCGATGATTGCGGACACTGCGAGCCACAGAACGGGCCGCCACACCATGATGGCCATCACCGCGACCAGGATGACGGCAAAATAGCCGAACAGGCCTGGTGCAAACGGTTCCGCGCTTTCCATCAACGCAGGCAAGGCGAAACCACCGAGCAGACCGACGATTGCCGTCAACGGCCCCTGCACCACCGATAGCGCGAACGCCGCCAGCGCAGTCACGGCAAGAGCGGCGAACGTCACCGTCGGGCCGATGAACCCGTACAGGGCGGACGCGGCATAGATGCTGGCGAACACCGCCGCGAGGCCGCCGGCGGACAGGGCCTGCGGTACATAGTCCGGCTGCAAGGCTGCCGCCTTGCGCTGCGCCGGACGGCGCCTGAGCCATTCGCCGCCCAGCGTGAGCGCCGCGCCGGCCACGAGGCCGAGCAACACCCGCATGCCGGGGCCCAGCAGGCCGTGATCGACCATGTACTTGACGAGGAACAGCCCTGCCAGCGCGATGGCGACAGCGCCGATCCAGACGAACCAGCGACCGGTGAGCTTTTCCTCGAGGCTGGTGCGGGCAGCGGCTTGTACCGGCTGTGACGCAGCTTCGGGCGTCACCTCTGCAGGCACCGGTCCGGCTTCGGCAGGCCGTTCCGGTTCGGGCGCCGATATCACATCGGGCGCGGTTTCCTGTGGCGTGCCGGATACCGAGGGTGGGGCAGATGGCTGGATGCCCTGCGCCTTGAGCAGGTTCAGCTCGTTCTTCAGCTTGAACAGGTCGCGGGCAACCCTCTCCGCCTTGTTCATTGCCACGATGGCGAGGATAAGCGGCAGGAAGAACACCGACGCCGCAATCAGCACAATCCAGACGAACTCATCCATGCTGATCGCCCCTCCTTCAGCGGCGCATCAGAAATCCTCGACGTAGACAACGCCCGGCACGGCCTTGATGGCGGCCTTGATCTTCGGGTTGACGGTGAACTTGCGTCCCAGCGCAATCTCCACCTCGTGCCGGTTTGGCAGGCTCATGACGAGATGCACAGGCGCATTGCCGCCGTTGGTGAGGCGGGACCGGATCAGGTCGAGCGGCACGGCATCGTTAACGAACACCCGCAGCCCCATGACGATGTTGTCAGCCTTGGCGTCGAGCGGTTCCACGCCCTGCAGGCGCAGCTTGACTTCCTCGCCCTCGACGTCGGCTTCAACGCGAAGCATCAGCGGTTTGCCGCTTTCCAGCAGGTCCCGGCAGGCGTTCAGCGTGTCGGAGAAACATACGGATTCGAACTGGCCGGTGGGATCGGAAAAGCCGATGAAGGCGAACCGTTTGCCCGTCTTCGAGCGGCGCTCCTGCTTGTAGGTGACGGTGCCGATCAGGCGGGCGGCGGATGCCCCCTTTAGCGCCTTGTCGCGGAAACCTGTCCAGCTATCGGCACCCAGCTTCGGCAGCAGGCCAAGGTATTCGTCCAGCGGATGACCGGACAGGTAGAAGCCGACAGCCTCGAACTCGGCCTGCAGCTTGTCCATCGGCAGCCAAGGCTCCACCGCCGGCAGCGGCAGCTCCTCGACGCCGGAATCGCCGCCACCGCCGAAGAAGTCGGACTGGCCGATCTCGGCCTCGGTGGCGGTGCGGTTGGCCATGGCGATGATGGCCTCCACCCCGCGCAACACCTGCGCCCGATTGGGATTGAGCTCGTCGAAGCCGCCTGCCTTGGCGATCGATTCAAGCGCCCGCTTGTTGACCATGCGCGGGTCGATGCGGCGGGCAAAGTCGCCCAGGGACTTGAACGGACCGTCCTCGTCCCGCACCGCCACGATGTGTTCGACCGCCTGCTCGCCGACGTTCTTGAGCGCTGCGAGCGAGTACTGGATGGCGCCGTCCTTGACCGAGAAATCGAGGCCCGACTTGTTGACGCTGGGCGGATTGACCCTGACCTCCATGCGGTCTGCCTCGCGCTTGAACACCAGCAGCTTGTCGGTGTTGCCGCGGTCAAGCGACATGGAGGCGGCGAGAAACTCGACCGGGTGGTTGGCTTTCATCCACGCGGTCTGGTACGCGACCACGCCATACGCCGCAGAGTGGGCCTTGTTGAAGCCGTAGCCGGCGAACTTGTTGACCAGTTCGAAGATGTCCTCGGCCTGCCCCTTGTCGACGCCATTGGCGACCGAGCCTTCCACGAAACGCTGCTTCTGGGCGTCCATCTCGGCCTGGATCTTCTTGCCCATGGCGCGGCGCAGCAGGTCGGCCTCGCCCAGCGAGTAGCCGGCCAGCACCTGCGCGATCTGCAGCACCTGCTCCTGGTAGATGATGATGCCGTACGTGTCCTCGACGATGTGCGTCAGCTTTTCGTGAAGGAATTCAGGAGCTTCCTCGCCTTTCTTCGAAGCGATGTACTTCGGGATGTTCTCCATCGGACCGGGGCGGTAGAGCGCTACGAGAGCGATGATGTCCTCGATGTTGCCGGGCTCTGCCTTGCGGATGAGGTCGCGCATGCCGGAACTTTCCAGCTGGAACACGCCCACCGTTTCGGCCCGCTTGAGCAGATCGTAGGTCTTGCCATCGTCCAGCGGCAGCGCGGCGAGGTCCACCTCGATACCGCGTGAACTGAGCAGCTTCACGCCCTTATCGAGCACGGTCAGCGTCTTCAGGCCGAGGAAGTCGAACTTCACCAGCCCCGCCTTTTCCACCAGCTTCATGTTGAACTGGGTGACGGGCATGGGCGAGCGCGGATCGCGGTAAAGCGGCACCAGTTCGTCGAGCGGCCGGTCGCCGATCACCACGCCGGCAGCGTGGGTGGATGCATGCCGGTAGAGGCCTTCGAGCTTGAGCGCGATCTCCAGCATGGTGGCGGTGGTTTCGTCCTGGCGGCGCTCTTCCTGCAGGCGCGGCTCTCCGTCGATGGCCTGCTGAAGCGTGACAGGATTGGCCGGATTGTTGGGGATCAGCTTGCACAGCCGGTCCACCTGGCCGTAGGGCATCTGCAGCACGCGGCCCACGTCGCGGCACACGGCGCGCGCCTGCAACTTTCCGAAAGTGATGATCTGCGCGACCTGGTCGAAGCCGTATTTCTGCTGGACGTAGGCGATCACCTCGTCGCGCCGGTCCTGGCAGAAGTCGATGTCGAAGTCCGGCATCGACACCCGTTCGGGATTGAGGAAACGCTCGAAAACCAGGTTGAACCGGAGCGGATCGAGGTCGGTGATGGTGAGCGACCAGGCGACGACCGAGCCAGCGCCGGAACCGCGGCCCGGCCCTACCGGAATCCCTTGCGATTTCGCCCACTTGATGAAGTCGGCAACGATCAGGAAGTAGCCCGGAAAGTCCATCGTGTTGATGACGTCGAGCTCGTATTCCAGCTTTTTCTCGTAGTCCTCGCGGGTGAAGCCTTCAGTCACGCCCAGCGCATCAAGCCGGTCGGCAAGGCCCTGACGGGCCTGTACACGAAGCTCCTCGGCCTCGTCGCGAGCGTCCTCGCCCGATGTAAATTTGGGTAGAATCGGATCGATGCCGTGCGGAAACCACAAGCAACGCCGTGCAATTTCGACCGTATTCTCGACAGCCTCCGGCAGGTCCGCGAACAGACTGACCATATCAGCCTGGGACTTGAAGTGATGATCGGGCGTCAGGCGGCGGCGGTCGTCGTTGGCGATGACTTCGCCCTCGGCGATGCAGATCAGGGCGTCGTGGGCGGCGAAATCATCCGCGGTGGCGAAGTACGGCTCGTTGGTGGCAACCAGCGGAATGCCAAGGTCGTAGGCAATGTCGATCAGCCCCGGTTCGGCGGTACGCTCTTCGTCCATGCCATGACGCTGCAACTCGATGTAGAGGCGGTCGTGGAAGATCTCCAGCAGCCGGCCGGCGCGCGTGCGGGCCAGCGAGGACTGGTTGTCCACCAGCGGCCGGTTCAGCACTCCGCCCGGACCGCCCGACAGGCAGATGAGGCCTGAATTGTAGCGGGCGATGTCGTCCAGCCGCACATGCGGCAACTCGCCGTCGGGGGCTTCCAGATAGGCCTTGCTCGACAGCTTCATCAGGTTGCGATAGCCGGTCTCGTCCTTGGCCAGCAGCACGATTCGCGACAGTTCGAGCCCGTTCTGGGTGCGTTGCTGGCCTTCGGGACCGTCGCCGCAGTCAGCCTGCAGCGTGCAGCCGACAATGGGCTGTACGCCCTTGTCCTTCATGGCGTCGGCGAATTCGAGCGCGCCGAACAGGTTGCCGGTATCGGTGATGGCGAGCGCCGGCATCTTGTGCTCGACCGCCAGCTTGCCGAGCAGCTTGATCGGCAACGCGCCTTCCGACAGCGAATAGGCGGAATGCGTGCGCAGGTGGATGAAGCTGACGGCTGCGGAATCGGACATGGTCCGGCGAGATTAGCCTGTAGGGCAGCCGCTGCACATGGTGCAGATGATGCTACCCACCAAAACCTTTGAGGAACGCTGTGAGGTTGTTCTCGAGGTCGTCGGTCAGGTATCCGCCTTCCTGCACGATCACCGTCGGCAGATCGAGCTTGGCGATGGCATGGGCCATGCGGGTGAAGCCCGGCGTGGTGACGGCGCCGCCATTGAGCGGATCGGCCTCGTGCGCATCGAGCCCGAGTGCTACGACCAGCGCGCCGGGTGCGGCATCCCTGATCTCGCCAAGCGCCATTTCCAGCGCGCCCATCCAGACCTCGTCGTCCGATTTGACCGGCACTGGGATGTTGATGTTGTAGCCGGTGCCCGGACCCTTGCCGCGCTGGTTTTCGTAGCCGTAGTAGAACGGATAATATTTCTTTGGATCGGCGTGGATCGATACGGTCAGGACGTCGGCGCGATTGTAGAAGATGCCCTGCGTGCCGTTGCCGTGGTGTACGTCAATATCGAGGATCGCGACCTGGTCCCACGACCGGCGCAGGTACTGGGCGGCGATGGCGGAATTGTTGAGATAGCAGAAGCCCCCTGCCCGGTCGGCATAGGCGTGATGGCCCGGCGGGCGGCACAGCGCATAGGTCGACTTCTCACCTTCCACGATCAATTCAGCCGCCGACAGCACCGTGTCGGCAGACGCCTTGACCGAGGTCCAGGTCTGCTCGGTGATGGGACAGGAAAAATCCTGCTGGTGCCAGCCGGCCTGCCCCAGAATGTCGGACGGATAACGGGCCGGCTTCTCGACCGGACGGATCGAGGACATGACCTCTTCGTAGGCCTTGCCCTTGGGCCGGTTCCACTTGCGGAATGCGTTCTGCAGGAACTTCACATAGCGGCCCGTATGCACCGCCAGAATGTGTGCTTCACCGTGAGCGCGCGCGGCGTGCATTTCACATCCGGCGGCCTTGGCCCCGCGCAGCAGGCGCTTGGCGCGTTCGGGCTGCTCGGGAAACCCGACGATGTGGCCACGGCTCAGGTAGCGCTGCGGATTGTGCAGCAGCTGGTTGTGATGAAACACCGCTTTCATGAACTCAGATCTCCACCAACTGGCCGCCGTGCAACTGGACAATGCGACTCATGCTGCGGGCCAGTTCGAGGTTGTGCGTGGCGATCAGCGCCGCAAGTCCCTCGTCGCGGATCAGCGAAAGGAACTGACTGTGCACACGCTCCGCCGTCTCGGGATCGAGGTTACCCGTCGGCTCGTCGGCGAGCAATAGCAGCGGCTGGTTGGCCAGGGCGCGGGCAATCGCCACGCGCTGCTGCTCGCCGCCGGACAGTTCTGCCGGCCGGTGAGCAACGCGCTTGGTGAGGCCGAGCCGGTCGAGCAACTGCTTTGCCCGCGCCTCTGCGTCGGCCTGCGACTTGCCTGCGATGAGCTGCGGCATGACCACGTTTTCCAGCGCCGAGAACTCGGGCAGCAGGTGGTGGAACTGGTAGACGAAGCCGATACCAAGACGGCGCACGCGGGTCATGGCGTTGTCTTCAAGCTGCGAGCAGTTCTTGCCCGCCACGTAGACATGCCCGCCGGTCGGCCGCTCCAGCAGGCCGGCAACGTGCAGCAGCGACGACTTGCCGGTACCCGACTGGCCGACGAGTGCCACGACCTCGCCGGGATAGACATCCAGCGAGAGGTCCTTGAACACGTCGATGGTGCGGGGCCCTTGCGAGTAGGAACGTGAAATCCGGTCGAGCGTGAGCGCCGGCATCGGGCCCCGGCCCTGGTGCTGCATGTCATTCATAGCGAAGCGCCTCCACCGGATCGAGCTTCGCCGCGCGCCGGGCCGGATAGATGGTTGCGATGAACGACAGGCCGATGGCCATCAGCGCGATCAGGATCGTTTCGTTGACGTTCATCTCCGCCGGCATGCGCGAGAGATAGTAGAGCTCGGGCGAGAACAGCTCCTTGCCCGACAGCCATGACAGGCCTTGCCGGATATTCTCGATATTGAGGCAGATGACCACGCCGAGGACGATGCCGGCAAACGTGCCGGCCAGCCCGATGGCGGCCCCGGTCATGAAGAAGATGCGCAGGATGGAGCCACGCGTCGCCCCCATGGTGCGCAGGATTGCGATGTCCTTGCCCTTGTCCTTCACCAGCATGATGAGGCCAGAAATGATGTTGAGCGCCGCAACCAGAATGATCAGCGTCAGGATCAGGAACATCACGTTGCGCTCGACCTGGAGGGCATTGAAGAAGGTCTGGTTGGACGTCTTCCAGGTGACGAACTGCAGGTCGGCACCGGCGTTCTGCGCCATGGCGGGCACGTACTCGTCGATATCGTCCGGGTGCTCGACCATCACCTCGATGGCGCTGGCGCCGTCTTCCTGGGCGAAGAAGTCCTGCGCTTCCTTCATCGGCATGTAGATGACCGACTTGTCGTACTCGGACATGCCAATCTCGAAGGTGGCGACAATCGGGAAAGAGCGGATGCGGGGCGCGGTGCCGAAGATGGTGGCCGGGCCTTCGGGCGACACCAGCGTGATCTGATCGCCAATGTTCAACCCGTGCTGCCAGGCCAGCCGGTAGCCGACGGCAACGCCCTGCCCCTCGTCGAACCGGTCGAGCGAGCCGCGCAGCTTCTCGTTCATGACGCTCGACAACTTGGTCAGGTTTTCAAGCTTCATGCCGCGAATCAGCACGCCGGTCGACGCCCGCGCCGATGAGGCCATGGCCTGGCCTTCGGTGAACGGAACAGCGCGCGCGACACCGGGCGTGGCGGCTATCTTTGCCGCACGTTCCTCGAAGTCCGGGATCGGCATGCCATTGGCGGAATAGACCATCGCATGGCCATTGAAGCCCAGAACCTTGCCGAGCAGTTCGGTGCGGAAGCCGTTCATCACCGCCATGACGATGATCAGCGTGGCAACGCCCAGCAGGATGCCGACGAACGAGAAGCCGGCGATGACCGAGATGAAGCCTTCCTTGCGCCTAGCCCGCAGGTAACGCGCGGCGATCATGCGTTCGAAGGCCGAGAACGGCGCTGTGTCGGTCTGGGGCATCAGCGGCCTCCGGTTAGATTAGTTGGCGAAGCGCGACTTGAGCGCCTCGAGGGAAACGTCCTCACGCTCACCAGTAGCGCGATTCTTCACTTCCGCCTTGCCTTCCTTCAGGCCACGCGGGCCGATGATCACCTGCCACGGAACGCCGATCAGGTCCATGGTGGCGAACTTGCCGCCGGCGCGGTTGTCGGTGTCGTCGTAAAGGACTTCATTGCCCTGCGACTGGAACAGGCGATAGAGCTCGCCGCAAGCCTTGTCGGCTTCCTCGTCGCCAGACTTGAGGTTGATGAGCCCGATGCGGAACGGCGCTACGGCCTCCGACCAGATGATGCCGGCGTCGTCGTGGCTGGCCTCGATGATGCCGCCGACCAGCCGCGATACGCCGATGCCGTAGGAGCCGGACTGTATGGTGACGGGCTTGCCATCGGCGCCCTGCACCTGGCAGCCAAGGGGCTTCGAGTACTTGTCGCCAAAGAAGAAGATGTGACCCACCTCAATGCCGCGGCCGTTGACGCGCCGGTCGGCGGGCAGCTTCTCGTACTCTACGGAATCATGCATTTCATCGGTGGCGGCGTACTTCGAGGTGAACTCGTCGACCACCTTCGCAACCGCGCCCACATCGTCATAGTCGATGTCGAAAGCCGACCAGTCGAAGTCGTGGAACGCCCTGTCGAAGAAAACTTCGGATTCTCCGGTGTCGGCCAGGATCAGGAATTCGTGGCTCATGTCGCCGCCGATGGGGCCGGTTTCGGCGCGCATCGGGATGGCCTTGAGGCCCATGCGGGCAAAGGTGCGCAGGTAGGACACGAACATCTTGCTGTAGGAGTGCTTGCCGGCTTCGACGGACAGGTCGAACGAGTAGGCGTCCTTCATCAGGAATTCGCGGCCGCGCATGATGCCAAAGCGCGGGCGCACCTCGTCGCGGAACTTCCACTGGATGTGATAGAGGTTGCGCGGCACGTCCTTGTAGGACTGCACGCCGTTGCGGAAGATGTCGGTGATCATCTCCTCGTTGGTGGGTCCATAGAGCATATCGCGCTCGTGCCGGTCGGTGATGCGCAGCATCTCCTTGCCGTAGTCGTCGTAGCGGCCCGATTTGCGCCACAGGTCCGCTGACTGGATGGTCGGCATCAGGACCTCGATGGCCCCTGCGCGGTTCTGCTCCTCGCGCACGATTCGCTCGATGTTGCGCAGCACCCGGTAGCCCAGCGGTAGCCACGAATAAATGCCTGCGCTTTCCTGCCGGATCATGCCGGAACGCAACATCAGGCGGTGCGAGACAATCTCAGCTTCCTTGGGGTCGTCACGCAGGATCGGGAGAAAATACTGGCTGAGTTTCATCTGGCGTCTCTGGAGAATGCGGTTTGCGAGGGCTGCCGCGCCGCACATGGCGGGCAAAATCGTCAGCTGTTCATAGTCGAAGTTGCCTGCTTTGACAAAGCTCAACTCCGGTGCGCCCCAACAGACGGAAGGTGCGACAAAATGGCTTTACAAGCCATGACAATCTTGTAATGTTCAGCGCGTCGCCAACGAGCGATGGCCAGACCAAGTCTGGGGAGGAAAAGCCCGTCAAATACCAGGGCATGGCGCGCGGGAAACGCTTGCGCCAAAAACCACGAAAGTGGGCGGAGGCAGAGTCGGGCAACCCTGCCTTTCGCATTTTCAGACAGCTTCAGAAAGCGCCCCGGACCGGGCCATAGTTACAGGCTATCGATCCTGGGCAGGAACGGAATGTCGTCGATGCTGAAGCCGCTGTAGTTGGCCAGCCAGTAGTAGAAGCCGTAGACCGCCAGCGCGACCAGCGTGGTGATCAGGAACTTCTGCTTCATGTTCACGCGCACTGGCGCGGCGCGGTCATGGCCCTTTTCCACCTCGGCCCCTTCTTCATGGGCCGAGCGCATACCCCACGGCAGCACCGTGAACAGCACCAGCCACCAGATGATGAAGAAGACCGCGAATCCGGTCAGGAAATTGACGAGCATCAGGCCTGTTCCAGTTCGACAAGGGTGCCGCAGAAGTCCTTCGGGTGCAGGAACAGCACCGGCTTTCCGTGAGCGCCGATCTTCGGTTCGCCATCGCCCAGCACGCGCGCACCCTCGCCCTTGAGCCGGTCGCGGGCGGCAATGATGTCTTCCACCTCGTAGCAGACATGGTGGATGCCGCCGGAGGGGTTCTTAGCGAGGAAGGCGGCAATCGGCGAATTCTCGCCGAGCGGTTCCAGCAGTTCGATCTTGGTGTTGGGCAGTTCAACGAACACCACGGTGACGCCGTGGGTGGGTTCGGGCTGCGGGTCGGACACCTTGGCGCCCAGCATGTTGCGGTAGACGGCGGTGCCCGCAGCAAGGTCGGGCACGGCAATGGCGACGTGATTGAGGCGGCCGAGCATGGCTGCGGGTCTCCTGGTTCGTCCGGTTGCTTGATCGAGCCGTTTTAACAGGTCGCGGCAAGCCTGCAATGAGACATTCAGCGCACCGGCGAGAAGCGCAACGACAGGCACGACATGCCGCCGTCCAGCTTGGCGGCTTCCGAATTGCCGATCTCGCGCACGTCGTAGCCTGCCTTCAACAGCGCATCGCGGGTGGCGGGAAAGCCGGCCGGCATGAGCACGAGATCATTGAAGCGGATGGTGTTGGCGGCGGCTTCCTCGCCATCGGCCACGTGGATCACGCGGTAGCCGTCGAAGCAACCTGACGCGGCCAGGCGGCGCGTTGCCAGCATGGTTTCCTCGTCCAGCAGCGAACAGTCGGTCTTGAAGTGCAAGACGCCCTCGGGCGTGTTGACGGTACGCACCTTGTAGCCCCAGTCGGCGACCAGCCGGGCGAGCTCGGCAATGCCGGCCTCGCTGGTACGGGCAGACGTACCGACGAGAATTTCCCTTTCCGTCACCAGGATGTCACCGCCCTCGATGGTGGCCGGTGCCTCGACCTGGCGGACATCGGCATAGAACTCTTCCAGCACGGGGCGCATTTCGGCGGCCTCGCCCAGCCGGGTCGGCGCGCCGGGATGCATGACGATGGCGCCTTCGGGCAGGCACAGCGCGGTGTCCTCGACGAACACGGCGTCGGGAAAGGCTTCCAGCGCATCGAGCACGCGCACCTCTGCACCGGTCGAGCGAAGGGCGGCGACATAGGCCGCGTGGTGAGCGATGAACCTGTCGAGATCAGGCGCGCCCGTATCGACGGCACGAAGGCCGCCGGTGATGCTGCGGCCCGGCAGGCGGGAGATCGCGTGGGTGAAGGTGTAGCTGCGCATGAGCGACTTGCTAGCCTGTCCTGAGCCATCTGACAATCCTGCTGCGCGCCTCGGGCACGGCCACCCCGCGCGGCTCGAACACATGTCTCGCAAGGAAGTGGCCGGCGAGGTCAAGCCCGTCCGCCACATCCTCGCGTGACGGTGCTCCGGCAGACCCGGAAAGGAAACCCGGCAGGCGCAACAGCTTGTCCCTCCATGGCTCGCCTTGAGTTGCCGTGACAGCCCTGCCGGAGCGCGGCGACACGAAGGCCAGTCCCTCGCGCGCTCCGCTCATGGCGCACTTTTCGAGGTTAAGGCCGAAGCCCAGTTCATCCAGCAGGCCAAGTTCCCAGCGCACCAGCAGCGCCGGCCAGATATCGTCGTCTTCGAGATGGTCCAGCAACAGCAGCGAGGCGTCGTACAGGCGCGGATGCGGCTCGCGCTCGGGCAGCAGGCTTGCCAGCGTGGTCAACGTAGTGATGGCGGCAAGCCTCGGCATGCTGTCGATGATGCCAGCCACGATCATGCGGTGAGGGTCGGCGGTGAACAGGCCCAGATGATCCTCAAGGCGCGCACGCCAGATCACGTGAACCAGGTTGCCGGCCTGCAGTACCGGGCGCTGGGTGCGCGAGCGCCCTCCCCTGACCAGCCCAGAATGACGGCCACGCTCGCGGGTCAGCACGTCGATGATGGCCGATGTCTCGCCATGCCGCCGCACGCTCAGGATAAGGCCGTCACCTTGCCACTCCACGATCGTCCGCTCCTGCCGGACCCGGGGCTTATCGCGACGGGTCCAGCCCCATCATGCGAAGCCGCTCGGGATCCTCGGCCCACTTCTCGCGCACCTTCACAAACAGGAACAGGTGCACCTTCTGGCCCAGCGCCTCGGCAATTTCGGTGCGCGCCGCCTGGCCGATGGCCTTGATGGTCTGGCCATTCTTGCCCAGCACGATCTTCTTCTGGCTGTCGCGCTCGACGAATACCACCTGCTCGATGCGCACCGAGCCATCCTTGCGCTCCTGCCAGGTTTCGGTTTCAACGGTGGATGCATAGGGCAATTCGTCGTGCAGGCGCAGGAACAGCTTCTCCCGGGTGATTTCTGCCGCCAGCATCCTGAGCGACAAGTCGGCCACCTGATCTTCCGGGTAAAGCCATGGCCCCGGCGGCATCCGGTCGGCAAGCGTCTGCTTCAGGTCATGAACGCCATGACCATTCATGGCCGAGATCATGAAGGTATCGGTGAACGGATACAGCTTGTTCAGTTCATCGGCCAGCAGCAGCAGCTTCTCGCGCGGCACCGTATCGATCTTGTTGATGGCCAGCATGACCTTGAGGCCCGCATTCTCCAGCCCTTCGACGATAGCACGATTGGCCTCGTTGAGACCATCGCGGGCATCGATCAGCAACACAGTGGCATCGGCCTCTGCCGCACCTGCCCAGGCGGCGGCAACCATCTCCTGGTCCAGCTTGCGCTTGGGCGCGAAGATGCCGGGCGTATCGACGAAGATGATCTGCGTGTTGCCTTCCAGCGCAATGGCGCGGATGCGCGCACGGGTTGTCTGCACCTTGTGCGTCACGATGGAGATCTTGGTGCCGACCAGCTGGTTCAGCAGGGTCGATTTGCCTGCATTCGGCGCCCCGATCAACGCAACGAAGCCGCACCGGGTCTGTGCCGTGTTACCGGTACTGTTCATTTCCATATCTTCTCCCGGATAAGGAAGGCCTCGGCTGCGTTCTGTTCTGCCATGCGGCGGGACCCCGCCACGCCGGTTTCGGGTTTGCGGCCCTGCACGGTCAATCGAACGGTGAACTCCGGCGCATGGTCGGGGCCAGACTGCTCGATGATTTCATAGGCGGGCGTATCGAAGGACCGTTGCGCCGCCCACTCCTGCAACGCGGTCTTGGCATCCTTGCGCAGTTCCGGTGCCTGCTTCAGCGCATCTTTCCAGTGCTCGCGGATGAACCTGCCGGCTGCTTCAAGCCCGCCGTCGAGATAGATGGCGCCGATCAGCGCCTCGCAGGCATCGCCCAGAATGTTGTCGGTGAGCTCGGTCCGCTTCTTGCCCTTGCCGGCAAGCTTGAGAGCCGGACCGATATCCAGCCGCTCGGCCACCTTGGTGCACATGGCGCGGCGCACCATTGCGTTCAACATGCGGGCAAGCTCGCCTTCCGGCACGTCGTCATGACGTTCGTATAAGACATGGGCGATCACCAGCCCCAGCACCCGGTCGCCCAGAAACTCCAGCCGCTCGTTGTTGCCGCCTGCGGTTGCCCGCGTGGTGCCGCTGGCATGCGTCAAGGCGCGCTCAAGAAGCGCCTCGTCGGAGAAGGTATGTGAGAGCCGCTCCTTGAGGGCGGCGACTGCCTGATCCCGCGCGGTCATTCGACGAAGTTGAACAGCCGGCCCCAGCGGATGTTGGTGGGCCACTTCCAGAATTCCCAGAACGCGCCGTCCGGACCGTGCGAGAAGAACAGGATGGTCGCGCGGCCAACCAGGTTTTCATATGGCACGTAGCCGACCTCGTTGAGAAAACGGCTGTCGGTGGAGTTGTCCCGGTTGTCACCCATCATGAAGTAGTGGCCTTCAGGCACGGTGTAGACCTGGGTGTTGTCGGCCTCGGAATTATAGATGTCGATGACCCGATGCTCGACGCCGTTGGGCAAGGTCTCGAGATACTGCCGGACCTTGCGCTTGCTGGCATGATCAGGGTTCACGAAGTTATCGATTTGCTTCATCTTCACCGGCTCGCCGTTGATGTGCAGCAGGCCGTCGATCATCTGGATGCGGTCGCCCGGCAGTCCGATGACGCGCTTGATGTAGTCGGTCTCGTTGTCAGTGGGCAACTTGAACACGACGACGTCGCCGCGCTCGGGCGTGCCTGCAAATACCCGGCCCTCGATCGGCATGGGACCGAACTTGAACAGGGTGTTGCCGAGCAGGCTGAAACTGAAGTTGAACGAATACTTCGAATAGCCATAGGACAACTTGTTGACGAACAGGTAGTCGCCCACCCGCAATGTCGGCACCATCGATTCCGACGGGATGTTGAACGGCTGGAAGAACAAGGTACGCACGACGAAGGCGATCAGCAGTGCCTGGACGATGACCTTGATCGTCTCCCAACCGCCGTCCTCGGCCTTCTTGCGGCTCCGATCCACGTTTGACGCCATTTTGCTGCTGCTTTCCTGAAACCACGTACATCTTGCGCCGGCTTGCCGCGGCACTGCCGGAACGACGGCAAATAAGCTGCCGCAGGAACAGTCATGTCGCAGTTTATTGGCAGAATTGCAACCGTCGGTCCGGAACGAATGGACGCAACCCGGTTTATCTGCCCTTCAGGCAGGAAATGATGACGATGGCCTGGGCCCAAGGGTAATCATCGGTGATGGTGACGTGAATGTCCGGCCTGAAACCGCCGGGCACGAGAGTTTCGAGATGGCGCGCCGCACCACCCGTCAGCACCATCGTCGGACGGCCGCTGGCCAGGTTGACGACACCCATGTCGCGCCAGAAAACGCCCTTGCGAAAGCCTGTCCCGAGCGCCTTCGAACAGGCCTCCTTGGCGGCAAACCGCTTGGCATAGGATGCTGCCCGCTGGGCCCGGCGATCAGACTTGGCGCGCTCGATATCGGTGAATATGCGATCAAGAAACCGGTCGCCGAAGCGTTCGAGTGTCTCCTCGATGCGGCGGATGTCCACCATGTCGTTGCCGACACCCAGGATCAAAGCGCGCCTCCCTGCGGGCCGTGCTCAACCGGACGGGATGCCGTCGCCCGGCGCTGGCGCAGTTCGGCGGCGCGCTTTTCCCGAATGCGGGCCCGGCGCTTCTTGTAGCGCGTGATCGCCGGCTTGAGCAGGAAATAGCACAATGCACCGCAGGCAAGGCCGAGCGGCACGGCGCCGACGCACATGGGCCAGAACACCGGCTCCAGCGTTGCCCAAAGTTCGTGGAAGAAAGTGCCGGGCTGGCTGAACAGCAGGCGGATGCCGCCCTCCGGCGAGGCCAGTGCAATGTGGTGACGCCCTTCCTGCCCCAGCAGGAAACTGCCGAGATTGTGGGTGGCGATCCATATGAACGGGAACGTCAGCGGATTGCCGACGGAGGTTCCGATTGCCGAGGCAAGGATGTTGCCGCCGACAATCCACGCGATCAACGCAGCCAGGATGAAGTGAAATCCGACAGCCGGCGTGAACGAGGCGAATGCCCCCACAGCAAAGCCAAGCGCGATGGCGTGGGGCGAACCGGAAATGCGGTTGACCTTATGCGACATGTACTTCGCAGCCCGGTGAAAACCGATCTCGGGCCAGAAGAAATTTCGCACCCGGCGCCAGAGGCTGACGGTATCGCGCCGTTTCAAGATCATCTGCTTAATTCACACCCGTACACTGGTTTACGATTTGAGGCCGCGGCTGCCGGGCTTGACTGCCTCGATTGCCGCAAGCTCGGGCGGCAGCTTGGTGGCCTCGAACGTCGGCACCTCGAGCTGGGCCAGCGACACCAGCTTCGCGCCAACGTCCGCCTTGCCGCCAGAGCGGTCGATGAGACACGCGGCACCGATGGTCGTGCCGCCCTCGCGGTTGATTGCCTCTATGCATTCGCGCGACGACAGACCCGTGGTCACGATGTCCTCCACCATCAGGCAGCGCGCACCCGGAGTTATGTCAAACCCGCGCCTGAAGGTCAGCGTACCCTCGACCCGTTCACAAAAGATTGCCGGCACACCGAGCTGACGGCCCATCTCGTAGCCCACGACGACACCGCCCATCGCGGGAGAGACGACCAAATCGATCTGGCCGAAACCGGCATCGCGCACCTTGGCTGCCAGCGTCGAGCACAGGCGGTCTGCGCGCGCGGCGTCCATAAGGACCCTGGCACATTGCAGGTAGCGCGGGCTGTGCAGGCCGGACGAGAGGATGAAGTGGCCTTCCAGCAATGCGCCGGCCGCGCGGAACTCATCCAGAACCTGTTCTTGTGTCAGCATTTTGTCCGTCCTTTCGCCGCCGCGCCGGATGCGCAGTCAGGCTTCGCCTGTCGCCCGCGCCACCGAGGAGATCAGTGGCTTGCGGTTCAGTTCGTTGATAATCCGGTTCAGGTGCCTGATATCCTCGACCTCGATGGTGAGGTCAATGTTGTAGAAGTCGCGCGCCCGCGACGTCATCTGCAAATTCTCGATGTTCGCACCGCCCTCGGCGATTGTCTGGGTCAACTGGCCCAGCGCACCCACTTCGTTGTGCAGCACCACGTTGAGCCGCGCCGGGTAGAGATCGTCCAGCGAATCATCATCCCAGGCCAGATCGACCCACAGATCAGGCTCTTCATCGAACTTCTGCAAGGCGGCGGAGAAGATCGGGTAAATGGTGATGCCCTCGCCGCGGGTCAGGATGCCGACGATGCGCTCGCCCGGTACCGCGCCGGTGGCCGGATCGATGCGCAGCGGCAGTTGCCGGTTGACGCCACGCACCGCGATAGTGCGCTCGCCCTCTTCGCTGGCGGGCCGGCGTGTCTGTCGCACGTCACGTTTGGGCTTCTTGTCGTCAGCGTTGAAGCCGAGCGCCATCAGCACGTCGCGCACCTGCACTTCACCGCGGCCAAGGGCAGCAAGCCCGTCATCCAGCGAGGCCACACCCAGCTTGCGGAACGCTTCGCTGGCGAGCTTCGATTCGTAGACGGCATCGAAGCGGGCAAGGCGGCGTTCGAGAATTTCGCGGCCGAGGCCGGCATACTGGTCGCGCACCGCCAGACGGGTGGCGCGGCGGATGGCGGCGCGTGCCTTGCCGGTATGGGCCACCTTCTCCCAGGCAGCCGGCGGGGTCTGCGCCTGCGAGCGGATGATCTCGATCTCGTCGCCGTTGGCAAGTTCGGTCATCAACGGCGCGTGGCGGCCATTGATGCGGCAGCCGACGCAGGAATTGCCGACGTCGGTGTGGACCGCATAGGCGAAGTCGATGGCGTTGGCGCCCTTAGGCAGCGCAATCAGCGCACCCTTGGGGGTGAAGCAGAACACCTGATCGGCAAACAGTTCGAGCCGCGTATGCTCCAGGAACTCGCCGGGGTGGTCACCCTCGGCCAGGCTTTCCACCAACGAGCGCAGCCACCGGAAGGCGTTCGAGTCGCCATGCTGGATACGGACGCCGCGCTCGGCCGCCATCGGATCGGCGGCGTCCTTGTAGAAGCTGTGCGCCGCTACGCCGCGCTCGGCGATATCGTCCATCTCGCGGGTGCGGATCTGCAGTTCGACGCGCTTCCTGTGCGGCCCGATGATGGTGGTATGGATGGAACGGTAGTCGTTCTGCTTGGGGTTCGAGATGTAGTCCTTGAACCGGCCCGGCACCACGCGCCAGGTGGTATGAACCACGCCAAGTGCGCGGTAACAATCAGGCAGGTTGTCGACGATGACCCGGAAGCCGAAAATGTCCGACAGCTGGCCAAGCGACAGGTCCTTGCGCTGCATCTTGCGCCAGATCGAGGCCGGCTTCTTCTCGCGGCCCGTGACATTGGCGTTAATGCCGTGGGTGGCAAGCTGTTCGGTAAGCCGCTCCTCGATGTTGGTGAGGATGTCACCCGACTCGGCGCGCAGCGTTTCGAGCCGCTTGATGATGCCTTCGCGGGCCTCCGGATAAAGCGCCTCGAAACTGATGTCGTCGAGCTCCTCGCGGATCGCATGCATGCCCATGCGGCCTGCAAGCGGGGCATAGATGTCCATGGTCTCCTGGGCGATGCGGGCGCGCTTTTCCGGCTTGACGTGATCGAGCGTGCGCATGTTGTGCAGACGGTCGGCCAGCTTGACCAGGAGCACGCGTGCATCCCTCGCCATGGCCAGCAGCAGCTTGCGCAGATTCTCCGCCTGGGCAGCTTCCTTGGTGACGAGGTCAAGCCGCCTGATCTTGGTAAGACCGTCGACCAGCCCGGCGATCTCGGGACCGAACAGCTCCTCGATTTCCTGGTGGGTGGCCTCGGTATCCTCGACCACGTCGTGCAAGAGCGCCGCCGCGATGGTGGCGTCATCGAGCTTCATGTCGGTCAGGATCGCCGCGACTTCGAGGGGATGCGTGAAATACGGATCGCCCGAGGCGCGCACCTGATGGCCATGTGCCTTCATGGCATAGACATATGCCCGGTTCAGCATGTCTTCGTCGGCATCCGGATCGTAGGATGTGACCCGCTCCACCAACTCATACTGCCGCATCATCGCGCGCGTGCCATCCTGATCTGCAAGAGAAAGAATCCAGTCTTATTAGATAGTTGCCAGCGGCCAAAAACACAACAGCCGGAGCATCGCGAAATGCTCCGGCTGAAAGATTTAATCAGGCCGCTGTGGCCGGGGGTGCGAGGCTCAGTAACCCGAACGCTGCGAACCAGGGCTTTCCGCCGGCGGCAGGCCTTCCAGCCCGCGCAGAAGGTCTTCTTCCGACATGCGGTCGTAGGCATCCTGGTTGTCCGACTCGGCAACGCCAGCTTCCACTTCGCCACCCTCGGAACCGGAGGTCAGCAGCGGCACGGCGCTTTCTTCCGGCTCGTCCACCTCTACATGCTTCTGCATGGAGTGCACGTAGTCTTCCCGCAGGTCTTCCACGTCGATAGTGGAATCACCGATCTCGCGCAGGGCGACGACCGGGTTCTTGTCGTTGTCGCGGTCCAGGGTGAGCGGAGCGCCCTGAGAGATCATCCTCGCGCGGTGGGCGGACATCAGGACCAGCTCGAAACGGTTGGGAAGCTTCTGGATGCAGTCTTCTACGGTGACGCGCGCCATTCAGCTCGTCTCCTCGATCAATTGGTGTTTCATGAAACTGACACCGGCTTTTAGTCTTGCTTTGTGCAGAAAGCAAGTGTGACCTTGCCGCAGCACAGCCAATCGCCGGCGCCGCCTCGAAGGACTTCCACCGGTCAAATCATGCCCTCCGCCAGTTTTCACAAGGTCGTGTGGCCGCTTGCCATTGGCGAGACCATCGTATGGGCAGGACTCTATTATGCGTTTCCGGCGCTGCTGTTGCAGTGGGAGGCGGACCCGGGCTGGTCGAAAGCCGAACTGACTGGCGCCTTCACCCTGTCGGTGCTGGTTTCGGCCCTGCTCGCCCCGTTTTCCGGACGCATCATCGACCGCGCGCTCGGTTCGCAAATGTTTGCCGGCAGCGCCGCAGCGGGGGCACTGTTGCTGATGGCTCTGACCCAGGTCACCCAACTTTGGCAGTTCTACCTGGTCTGGACGGTCATGGGCGTGGTGTTGGCCGGTTGCCTGTACGAGCCCTGCTTCGCGCTTCTCACCCGCACGATGGGCGTGCGGGCGCGGCGCGCCATTACCGCGGTTTCCCTGGTTGCCGGGCTGGCAGGCACAGTCTCGTATCCTGCCGCGCACTACCTGTCGCTGGCGTTTGGCTGGCGCGGCGCGGTGATGGTGTTTGCCTCGGTGATCCTGCTGGTGGCAGTGCCGCTGATGTGGTTTGCGGCCAGCCTGGCCGAGCGAACCGGGGGTCATCAGGCCCCGCCATCCAGTCTCAAGGCGTCGGCAGCAGCGCGGGTGGCGGGCCGGCCGGCCTTCTGGGCCCTGGCGCTTGGCTTCGCCATGCTGGCGCTCAATCACGGCATGATACTTACCCACACCCTGCCGCTGCTGAACGAGCGCGGCCTCGACCCCGGTCTCGCAGTCCTCGCAATCTCCTGCATCGGGCCAATGCAGGTGATCGGCCGCATCGTGATGATGTCTGTGGAGCACCGGGTTTCGAGCCTGGCAATCGCCATTTCGTGCCAGATTGCCGTGGGGTTTGCCGCCATGTTCCTGATGGGCGCCGCTGCCGCGCCCCTGTTGCTGGCGCCATTCGTGATGCTGCAGGGCGCGGGCAATGGCGTAACCAGCATCATTCGCCCGGTACTGACGGCGGAACTGCTTGGACGAACGGATTTCGGGGTGATTTCCGGCTTGACTGCCGTCATCTACATCAGCGGCTTTGCCCTCGGGCCGACAGCAGGCTCGATCCTGTGGCAGGCGGGCGGCTACAACGCGATGCTGATGGCGGCCATCGGACTGGCGGGTGCGGGCATCGGACTGCTGGCGGCATCGCGCCGGCTGTCAGCCCTCGCGGCTCACGGGTGAGGCGCGGCTGCCCGGTCGAACATGCCGTAATCCCGGATGATCCGGCCGGATATGGCCCACGCCAGTTGCGGATGGCCTGACCATGATTCCAGCGCCGCAGCCGCTTCAGACTCGCTTGCGGCCTCGGCCAGGGTGACGAAGCGGTCCTCGAAGTTGACACTTTGGAACGGCTCGCCGGATCCTTCGACCGCGCCACCCTTGCCGTGGGCCGCCACCATCCAACCGCCCGTTGCGGACGACGACAGTTGCCGGATCTCGACTGGCGCGCCGGCGGCAATACGCCGTGCGACCTCGATGATGCGGATGCGGTAGTCGGCGAAGTGCTTCTCGCGGCCTGCCGTCTGAGAGCCCTTGTGATGCTGGTCCTCGCGCCAGCGGATGATGGCGGCTTCGTCCTCCCACAACTGGTGGGACAGCAGCACACCCTCGCGCGACAGCGAGTTGAACCGGTCGAGCCAGATCAGCCCGGTATGTTTCTCCAGCACCGGTTTCAGCATGCCGACATGCCGGAAATAGTGGTCCAGATGGCCCGGCCTGGGCGTCACCTCGAAGAACAGCGCAAGCATTCAGGCAGTCTCCTTCCCGTTCCCGTTCAGCACCTTGCCGCCCTTGCCGGTATCCAGCCCGGCCAGAAGCTGTTTCGCCGTCTTGCCAAGCACCGGATGGCGCCAGCGCGGCGCGATTCCGGCTATCGGCTTCAGCACGAAGGCCCGTTCGTGCATGGACGGGTGCGGCAGAACGAGGTTTGCATCGGTGGACTGACCGGCTGTCTTGTTCAGTTTGAGACCATTATAGTCCAGAATATCAAGGTCGAGCGTTCGCGCGCCCCAGCGTTCGCGCCGTTGGCGCCCTGCCTCGCGCTCGATCTGGCGCAGATGTGAAAGTAATTCAACGGGTTGAAGCCGTGTCCTGATGCGGGCAACGGCATTGGCATAGACCGGCTGATCCTTGTTGCCCCAGGGCTCCGAGGCAATGATGGCCGATGCCGCCACAAGCCCGAGTGGCGGTTCGCCGAGGGCGGCAAACGCACGCTCCAGGGTCTGCCGGGGGGTGCCCCACGGTCCTGTCACATTGCTACCAAGGCCAATCAGGATCATGCCGCTGCCGTTCGTGTACGCCGCCACCATTGATAACCAGCGATGCTTGTGGCACACCTGCGGCGTATTTCAAGGCCGCATGGTGAAATCACCGGATGAGGCCATGACCAGATGATTTCAACCCGGGAGAACCCCCATGCGTCTTTACAAGGACGAGCGCACCGCGCTGTTCATCGACGGCTCCAACCTCTACGCCACCGCCAAGGCGCTTGGCTTCGACATCGACTACAAGAGCCTGTTGACCCACTTCGAGACCAACACCCGGCTGATGCGCGCCAACTACTACACCGCGCTGATGGACGATGCGGAATACTCGCCGATCCGGCCGCTGATCGACTGGCTGGACTATAACGGCTTCATGGTGGTGACCAAGCCCGCCAAGGAGTTCACCGATGCGCAAGGCCGCCGCAAGATCAAGGGCAACATGGACATCGAAATCGCGGTCGACGTGATGGAACTGTCGCCTTCGCTCGACCACATCGTGCTGTTCTCGGGCGATGGAGATTTCCGCTCGCTGGTGCAGGCGGTTCAGGGCAAGGGCTGCCGGGTCACCGTCATCTCGACGATGGCAGTGCGCCCGCCGATGGTGGCTGACGAACTGCGCCGCCAGGCCGACCAGTTCGTCGATCTCGCCTCGCTGAAGAACATCATCGGCCGCGCTCCTTCGGGCAACCGCAACAATGACCGCGACAATGATCGCGACCAGAACCCCGACCAGAGCTTCGAGGAATTCGCCGAGATCTAGGCCTGGCGGCAGCGGCGCAACCGGACTATCCAACGGGCCGGAATACCGTTTCCCCTGCCCTGCGGGTGTTGTCGATGCCGTTGATGACGACATCCGGCAATCCGGCCGTGCTGCGCCGCAGGATGCCGCATGAGCCGAGAGCCTTGCGCAGATCGATCTGCCTGCCCAGGAACTCCCACACCAGCCGCAGGCACTCGATGTCCTTCGATCCTTCCGGCGACGTGCTGAGGGTCACGCCGGCGAGATAGCTGGGCTCGTCGTAGATCGAGCCGTACAGCATGGTGCACCACACGCTTCTGCCGGGCCGCTGCTCGCGCTCGATGCATACGAGATTACCCTGGCTCTCGGTGGCTATGCCTTCATACTTGACGGTTTCCGGCAGGCCGTAGGTCTCGAACAGCTTGCGGTCGATGGTCTTGGTCGTCCAGATGTTGCCTTCCCGCCGCAGCCGCACGAGCGCACGCACGATGGTGCTCGCCTTGGGATCGAACGAGACGTAGGAGAAATAGTATCCCTCGTGCCGCGACAGGAACGCCTCTCCGCCTTCGCTCACCGATACCAGGGGCTCCGCCATGGTCTGCAGCGGGTCGGGCGTATAGCCCACCCTCGGCGGACGCACACGGACCAGTTCGCGAAACTCACGCGGATCCAGCAGGATCTCGGCTTCATCTACGCCAAAGAAGTCGCAGATGCGGCGCAGGGTCGGGAGAGACGGCATGCTGTGGCCGTTCAGATACTTGTTGAATTGCTGCCGGTTGAAGCGGCCTTTCCGGCACAGGTCGGAGGTCGAGCGCCCATAGCTGCACAGCAGGCGCAGGTTGGATGAGAAATTGAGTTCGAGCATTCTTATGCCGTTTTATGCCAGATGGACCAAAACGGCATAATTAAATCGCAAGTGGGCTGCTGGTCAACACGGTTCCGATAGGCAGATGATCCGGGCTCCGGATCGCTCACACCCCTGGGAGACGCACCATGACCCATCCGACCAAGACCTATCTCGCCTGGCTTGCCGACATGCATCGCACCGGCCGCATGGACCGCCGGCAATTTCTCGGACGCGCCGCTGCCGCCGGCCTGGCAGCGCCCGCCATCACCGGGTTGCTGAGCACCAGCGTGCTCGCCGCTGGCCCGAAGAAGGGTGGCACGATGGTACTCGCCACCCGCCACGGCGCCACCAATGACAGCCTCGACCCGGCCCTGCTGACCCATGGCGGCCACTGGGCCATGACCTACGCCATCGCCAGCACCCTGACCGAAACGCTGCCCCGCGGGGAGACCGTGCCGAGCCTCGCAGAAGGCTGGGACGCCAGCCCCGACGCCAAGGTCTGGACCTTCAAGCTGCGCAGCGGCGTGACCTTCCACAGCGGCAAACCGCTGACGGCAGAGGACGTAATCGCCTCGATCAACTATCACCGCGGCGAAGACTCCAAGTCGTTCGTCAAGCCGATTGCCGACGAGATCGTCGACCTCAAGGCCGATGGCCCGCTCACCGTGGTGTTCACGCTGAAGGGCGGCAACGCCGACTTTCCGACCTCGCTGAGTTCTGCCGGCTTCGCCATCTATGCCGCCAAGGATGGCACAATCGACTTTGCCGGTTTCGACGGTACCGGCGCATATGTCATGAAGACGTTCGAGCCCGGCGTGCGCGCCGAGATGGTCAGGAACCCAAACTACTGGCGCACCGACCGGGGTCATGCAGATGTGGTCGAGTTACTAACCATCGCCGATGCCACCGCC
>JAHEBA010000197.1 GCA_024642465.1 Alphaproteobacteria bacterium
ATCGTCTTGCGGTAAGCGCTGTTTACCAAGAGCTTGCCGGATGACTGGAGGGCGGGGTCGCGCCCCAGCTTTCCCTGTGCCTGTCCCTGCCAGATCGCAGTCCATATGTGAAATGAGTCTGGATAGATCCAGTTGAGAACGCCGCGTTGCTGGTCAACCGGCCGTTCGAAGCCGCAGGCGCTGGCCTCAAGTGGCCCAGCGGCCGCAGTGGCAATTGCTGCGACCACCAAACGCGTGGTCAACCTACGGCACGCGTTCACGACGGATTGTACCAGATCGGTGAGGTATAGGCCCGCTCTTGCGTTTTGAGCGGGATATTGTCGGGCAGATCAAGATTGAACTTTACCCGGTCATAGGTCGTCCAACGCGGTGTTGGAATTTCGATGACGCGGGCGTAGTAGAACGCCTTCAGTGTCGGATCGAAATCTGGATCCTGCCAGACCGTGCCAAGTTCCGGCGCCCCAATTGTGTTGGTCCAGCTAGGTACCGAAAGGTCGACCGTATCGCCCACAGGCGGCACCTTGCCGTTTGCATCCTGCTTGCGGTTATCGGACCAGGCTACATCATAGACCTTTTCTTGGGCTTCACCGTTCTTGTCGAGCCAGCCCTTGATGATCTGGACACGGTCGAGGTTCGCACCTTCAGGATCCCGCAAGGCGTAGACCAGGAAACTGGGAGATTTCCCATTTGGTGCATTGGACATATCTGCGCCCATCGGCACACCTTTGCTGTATCCGATTTCAGCCAGGTTCCGGCCTTTGAAGTCGTCGGCTGTAAAATCGAAGCCGCCGAAAAGCCGGACACGCATGCGTGGGCCAGTGGTTGCATACACCTCGCGTCGCTGCATGCCATCCCAGATAGCGCCGCGGGTGTTTTCCGTCGCCCACACAGCTGTCAGGCCAGCAGTAATGTACTGCCACGAGTAGAGGTCCTTGCCGCCTTCCAGCTGGTGCTTTCTTGAAGTATGGGTGGCGCGATGAGGACTAGGTTCATACTGAGTGAACTTGCCGAAAAAGTTGTCGTTGTCCGGCGTTGTCAGTCCGGTGTGGTTGTCGCTCGCACCAACGAGGCCGAACTTAAAAGGATTGACGCCGAGCTTCGCTTCCATTTCTAGGCCGAGTTTGAGACCTGAGCGGGCATATTCATGCGGCAGCATTTCGGGTGTCTTTTTCTCGCTGAGGTCAAGATTACCCGCGTCCCATGTTTCGAAATCGGCAAACTCGTCGGTAGGCGATAGAGCCGGGTGGGCCTCACCATCACCCTTGATTTGCGTAACCTCATAAAGCCGTTCCCACTTGGCACGAGCTTTTGCATAGTCGGCATCAAGCGGCTTGCCACCGTCAAAGTCGTCCCTGGTCGCAAACATCATGCCACTGGAAAGATTGCCATTGTGTGGGATGGCAAGGACCTGGCCGCCCGTCTTGTCCTGATAATTTTGGAGCCATGCCCAAAGATCGCGGGGGTTCGGACTGCCGGTTGGTGGTGTGGTTGTGTAGGGTACGATTTGCAACACCTTGTCCGCCTCATCGCGGAAAATCACATTGCGATGCAAATTGTTGCCTTTGACCAAAGACGTCCATTCAAAGGCAAAAAAGGTGGTGAACTTGCCTGGTTCATTGAACTCTTCGGCAGCCTTGACGATGTCTTCCCAGGTTGTTCGGTAGGCCGGATTGCCAGGTTGATAATTTAACGCGGCAGGTACATTGCCCTGGGCAAACATCGAGGTCATTTCCTTGGCTGCCTGACCCGCTGCCTCCCCTCCTTTAGAGAAGGCCTCGTGAAATCTCTTCCCAACCGGATCAGCTACAATGTTGGGCGCGCCTTTCAGAATGTCGACGATTGCGCCCATACCATCACTGTGGTCGGTAATCATGTAGAAGTCCAACGGCGTGCGCAGCTTTACAGGCTGACCAGTGTTGGACATCACCTGTTCGCCTCGCGCGAAGCGATAAGAATCCCTAGGCAATAGCCGGGTTCCACCGCCGCCTGCGTCAGCCGACAACGCCGTGTGGGCATGAGTGTCGCCAAAATATACGTTGGTTGGGAACTTGCGGTCCGCATATGGCGAGTAAGGCTTGCCCTTGAGTATCTTCGCTCCTTCCGGCGAAAGATCGGCCGAATCCTGAGCCATGACCATCCCTGAAGCGGTAACCGAGAGTGCCAGCGCTGCCGTCATCGATAATAGATCTCTTCCCAACAGTCGGATCGTCATCATTTGCCTCCACGGTGCTAGGTGTTATAGCGGTGGCAGTGAAACACACACAGGGAAGTCGAGATTGTCCGTGAAGTTACTTTTTGACGCCCTTTCATGGTCTATCTTTTGCAGATGTTCCCTGCCGCTCTACCGCGGCGACGCACCCCTATATGATTTCAAGATCGAAGCACGTGTTGGCTTCTTTTTCTAAAGATTAAGTAGACCGTCAAACCAAAGTAGAGATGAGTGTTATGGCAACCGTAGGCAATTCACTTAAGGCCCGATTTGCCGGTTGGGCGGTCTTCAGTTCCTCGCTGGTCGCGATTGCGCTTGCCGCGGGCATCACCTGGGCTTGCGCCCCTGCCAGCGCGGAAATGTTGTCGCCGGACCCAAAGTCGGCCAAACAACTTGCAGCGCGCGAAGCGGAGGCCCCTGAGAACCCGCTGAAGAACGCTTACTTTGGAGAGACGCATGTCCACACATCGTTTTCACTCGACGCCTATATCGGGGGCGCGCGGCTGACCCCCTTCGACGCCTACCGTTTCGCCAAGGGCGAAAGCGTCTCGATTAACAACGTCCAGCACAGCATAGGCCGACCGCTCGATTTTGCTGCAGTCTCGGACCACGCTGAGTTCCTGGGCGAGATGCTATCAGCGCAATTACCCAACGCGCCAGGTCACTACCAGGAGGCCCTAGCCGATCTGCGAGGATTGAAAGACATCGACGAGCAGCGCGCCTGGTTCCTGAAATATGTTATCAACAATATGCGCTCGGGCGAGCCCGAACATCCACCATTCTATGCTGGACCAAAGACTACGCAGACAGCGTGGAAGGATGTGATAGTCGCAGCAGCCGAAGCCCACTACGATCCAGGACAGTTCAGCACCTTTGTCGCTTTTGAATGGACCTCAGCGCCAAACGCGGGAAACATGCACCGCAATGTTATCTTCCGGGATTCAGTCGTTCCGGACATGCCGCTCAGCGCACTCGACACCACGGACGAGGAGAAGCTCTGGGCCTGGATGGCCGAGCAGGAGGCGAACGGCTCCACACTTCTGGCGATCCCACATAACTCAAACGGAATCAAAGGGTTGATGTTCGAGCCCGTGGACAACGCCGGCAACCCGGTAACCAGGCAGTATGCTGAGACCCGAGCCAGGTGGGAGCCGCTGATTGAGATGATGCAGATTAAGGGCAACTCCGAGGTGGTCGCCTCGATGTGGCCCAACGATGAATTTGCTGATTTCGAGAATGCAGAGAGTCTGCAGTCTTTCAGCAATCGCTCATATCAGCGGCAGAACTTCGTTCGTTGGGCGGTCACAAAAGGACTGGCCTATCAGCGCGACCTTGGCGCAAACCCCTATAAGCTTGGATTTATTGGCGGCACTGATAGCCACAACGGCACACCGAGCGACGTCAACGAGGCGACCTATAATGGCAGCCATGGCGTGGCCGACGGCACGGTCGTACAGCGACGCGATGGCGAGATCGATGGTTGGGTGAAAGGACCAGAGGCGAACCCGGGCTCGATTGCGGGTGTCTGGGCACCAAAGAACACTCGTGGCGCGATATTCGACGCGATGCGCGCGCGGGAGACCTTTGTGACCTCGGGCCCGCGGATCAAACCCCGCTTCTTCGGCGGCGCGGCCCTGG
>JAHEBA010000071.1 GCA_024642465.1 Alphaproteobacteria bacterium
CATGATCAGGGGTTCGCGAGGCTCATTGTGGGTTCCTGCAAGGCAGCAACAATGGCGACCAATGTCCGGGTTCGTCGAAGCGCCAACAGGCAGATCAACCAGCATGGAGCAGGCCGCCAGCATCCAGGCTTGCATGGACAGACCAATCATGGCCTTTCACTGCATCGATCAATGCAGCAATGGATGTGGGTTTCTGCAAGGTTCCAATCAGTCGGAGCCCCTTAACTTGTGAAAACGTTTCAGCCATGTCCAGCATGTACCGGGGCATCCCGGAAAGCAGGACAAAACGGGTATCCGAACCGGAGGTGTTGAAGTGGTTTAACATCTCGAAGCCGTCGAAGCCGGGCAGGCAGAGATCCAGAATGATCAGGTCAAAGGGCGGCAGGGCTTCTACCATCAGCCACTTTGCCTGGTAGCCGTCTGAGGCCTTGGCAACTGTGACAGCTCCATGCTTCATGAACGCCCTCTCCAGAATTTCCAGATGGAGCGGATCGTCATCGATTATCAGGATGCGACTTGGAAAATTCATTTCTGTTCCCGTCTGCCAGAAAAAATAATCTGGTCACCGCAGATTGCGGTTAGCGGCTGCCATCCCGGTGGTAAACACTGCATGCAATGGCCGCTGTGCCAGTTAGTGGAGCAACCAGCTCATTGTCTTCCAGCCGATCATACCCAGGACCACACCGATCAGCATATGAGTAACAAGGTACGCCCAGAAGCGAACCTCCGAAGGCTCTGTGTCAGCCATTTCCGCCGTCGATAGTACGTTGCACAAAAGCTTCTGCAGCATCATCCTGACACTCCTGGATTGTGAGGGTAGGGGACCCTGAGTTCACTAAGCCCATTCTCCCGCAACTTTGTGCAATCGACGTCAAAAAATTGGGTCAAACTTGAATGAACGTGAATATGAACAGTTTGAGCAGGCCTTTGGGCAGGCCCATGACGATCAAGTGGGTACCACGAACAGCTCAGCTCATCGAACTGTTGCCAGTGAAGCAACTTGTTCTGCCGGCTGATCATGAGCTTCCAATCGGAGCCGGGGAAGCGGGCGCGGCGTTCAACCGGGGGAGGTTTAGCGCCGCGCCCCACCGCACCTGAGGCACCTGGCCGGTGGCTCCCAGGCACGATGACACCGTGGTCAAGCTCCTGCCAAACCGCAACAGCGACTGATCGGGCTTGCCAATGCCCCAGCCCAACATGCATCGTCTGAACATGTTACCGGCCAGGAACCTTGGAATCGCGATTTGTCGCAAGCACGTGCGTATCGGCTAGTAGACCTTTCAGCCTGATCCACTATCCAGATGCAGAATGAGAGCGTCACCACGAACAAGCAGCCGAACCATACCGGCATTGTGTCAACCTGGCGATACCCTCTTGGGCAACGAGAACGGCCGCTGTTGCAAATCCAACCGTTGCGACGATGCGAGCATCACTCCGTTATCTGTCCTTTGATCGGACTTCGGTCTGTCGAATTTGTCCGAATAGACACCCCTGTGAGAAGCAGCTGTCCAACCGAGACTTCCGCTCCTGTGAGGATACTGTCGCCCTATCGTATCAGGGCTGGAACGGCCTCCTCGACCAGGCATGTTTCATGACGCGAAAGAACTCAGAACATTCGAGTGACGGCCACTTCCATGTAGACCATGGCATACATCCGGCCACACGGTCTCTGGCTGCCAAACCGCCAGACCGCAAAGCGCTACATCTCCCGGGCAACAACCTTTCGCTCATCACTGTGTCGCACAGCAGCACCTTCTTTAGCAGCCAGATGGTCCAGGAACTCTTCTGGCCTCATCGGCTTGCCGAACAGGTAGCCCTGGCCTTCGGTGCATCCGGCTAATCTCAGCAGCAGCACCTGATCGTCGGTCTCCACGCCCTCGCAAACGGTATTCAGCTTCAGACCGTTGGCCAGTCCGAGCACGGCCTGGATGATCGGCTGCGACTTGGTGTCCCTCAGCATCTTGCGCACGAACGACTGGTCGATCTTGATCTTGTCGATCGGCAGATTGGCCAGGTACTCGAACGAGGAATGCCCGGTGCCGAAGTCATCAAGCGCGATCTTGACGCCTAGCTTCCGCAAGGCCTGGATCTGATGCACCACGAATTCGTGGTTGGTCATCAGGCTCGTCTCGGTCAGCTCGATGTGCAGCCGTCCGGCAGGCAGACCGGTCTCGGCCAGCGCCTGGCGTACCACCACCGACATATCGCTGAAGTCAAGCTGCACAGGTGACACGTTCACGGCCACGGCGATATCATCCGGCCAGCTCCGCGCAGCGAGACAGGCCCTTTCGAGCACGAACTGCCCGATCTCGTGAATTGCCCCGGAGGTTTCGGCGACGCTGATGAATTCAGCCGGCGATACATCGCCCAGCGCCTCGCTTTTCCATCTTAGCAGTGCCTCGGCGCAGACAACGCGGCGAGTTGCCAGATTGACCAGCGGCTGGAACTGGACGGACAGCTCATTGCGTTCAAGCGCGTGCCACAGGTGACGCTCGATTCGGCGTGATCTCTCGATGTCGCGTGCAAGCACGAGATTAAACCACGTGATGTCGTGGCTGTTGGTTCGTTTGGCAATGTCGAGCGCGGCCTCGGCGGCTGAAATCAGCGCGTCCGCCTGCCGAGCAACCTGCCAGCTTCCGACCATGCCGATGTTGGATCTCGGCTGGATCTGGTGACCGTCAATGCTCAGCGGCTGCTCAACCTGCCCCAGCATGGCGTCCGCTATCGCTTGAGCCCGGTCCCGGTCAGACGTCTTCGTCTCCAGGATCAGGGCGAAGGTGCTGCCATCGAGCCGGGCCACCTTATCCCGGTCACCGGCGAAATAGGCCAAACGGTTGGCAATCTCATGCAGCACCTTGTCGCCGATCTGGCGGCCGAAATTGCCATTGATGACAGCGAAATGGTCGAGATTAACCGCAACCACGGCAAGCTCCTGCAACTGGCCGGACTTGTGCTTGCGCGCCAGCGCAATATCCACTGCCTCGGCGAACGCCTCGCGCCGCAGCACGCCCGTCAGGTGGTCATGCAGGGCTAGGTGTTCGAGCTTGCGCGTATTGGTCACCAGATCGGTCACGTCGCGCGCGGTGATGCACACGGCGCGTCTGTCGGCGGCTGCACCGCTCATGCCTTCGGCTTCGCTGCGCAACCGCGATGGCGTTACGACGAACTCGACATGGCGCCGCCCGCCCGCGCCGCTGTCCAGCGTGCACCTCTGCAGCTCTCGCCCTCCCGCATCGATTACGGCAGGCTGTTCAAGAACCTTCAGGGCGTCTTCGCTGATCCGTTGCGGCACTACGTCGGCGAGCCGCAAGCCCTCCAGCGTGCCGCCACCTTCTCCAGCGAACAGCCGCTGGGCCTCGCTGCTGGCGAATTCGATGACGCCATCGTCCGAGGCAACCAGCACTGCATCGAAGCTGTCTGCGAACACCTGTCCGATCACGTTGCGATAGTTATCGATGACCACCCTTGCCTGCGCCGCCCGCATGCGCCGCCCGTCCAGCTCTGTGGCAATGGTAGCGCCGGCCAGGCAGATCAGCCCCATATGCAACGGCACCGTCTGCGCCACGATGGCATGGGCATCGTACAGCCAAAGGGCACCCGCCTCGACCCCGGCTGCAACCAGCAGGTAGACAAGCAGTGATCTTGACAGCCGTATCCTCATCGACACCAGCGCCAGCAGGAACAGCACCGCAAAGCTCAGGGCCTGCGTGATGGTCCGGTCAGCCGCAATCGGAGAGCGGTTCAGCAACAGTGTCTCGGCAGCCATCAGCTGAAGTTGCGATCCGCTGACGATGCCGTGCACAGGTACGGCAAGGGAGTCTCTCAGCTCCATCGCAGTGGCCCCGACGATCACCTTTTTCCCGGACAAGGTGCCATCAGCGAGCTTGCCGTCGAGCAGCGACTTGACCGGAATCACCGGAATGCTGGAAGCATCGATGGAAAAATCGATGGCAATGAGGTCGCCGTCCGATCCCGATCGCCCGGAGATCAGAGCGGGAATAGAGGCAACAAACTCGCCGCCAATGTTCTGGCCATAGGGAAACCGGCGAACCACGCCGTCGCGATCAGCGATCACGTTGACCGAACCGGGCCAGGCGTACTGCAGCAAGCTGCTGATCGGCAGGTTGTATGCCAGCGTCCCGTCAGCTGATCCTGCAGATTCGGGCTGGCGGAAGGCTGCCAGAATGACCGCACCGCCTGCGCGTTCCAGCGCTTGCGCCAGCAGCCGGTCGTCTTCCGGGTTCGACGGCGTGCTGAAGTCGATGTCGAGTGCGATATCCGTTGCGCCTGCGGCAACAAGACGGTCTATGAGCTCGGCATGCACGCGCCGCGGCCACGGCCAGCGGCCGACATGGTCGATTGACTGCTTGTCGACAGCAACCAGAACGATGTCGCCCGAGACCGGCCTCGGAGATTGAGCCGCCCGCGCTTCCGTAACCTTGTTTTGAAGCGAGGTTATAAAGCCATTGAGATGACCCACATGCAGGCATAGCACCAGCACCAGTGCACCGGCAAGCAGACCCACCAGCCTGCTCCTTGTGGCATTCATCATACTCGGCGCATTTGCCATTCGCTATAGCCTGACCGGACGTGCAGGTGCAGCGGTTACGCGGGACATCAGCCTGGCAACATGCCAGCCGCCATCCTAGTCGTCGTGATCGCTGCTACCAGATCCATGTCCCCCACCTTCATTGTCCGTGCCGTTGCCGCCACCGTTGCCCAACCCAATGCCGCTGTTGCCAGTCCCCTCGTTGCCCGTGTCTTCGCTGTCGGATCCGCCATTGCCGCCCGACCTGGCAGCACTCCTGCGGCCTACATCATTACCGCCGCGTTCGCCGCGGGAACTGGCTCCGATGCCCCGGCTTGCCGCAATGCCACTCGCACGCCCGCTCAGCGAAGCGCCGAACCCACCGCCGCCAGCCGAAGAGGCAGACGATGACGACAACCCGGCGCCGGATGACGAGGCCGACTGGCCCGCTGCCACATCGGCAGACTGACCAGTCGCGTTATCCCTGACCCCGACCAGGCCTTCGCTGACGGCCACTGTCGAGCGTCCGCGCGACGTAGTAACCGAGAACTGCGTGCCCTTGACCACCGCGGTCAGGTGATGCGTGCGCACCTTAACCCGCTTTACCGTGCCCTTGTCGATGTCGAGCAGCACCTGGCCAAGCCGATGCTGCACTGAAACACGTCTTGAATTCTGCGCACCAGACACGCCGGTCAGAGAGTTGGGCTGGATCACGATCGTGTCGCCGTTGCGCTGCAACAGCACCCTGCCTGTGCGGCCCGTTCTCACCCAGCTCTTGGCTGGGATCGAAACACCCGACTCCAGCTTGCGCCAGGTCTTGCTGTCCATGGCAAAGAAGGCCGGCTGGCTGACGCGTGCTGCAAGCCAGTCGGAGGCGAACGCGGCCGCCGGCAGTGATACGGTACCAAGGACCGCCGTCAACGCCACTGCCACGCTCAACAGAATTTTCGAAAAGCTCTGCATATGCCGCAAATTACGGCACCGAGATTAACAAACCTGTGCTTCGATCAGGAAAATTTGAGGAATAGGTCTGCAACCGGGTTCAGGTTGAAAGGAAGCTGACCTCTGATCCGTCGAGCACTGCACAAGTGAGGCGACCGGTAATGTAGGCCCCGGTGTCGATACCGATTCTGTGAACCTCGACCTCCGGTTCCTCAACAGGGGTGTGGCCGTGCACCACTACCTTTTCCAGCCGACGATGGTGCCTCAGAAACGGCTCCCGGATCCAGTAGAGATCGCTTTCGGTCTGGACGGCCAGCGGCTTGGCCGGGTTCACGCCCGCATGGGCGAAAAAGTAGCCCCCGACGCTCGCCATCGGACGCAGGCTCCGCAAGAACTCCGCATGACTTTCAGGAAGCGCCGCGCAAAATGCCTGCTGCACCTCCTGATAGAGATGCGCGCCGAGCGGAAGCTTCACCTTCACCCCGTAGGAGTACAGCGTTTCCAGCCCCCCAAACTGCCCCCAAGACCCGATCACCGATGCGTCTTCGAGAAATGCCTGCATCATCAATTCATGATTGCCGCGCAGACAGATGCGCTTGTGCGCCACCCGCGGGCCGGTCAGCATCCAGTCGATAACGTCCTTGGAGTTTGGACCGCGGTCGACATAGTCGCCGAGAAAAACCTCCATCACCTTCTTAGCCGGCCGCGCCTTCAGATCGGCGGCGATCTCCGCGTACAGCCGGTCGAGCAGGTCCGCACGTCCGTGCACGTCGCCGATCGCATACACCCGCACGCCCGGCGGCAGCCGCTCTTCACGCGGCGCCGCGGGCCTTGCCTGGCCCAATCGCGACAGCAGTGACCTGATCATGGTGTTTCCCGGAGATTGCTGGGCCGCAAACCTAAAGCCTTGGCCGAACCAATCAAGTGGTGATTGGACGCGCCGCCAGCCGCAGGCCTGCAAAGCCCCGCCTACCCGGACGGGTAGGTACGTTCCACCCGCATGCGCCCGCATTGTGTCTCCCTGAGTGACGCGGCCCGGGCCTTCGCCGGCTACCTTTGCTTCAACGATGCCGGATAATCGGCATGCAGCTTGTTGAAAGCGGAGGATACCACCATGAACATGCAGCACAGGATTTCGCGAGTCGCCAATCCGCTGGTCAACCTCAAGCCCGGTGACCGGGTCATCGTGTGCGAAGACGTCGACACGTTCCGCTCCTGCCACCAGATCTGCGCCGCCCTCCAGCTCAAGGTAACGCTGATCGAAGCCCGGCCGGACGGCTACATCAGCCTCGCGAAGCTTCAGGATACTTTGTACGCCGACCGGCATGGCCGCGTGCGCGCCGTGTTCGTCTCGAGCGCCGCCGCCGAATGTGCCCGCGAAGTGCTCGACCTGGCCTGGCACGACGCCACGCTGATCGTCGACAGTGCCATGAACGGCGCCGCCTGAAGCTCCACACCCAACTGCCGTCCCGGACCGAAGATACCATGAGCCATACCCTTCACCCCCTGCGCCGCCAGCGGCTGCAGCGTTCGACGCTCGCCGTGCCGGGCTCCAACCCGTCGATGATCGAGAAGGCCGCCGACAGCGCCGCCGACGTGATCTTCCTCGACCTCGAGGACGCCGTCGCCCCGCCGGAGAAGGAGAAAGCCCGTAAGAACATCATCCAGGCGCTCAACGACATCGACTGGGCTGGCAAGGGCAAGACCATGTCGGTGCGCATCAACGGCCTCGACACCCACTACATGTACCGCGACGTGGTCGACGTGATGGAGCAGGCCGGCCACAAGCTCGACACCATCCTGGTGCCGAAGGTGGGCGTGCCGGCAGACCTCTACATGGTCGAGGCCATGGTCAACCAGATCGAACAGGCCGCCCAGCGCACACCCCGCGTCCAGCTCGAAGCCCTGATCGAGACCGCATTGGGGATGGCCAATGTCGAGGACATCGCCAGGTTTGGCGGACGCCTCGAGGCATTGCACTTCGGCGTTGCCGATTACGCTGCCAGCCTGCGGGCGCGCACCGTGAACATCGGCGGCCTCAACCCCGACTACCCGGGTGACCAGTGGCACGCCGCCATCAGCCGCATGACCATCGCCTGCCGTGCCTATGGCCTGCGCGCCATCGACGGACCGTTCGGCGACTTCTCCGACCCCGACGGCTACAAGGCCGGCGCCCGCCGCGCGGCTGCGCTGGGCATCGAGGGCAAATGGGCCATCCACCCCTCGCAGATCGCGCTGGCCAACGAGGTGTTCTCGCCGCCAGAGGCAGAAGTGACCCGGGCCCGGCGCATAATCGAGGCCCTGCGCGAGGCCGAGGCCCAGGGCAAGGGTGCCGCCTCGCTCGACGGCAAGATGATAGACGCAGCGTCCGAGCGCATGGCCGCAAACGTCATCGCCGTGGCCGAGGCAATCGAGGCGCGTGGCGCCTTTCACTGACACCACGGGGGAACCGGACATGGACATTCACGAGTACCAGGCCAAGGAAATCCTCGCCCGCTTCGGCGTGCGGGTGCCGCGCGGCGGCCTCGCCTACAGCCCCGAACAGGCCGCCTACCGCAGCCACGAGATCGGCGGCAACCGCTGGGTGGTGAAGGCGCAGGTGCACTCGGGCGGGCGCGGCGAGGCCGGTGGCGTCAAGCTGTGCGGCAGCGACAGCGAGATCCGCGAATATTCCTCCGCCCTGTTCGGCCGCAAGCTCGTCACCCGCCAGACCGGCGGCGCCGGCAAGCTGATCGGGCGCGTCTATGTCGAGGAAGCCCTCGACATCCGCCAGGAGCTCTATCTCGGCCTCGTGCTCGACCGCACCTCTGAACGCATCATGGTGGTGGCCTCCGCACAGGGCGGCATGGAAATCGAGGAGCTGTCCGAAGAACACCCTGACGCCATCCTGCGCATGACCATCGACCCCGCCACCGGCTTTCTCGAGTTCCAGGCGCGCGAGCTGGCGTTCGGCCTTGGGCTGCAGTCGGGCCAGGTCGCCGAAGCCGCCAAGATCTTCCGCGCCTGCTACCGCGCCTTCCGCGACCTCGACGTCACGATGGTCGAGATCAACCCGCTGGTGGTCACCGGCGACGGCCACCTCGTCGCCCTCGACGCCAAGATGTCGTTCGACGACAACGCCCTGTTCCGCCACCAGGAGATTTCTGAACTGCGCGACATGAGCCAGGAAAACCCGGTCGAGGCGCGCGCTGCAGACCGTGGCCTGTCCTACGTGTCGCTCGAAGGAAACATCGGCTGCATGATCAATGGTGCCGGCCTCGCGATGGCCACCATGGATATGATCAAACTGAAGGGCGGCGCCCCGGCCAACTTCCTCGACATTGGCGGCGGCGCCAGTCCGGACCGGGTGCTGACCGCTTTCCGTACCGTGCTGGCCGACCCCAAGGTAGAGGCGATCCTCGTCAACATCTTCGCCGGCATCAACCGCTGCGACTGGATTGCCGAAGGGGTGGTACAGGCATTCACCAAGGCCGAGATTAAGGTGCCGGTCGTCGTGCGCCTGTCCGGCACCAATGTTGAGCAGGGCAAGCAGATCCTCGCCGACTCGAAGCTTCCCATCGCCACTGCCGACACGCTGGCCGAAGCCGCCGAGAAAGCCGTCGCCGCCGTCGCCGCAAGGCAGGCTGCCTGAGCCCCGAAATTCGAGGAGACAATCCAGTGAGCATTCTCATCGACGAAAACACAAAGGTCATCGTGCAGGGCATTTCGGGCCGCATCGGCCAGTTCCATGCCGAGGAAATGATGAAGCACGGCACGAAAGTGGTGGGCGGCGTGACCCCGGGCAAGGGCGGCCAGACCATCCTCGGCGTGCCGGTGTTCAACACCATGAAGGGTGCGGTACAGGAAACCAGCGCCACCGCCTCCATCGTGTTCGTGCCGCCGCCGTTTGCCGCTGACGCCATCATGGAAGCTGCCGATGCCGGCATCCGCTACTGCGTCTGCGTCACCGACGGCATTCCGGCCCAGGACATGATCCGGGTGAAGCGCTTCATGCGCCGCTACCGCGCCGAGAACCGCATGATCCTGACCGGCCCCAACTGCGCCGGCACCATCTCGCCCGGCAAGGCGATGATGGGCATCATGCCGCCGCACATCTACATGCCAGGCCGCGTCGGCATCGTTGGCCGCTCCGGTACACTTGGCTACGAGGCCGCCAGCCAGATGAAGGCGCTCGGCATCGGCGTGTCGACGTCCGTCGGCATTGGCGGCGACCCGATCAACGGCTCCAGCTTCCGCGACATTCTCGAACTGTTCGAGCAGGACCCCGACACCGACGCCGTGATGATGATCGGCGAGATCGGCGGCCCGCAGGAAGCAGAAGCCGCACAGTGGGCGCGCGACAACATGAAGAAGCCGGTGGTAGCGTTCGTCGCTGGACTCTCGGCGCCCAAGGGACGCAAGATGGGCCACGCAGGTGCGATCATTTCGGCCTTTGGCGAAAGTGCCCAGGAAAAGGTGTCGATCCTCGAAGGCGCCGGCATCACGGTGGCGCCGAACCCGTCGAGCATGGGCGAAACGGTGGCCGAGGTGCTGCGCCGTCATGCGCTTGCCGCGTGAAATCGCTGAATGAAGGGAATGCCGCAAGATGACTGCCAAGGTAGCGGTGCTGGATCCCCAGCCCCAGCGCATGTCCGCCGACTCGGCGGCACAGGATTATCGCGAGCATGTCGAAGGGTTGCTCGCCAGCCTGCTCGACAGCGTACTGAAGGTCCATGAGCCGCGCCTGTCCGACCTGTTTTCCGGCGACGGCGCAGTCGATATCGCCGATACCGGCCTGCTGATAAAGGCGCTGCAGGCCATCGGCATCCGCTTCCAGTTGTCCCGCATCGCCGAGGAAATTTCACAGACGCAAGCCCTGCGAAACATCGAGACCAGCTCAGGCCCGGACGCGGTCATCGGCTCGTTCCATGCCGCCGTCGGCCAGGCAGCCGCCAGCGGCGTGGACGCCGGCTCGGTGGAGCGTCTGCTCCAGCGCATGGAAGTCACCCCCACCATCACCGCCCACCCGACCGAGGCCAAGCGCACCACGGTGCTCGAAGCCTACCGGCGTATCTACCGCACGCTGGTGGAACTGGAGTCGAACCGCTGGACCCCGCGCGAGCGTGACCGGCTGACCTTGAAAATCCGCAACCAGATCGAGCTGCTGCTGCTCACCGGCGAGTTGCGCCTACATCGCCCGACGCTGGATGAGGAAGTGACCTGGGGCCTGCACTTCTTCAACGAGACCCTGTTCTCCGGTACCGTCGAGGCCTGGCGAGAGCTGGAAGACGCCCTTGCGCGCCACTACCCGGAAGATGCCATCGAACCGGCAGCCTTCCTGCGCTTTGCTTCGTGGATCGGCGGCGACCGGGACGGCAATCCCAACGTCACCACCACCGTTACCTACCGCACGCTGATGCGGCTGCGCGACAATGCGCTGAAACATCATGTCGCCGAACTCGACCGGCTGATCCAGCTGCTGTCCATCTCCGATCGGATTTCACCTGCATCGGAAGAATTCCGCCGCCGCCATGGCGCCTTGCTGGCCATGTCGGGACAGGCCGGGGCGGTGCAGAGCCGCAACGACCGCGAACTGTTCCGGCAATACTGCGCTGCCATGCAGCTTCGCCTGCGCGCCTGCATGGGCGACACATCGAGCGGCGCCCTGCCCTATCGTTCGCCCGCAGAGATTCTCGACGATCTCAGGGCGCTTGAGACGGGCCTGGCCGAGGCCGGCGCGGGCCTCGTGGGGCACATGGAGGTCGCACCGCTGCGCTGTCAGGTTGCCACCTTCGGCTTCCGCACCGCCTCGCTTGACGTGCGGCAGAACTCAGCCGTCATCAACCGAACCGTCAGGGCGCTGATGGAGCTTTCAGGGGTGGACGGCCTGAACGACCCGGCAAGGTGGCGTTCGGCATTGCTGGATCTTCCGGCCAGCCTCACCGATCTGTCCGCGCTGTCGGGGGAAGCCACCGAGACGGTGGCACTGTTCCGGTTGCTGTGCGATCACCGTCCGGACCCCGAAGCCATCGGTTCCTTCATCCTGTCGATGACCAGCTCGGTCGAGGACATCCTCGCAGTGTGCTGGCTTGCCCGCTTCGTCAGCGGCGGCACGGTCGTCGCACCCGGTTTCCCGCGCGTGGTGCCGCTGTTCGAGACCATCGGCGACCTCAACAACGCGCCAGCCATCCTCGACGAATTGCTGCGGGTGCCCGAGACCGCTGCCGCACTGGTGCGCAATGGCGAGATCGAGGCGATGCTCGGTTATTCCGACAGCAACAAGGATGGCGGCTATCTCACCTCGGTGTGGGAACTCGCCAAGGCCCAGACCGCCATCGTCGACACCTGCAGGGCGCACAACGTCAAGGTCCGCTTCTTCCACGGCCGCGGCGGGTCCGTTAGCCGTGGCGGCGCGCCGACGGGCCGTGCCATCGCCGCCCAGCCGGCCGGTACCGTGGACGGCCGCATGCGCGTCACCGAGCAGGGCGAGGTCGTCTCCGGTAAGTATTCCAACCGCGGCACTGCGCGCACCCACCTCGTGCTGCTCGGCGCTTCCGTGCTGGCTCACTCGCTGAAGCCCGAGGGCACCCAGTCTCGCTCGACCACCACCCACGCCGGCGAGATCGACGCCCTGTCGCAATCCGCCTTCAGGACCTACCGGGACCTGCTCGAGCGGCCCGGCTTCCTGACCTACTTCCAGTCCGCCAGCCCGGTCGAGGAACTCACCCTGCTCAAGATCGGCTCGCGACCCGCCCGCCGCTTCGGCGCCGGCAGCCTCGATGATCTGCGCGCCATTCCGTGGGTGTTCGCCTGGAGCCAGAACCGCCACATGATCACCGGCTGGTATGGCCTCGGCACCGCGCTCGAACAGGCCATCGCCCGTGACGGCGCAAAGGCGCTTCGCAACCTGATGTCAAACTCCATGACCTTCAAGCTCGTCATCGACGAGGCCGAGAAGGCGCTGGCCCAGGCCGACATGGAAATCGCCGCACGCTATGCCGCGCTGGTGCCGGACGCCGGCGCACGCGACGAGATCTTCGGGCTCATCAGGGCTGAACACGCCCGCTGCTCGGAAGCCATTCTCGACATCGTCGGCGGCGACGAGCTTGCGTTCCGCTTCCCGGCCTTCCGCAAGCGTCTCAAGGACGCACGCCAGGACATTGATGCCTGCAACAGCTGGCAAGTGGACCTGCTGACCCGCTACCGCTCCTGCGACGAGGACTCCGACGAACGCCGCCAGGTGCGCGTGCCGCTGCTTCTGTCGATGAACTGCATTGCCACGGGTCTCGGCTGGACTGGCTGATGCGGATGCGTCAGCCCAGTTGCCGTTCCAGGTAGCGGGCCACTGCCGCCGCGCGGCTGGGCACGTCCAGCTTCTCGTAGATCAGCTTGAGGTGATACTTTACGGTATTTTCGGAAATCCCGAGACGGGCCGAAATCTGCATGTTGCTCCAGCCCCGCGCCAGAACCTCCAGCACTTCCATCTCGCGGCCCGACAGCTGCTCGAACGGATCGTCCTTCAACCCGGCCAGGTCCACATAGGGAAAGCTCAACCGGCCTGCCGCCACTGCCTTGAGTACGGCGAACATCACGTCCGGTCCGTCCTCGTGGCAGAACAGCCCCCACGCGCCGGCCTGCATGGCATCCCGGATCTGTGCCGGGCGCGAACCCGGCAGATGCAGCACCACGCGCGACTGCGGATTGAACTGGCGCAGCCGCCTGACCGTCGACGCAACCTGGCTGTCATAGGCCCGCGCACTGACAATGACGATCGACGGCGCCGACCGGTCAAGCCGGGCCAGCACGCCGGCTGGCGTGTCCGATGCCACGCACAGGGCAAAGTCGCCGCTGCCGGCCAGCACCGACTGCAGCGTCGCCACGAACCACGGATTACCCCCGACCACCGCCAGATCAAGAGGCTGCTGCCCTGCATGGCAGTCAGCCCTGTCTTCCGGCATCTGTCTGACTGCCTGCATGATGAGCATGATGATCTGTGACCCGTGGTTCAAGGCGTTGATCCGTGAATGCATCTTTCCAGCGCACCTGCCCGCAATCCAGCCAATTCGGGTAGAGATGTAAACCCATGCATTTACAAGATGTGTTTTTGTGAATTTGTAAAACGCTGGCTGTAAATAGTGTTGCAGCGCACAAAAGCCTTGCCTTCCTGCTGCGCCTGCTCATTCGACGAAGATCACGGCCTGTCCTAGGGTGAACCGTTAACTTCGGTTAACGCGTGTCAGTGAGTTGAGGAGTAGCGGCATGTTTCGGATGGGTAAACTGGCCCTCAAGGTGGGCGTAATCGTTGTTCTGGCAGGCCTGCCGTGCTCGGCGGCAATGGCCAAGTTGGCAGCCGTACGGCACCTCTCCACAGAAGCTTTCAACGCCGGCGACAGCCTCGTCCACAAGACCGGCATGCTCCCCATTTCAGGGGCCTACCAGTCCTCCCGCCCGGCAGCATCGGGCGCCATCACCGGCAAGTATGGTCGTGGCTATCGCAACGGCGCGCACCATCGCGGCCATCACGGCGGCTGGTTTGCCGGCAAGAGCTGGTTTGGTCATCACTCCTGGTTCAACGGCAGACCTCACAGGCAGAAGTCCACGCCCCTTGGTCCGGCTGCATCGCAAACTGCCAGCGCACCGGCAGATCCTACGCCCGCAGCCACGCATGGCAAGCCGTCGCAGCGAGGCGACATCTCGGCCAGTCCCCGTGCCGGCGTAACCTTGCCCGACACGCAGTACCGCGCCCTCATTCGCGCACCTCTCCGGTCGCCCTGAAACTGAGGCCCCGCGTCCGCCACGTGCAGCGGCCCCACAAGTCCCAATTCAATGCCGTCTCCGCCTCCCATGTCCGCTGGTCGAACAGCACCGGGCGCCGCAACACTGCCATGGCGCCTTATGTGCGGCGCTACTGACCGCGCCTGACGCGCGGACACCTGATCGCGGCAGACGGAATCAGCGCTGGCCATTCACTGGCAGGCACT
>JAHEBA010000072.1 GCA_024642465.1 Alphaproteobacteria bacterium
TGAAGGCATGCCACCAGCAGCTGGCCACCGTTTCTCATGGAATTCCCCTGAAGATCGCAGGGTCCGTCTACGCCACTGCTCTTGCCAGCGCGCACTGCGACCACAGCTTGTTGAGTGCGCTCACAAGATGCTCGATATCGGCGGTGGTGTGCAAGGGGGTGGGGGTGAAGCGCAGCCGTTCGGTGCCCTTGGGCACGGTCGGATAGTTGATCGGCTGCACATAGATGCCTTCATTGTCCAGGAGCCAGTCGGACATCCACTTGCACTTGGCCGCGTCGCCCACCATCACCGGCACGATGTGGCTGTCATTGGCCATGTGCGGAATGCCGGCCCGGTCGAGCCGCTTCCTGAGTTCCGCCACCATCACCTTCTGCCGGTCGCGCTCCACGCTGGATTGCTTCAGGTGCCGGATCGAGGCGACCGCACCAGCGGCAATGGCCGGCGGGATTGCGGTGGTGAAGATGAAGCCGGAGGCAAACGAGCGCACGAAGTCGATCAGCTGTGCCGAGCCGGTGATGTAGCCGCCCATCACGCCGAACGCCTTGCCCAGCGTACCCTCGATAACGTCAATGCGGTGCATCAGGCCTTCGCGCTCGGCAATGCCGCCGCCGCGCGGGCCGTACATGCCGACCGCATGCACCTCGTCGAGATAGGTCAGCGCATTGTGCTTTTCAGCCACGTCGCAGAGTTCGGCGATGGGGCCGATGTCGCCGTCCATCGAGTAAACGCTCTCGAACGCGACGAGCTTGGGCCGGTCCGGGTCGACCTGCGACAACAGCTCATCGAGGTGCTTCGGATCGTTGTGGCGGAAGATGAAGCGCTCGGCCTTGGAGTGGCGGATGCCCTCGATCATCGAGGCGTGGTTGAGGGCATCGGAGAACACCGCGCAGTTGGGCAGCTTCGAGGCGAGCGTGCCGAGCGAAGCCCAGTTGGACACGTAGCCGGAGGTGAAGATCAGCGCTGCTTCCTTGCCGTGCAGGTCGGCGAGTTCGCGCTCCAGCTCGACGTGCTGGTGGTTGGTGCCGGAGATGTTGCGGGTGCCGCCCGCGCCCGAGCCGCACGAGGCGATGGCCGCCTGCATGGCGGCGATCACGTCCGGGTGCTGGCCCATGCCGAGATAGTCGTTGGAGCACCACACCTTGACTTCGCAGGTGGAGCCGTTGGGCTTGTAGCGCGTCGCCTTCGGAAACTGCCCCATCCGCCGCTCGAGCTCGGCAAACACCCGGTAGTTGCCGCCATCCTGCAGACGCTTCAGTTCTGTCTCGAAAAACGCGCTATAGTTCATCGTCGATTCCAACTCGTTCAAAACATGTTCGCGGCAAATTCGCACCGGATTCCACCCCGATTTATCACCCATTGGCACGCCCAAGGCCATGCTGCCCCTCGCCGCATCTGATCAACCTGCTGTTCCCATGCTGAGCTGGCTGGTGGCCTGATGCTGGCTGAGGAATACTTGCCCGGTGAGTTCGTCGAGGAAATGGGACTTTAGCAGCCGGTCCATCACCGGACCCTTGACCTCGCTCAAATGGAAGGTGACGCCGGACGATTTCAGCCGTTCGTTTATCGCTTCCAGCGATTCCAGCGCGCTCATGTCGATCGCGTTCACCGCCGGGCACATCAGGATGACGTGCTTGAGCTTCGGCCGCTTGGCCACGGCATCATAGATGTAGTCCTCCAGGAACCGCGCATTCGCAAAATACAGGCTTTCGTCGACCCGCATCGTCAGGATGTCGTCATGGGTGATCACCTTGTGCCTCAGCACGTTGCGATAGTGTTCGGTGCCGGGCACCTGGCCCACCTCGGCAACGTGCGGCCGCGAACTCTCGTACAGGTGGATCAGGATCGAGATCACCACGCCCGCCGTAACGCCGATCTCCACGCCGAGCGCCAGCGTGGCCAGAATGGTCACCAGCACGGCGATGAAGTCGGCGCGCGAATAACCCCATGTCTTGTTGAGGATCGACAGGTCGACCAGTGACAGGACGGCCACGATAATGGTGGCGGCCAGCGTCGACACCGGCAGATAGGCGATCAGCGGCGTCAGCGTCAGCGAGCCGATGGCGAGGCCCACTGCCGTATAGGCGCCGGCGGCGGGCGTCTCGGCGCCGGCATCGAAGTTGACCACCGAGCGCGCAAATCCGCCGGTTACCGGGTAGCCGCCGGTGAAGGCCGCGCCGATATTTGCCGCGCCAAGGCCGATGAGTTCCTGGTCCGGCGTGATGCGCTGGCGCTTCCTGGCCGCCAGCGTCTGGGCCACCGAGACGGACTCGACGAACCCGATGATCGAGATCAGCACGGCGGAGCCGATCAGGCTGGTCCACATGTCCAGCGAGAACGACGGCATGGTGAGCGGCGGCAGGCCCTGCGGCACGTCGCCGACCAGCGCCACGCCCTTGCTGCCGAGATCGAGCCCCCACGCCAGCAGCGTGGTAACGGCCACCGCGAACACCGGTCCGGCCTTGGCGACGATGTCGGCCAGCCGCGGCTTGAGCCCGAGCTTCACGAGCAGCGGCTTCAACCCCTTGCGCACCCAGAACAGGAACGCGGCAGACGACGCCCCGATCGCCAGCGTGATCAGGTTGGTGCTGCCCACATGTTCTGCCAGTGACATCACCAGTTCGTAGAGATTGTGTCCGGACGCCTTGACGCCGAGGATGTGTTTGAGCTGGCTCGCGGCGATGATGATGCCGGATGCGGTGATGAACCCGGCGATCACCGGGTGCGACAGGAAGTTGGCGAGAAAGCCCAGCCGCAGCACCCCGAGCGCCATGAGGAACACGCCTGACAGGAACGCCAGCGTCAGCGCGGCGGCGATGTACTCGGGCGAACCTGTCTCGGCGATGCGCCCGACCGCTGCCGCCGTCATCAGCGACACCACGGCCACCGGCCCGACGGCAAGTGCCCGGCTGGTGCCGAAGATCGCATACAGGATGATCGGCGCGATCGAGGCATAGATGCCGACTTCCGGCGGCAGCCCGGCCAGCAGCGCATAGGCCAGCGACTGCGGGATCAGCATGATGGTGACGATGACGGCAGCCACCAGATCGCTGGTCAGCGCGTCCTTGTCATAACGCCGTCCCCAGTCGAGCACGGGAACGTATCGGGCAAGCCCGCGCAAGGGCGAGCCGGTTTGCGTGGTCATCGTCTAGAACGCCGGATAGGGCCGGTGACGCACGCAACCGGGCGCGCCACCGGCGGTTGAGAGTCAGCCGACCATTTCGGGCTTGGCCAGCCATTCCTTGCCGCGCAGCATCGCCTTCCAGTAGATCGGCGGCAGCATCTTTTCCTTCAGCAGCCAGGCCAGGTGCGATGGCTTGGTGCCGTCGATCAGCCAGGAGGGGAACGACGGCAGAAGCTTGCCGCCATAGCCGAACTCGGCCAGCACGATCTTGCCTTTCTCGACGGTCAGCGGGCATGAGCCATAGCCGTCATAGTGGGCGATGCTGCTGGCCTTGCCGATGTCGGCCATGATGTTGTTGGCAACCACCGGCGCCTGCTTGCGCGCGGCTGCGGCGGTCTTGGCGTTGGGTGCGTTCATCACGTCGCCCAGCGACCAGATATTGTCGAACGACTTGTGCCGCAGGGTGTTCTGATCCACGTCGACCCAGCCTGCCGCATCGGCCAGCGGGCTGACGCGAATGAAGTCCGGCGCCATATGTGGCGGCACCACGTGGATCATGTCGAACGTAGTCTCGACGGTCTCGGTCTTGCCGTCGGCGTCCGTCTTCGTGAACCAGGCTTTCTTTGCCGGTCCGTCGATGCGGTTCAGGTTGTGCATGAAGTGCAGATGCGCATCGTACTTGTTGATGTACTCCATCAGCGCCGGCACGTACTCCTTCACCCCGAACAGCACGCCGCCGGCATTGTAGAAGTTGATGTCGATGTTTTTGAGCACGCCCGTGCGGTTCCAGTGATCCGCCGAGAGATAGAGCGCCTTCTGCGGCGCGCCGGCGCACTTGATCGGCATCGGTGGCTGGGTGAACAGCGCCCGGCCCGACTTCAGTTCCTGCACCAGCTTCCAGGTGTAGGGCGCAAGGTCATAGCGGTAGTTGGAGGTCACGCCGTTCTTGCCGAGCGTGTCGATCAGCCCCGGAATGCCGTTCCAGTTGAGCTTCAGGCCCGGCGTCACGATGAGGCGCTTGTACTTCACCACCCGGCAGCCATCGAGGATCACGGCATTTGCCTGCGGCTCGAATGCCGACACGGCTGCCTTGATCCAGTGCACGCCTTGCGGAATGAGCGAAGCCATGGTCTTGGCGGTTTCGGATGCATCGAAGATGCCGCCGCCGACCATCGTCCAGCCCGGCTGGTAGTAGTGAACGTCCGCCGGGTCGATGATGGCGATGTCGAGGCTGCCGTCACGCGACAAGAGGCTCGAGGCGACGGAGATGCCGCCGGCGCCTGCGCCGACGATGACGATGTCATGCGAGGCATCTGCCACATCGGTCGGTGTCTTGCCGCCATTGGCAATGCGGCGCACCACGCCGGACATGTCGTAACCGGCGTTTTTCGTGGCGGCGAGGATGTCTGGCAAGGCGGTGCCCTTGGCACCCTGGTCGAGCGACCACAGCGTTGCCGAGCGGGTGCCGGTGCGGCAATAGGCAAACACCGGCTTGGGCAACTCGGACAGTGCGGCGCCGAACTTCTCGGCGTCCTCGTCCTGCACCCGGCCGGAAACGACCGGCACATAGCGGGCTTCCAGCCCGGCTTTCTTCGCGACCTTCTCGATCTCGGCAAAGGTCGGCTGGTCGGCGCCTTCGCCGTCCGGCCGGTTGCAGATGATCGAGCGGAAACCCTGCTTCTTCAGTTCGGCCACGTCGGAGGCGGCAATCTGGGGACTGACGCTCAGACCCTTGTCGATCTTCTTGATTTCCATCCCTGTAGTTCCTTCTTGATGGCAGGGCGCGGCAGCCGCGCTGGTTGCCGCTGCGATGCGGGTTGCATGTATGGCCCGGGCGTCAGATGGCGTTGACCGGCACCTTCAGCATCGGACGTCCGTCCTTGTCCTTCGGCACGGCGCCGGCGCGCATATTGACCTGCAGCGACGGCAGGATCAGCTTTGGCATGTCGAGGGTCGCGTCACGCTCGGTCCGCATCTTGACGAACTCTTCCTTCGTCTTGCCCTTGCCGACATGGATGTTGTGGGCCTTTTCCTCGCCGACGGTCGTCTCCCACTTGATGTCGCGGCCGTTCGGTCCGTAGTCGTGGCACATGAACAGGCGCATGTCCTCGGGCAGCGCGAGAACCTTCTGGATCGAGTCATACAACACGCCCGCATCGCCGCCGGGGAAGTCGGCGCGCGCAGACCCGCCATCGGGCATGAACAGCGTGTCGCCCACAAAGGTGGCATCGCCGATCACGTGGGTCATGCAGGCAGGCGTGTGACCCGGCGTATACATGGCAAAGGCCTGCATGTTGCCGATGTTGTAGGTGTCGCCGTCCTTCAACAGCCGGTCGAACTGCGAGCCGTCACGCTGGAACTCGGTGCCCTCGTTGAAGATCTTGCCGAAGGTGTCCTGCACGATGAGGATCTTGTCGCCGATGCCGATCTTGCCGCCGAGCTTCTGCTGGATGTAGGGCGCAGCGGACAGGTGATCGGCATGGACGTGGGTCTCGATGATCCACTCAAGCTTCAGGCCGTTCGACTTGATGTAGTCGATGATTTCGTCTGCGTGATCATAGGTGACGCGGCCGGCCGCATAATCGATGTCCATCACCGAGTCGATGACCGCACAGGACGTGCTGGCAGGATCTTTGACCACGTAGCTGATGGTGTTGGTAGCCGGGTCGAAGAAGGCCTTGACGTCGGGTTTGACAGACATGTTGACCGGATATTTCATGGTGTTGTACCTCCAGATACACATTCTATTTTTTGAATATAATTCTTTCGCCCCCGATTGCCAAGGGCCGCCACCTGCTACGTTTGTCCTATCTTACCGCAGGGCATAGAGCATCACGAGCGAGGCGAGGTAGATGCCCATCACGCACGCCGAGTCCACTCCCATGCCGAGCACCTGTGGCTTTCGCCTGACCAGCAGCCCCGCGACGTAGACCGATGTGACCAGCATGCCGGCGACCAGTGTCAGCATTTCGGCCTTGCCGGCCTGCGCCAGCAGCGGACCCGCCCGGTAAAGCGCATCTGCCGGCAGCAACAGAGCCAGCATGATCAGGTTGCTGCCGAAAATGTTGGAGATCGCCATCGTATAGGCGCCCATCCTCGCAGCGGCGATGGTGGTGCTGACTTCCGGCAGCGATGTCGATGCCGCAAGCACCGTTGATCCGATGAAGCTGGTGCCCAGTGCCGTTTGCACCGCAATCGCGTCGGCGGCCCACACGAGGCCCACGCCGCAGGCGAGGATGACCAGGCTGAAGCCCGTCATGCGCGTAGCAAGCACGCGCGTCGTCACGTCCGGACGGGTCAACGGGATAACAGGCGCTTCACCGGCAGCAAGGTCGGGCAAGTCGAACGGCACCCAGTCGCTGTTGGTGTCATAGCGGCGCAGCAGCCAGACGGCAAAGGCATAGACGCACGCCAGCAGCAGCGCGCCCGCGCCGACGCCGAACGCAATCTCCGAGTCCCCGAAAATGCAGATGCCAAGCAGGATGGACAGGAGCCCGATCAGCAGCGTGGCCTCGAGCGCATGGGTCGGCTTGCGCGGATATCGCGTCAGCACCCCGCGCACCGCGATTGCGTCTGCCAGGGCCAGGATCGCCGTTTGCATGGTGATGCCGCCGAACATGTTGCCCAGCACCAGCGACGGCTTGCCGGCAATGGCGGCCGTCGATGTGGTGGCGATTTCCGGCAACTCCGTTGCCGAGGCCAGCAGCACCAGGCCGACGAACGCCCGGCCCAGCCCGGTTCGCTCCGCCAGTTCGTCCGCGTCCCTGGCAAGCGCGTGGCCGGCCATCCAGACGCCTGCGGCGGCGGCTGCGAAAATGGCGATGTTCGCCAGCAGTGGCTGGTCTTGCAGCATTGGTTCTCAATCTTGTCCTCGGGACCTGCCGCGCCCGGTTTTCGTCAGTGCGACATCAGCACCGGAATCCTGCTTTCGCGCAGTGCGGTATCCGTGGCGCCGCCCAGAACGAACTCGCGCAATCTCGTATGCCCCCAGGCGCCCATCACCAGCAGGTCAGCCCCCAGTTCTCCTGCCTTGGCCAATACATCCGGCCCGGCATTCATGTGGCGCTTGTCGAGCGTCTCCACCCTTGCACTGACGCCGTGGCGCGACAGGCTTTCGGCAAGGTCGGCGCCCACTGGCAGCATCCCCGACTTGCCGGTCTCGCCCGGGCAGATGATCTGGATGCTGCCGGGCGGTGCCGTGATCAGCAGCGGCATGGCATCATGCACCGCGCGTGCCGCCTCGCGTGAGCCGTTCCAGGCAATCGCGATCCGCTGCCCGAGTGACCCGGCGGCCGTCGTGCCGGGCAACATCAGTACCGGCCGTCCCGACCCGATCAGCAGGTCTTCAAGCGCCAGGTCCGGGTCCATGAAATCGGAGTCGCTCCGGCTGCGGCAGATCAGCGTAATGTCTGCGCATCGGGCAAAGTCCAGCGAACGCCGGGTGTCCGGCGTTACTGCCGCGTCCTCGTGGCGCCACTCTGCATTGCCCCCGGCATTCCTTGAAGTGGCATCGAACGCTGCCTTCACCTTTGCGGCGGTTTCAGACTGTTCGCGAACGCGGACTTCCATCCATTCGTCCAGTTGCCGGCCCCGCAAGGCCGGGTGAACGGCAATCGGTGGCGCGGCATACATGCCTGTCACATGGCCATTCCAGCGGCCGGCAAGCTCAAGAGCTTGCGCAAACAGGGCCTTGGCCTTGCCCGGGTCGCGAGCCACCGCCAGTATCGTCTTGTATGAGTTCATGCACATTTTCCTCCGCAATCATTTGAGATTGCACTGCCTCTACCGCCGGGCGCCTTGACTACGGTCAACTGCGGGCGTGCTTTCGCGCACCGTCAGGACATGTCCTGCTTGAGCATCAGAAAGTTGTGCCGGAAGCCCTCGCGCAACACGCGCAACTCGAGCGGCGACATGTTGTCATCGAGTTCGCTGAATATGGCCGCCTCTTCCCAGTCCAGGTGGCGGGCGATGGTCTCGAAGCAGTGGCGCATCAGGTAGCCGAGCGCATTGGGGTTCCATTCGAGCAGTCCCTCGAGCGCATCTGTCAGCGGTTCAGCCAGTTCGATCGTGCAGATCTCGGCCCGGTTGTGCTCCGAGATCGCAACTTCGACGCAGCGCGTAAGCGAAGCCGGACCGGCACTGCGCGCCACCAGCAGCCGGAACAGCAGCTCCTCGTTGCGGTGGCACAGCGGCAGGTCGCTGCGCAGCCGGTTCAGCACCGACCGGCACGCTGCCGGCGCCAGATGGCGGCTGCCGAGTTGATCCGCCAGTGACTCAAGGTCTCCGCACAGATCCCGCACGCTTTGGCGGCATCTGGTCAGCATGTTGAGCGGATTGCCGCCATCTTCAAGCTTGATGAACTCAGCCATGGTTGCGAAGGCCCTTCCGCAGGGCCGATAGCCGTTGAAATTGAAGGCAACTTCTAGAGCGTGATGGCTTTGGTGTCGTTGATCGGAGTCAATTGCCGCGGCGTCCGCTTCCGTTCGCCGGGCCGTCGCGCTAGCCTTGAGCCGGAAAAGTAGGCGTGCGGTGGCAGAAGCGGCCCCCGCAATGGAGAGTTGCCATGGCGTCGGCAAGGCCGGATCGGCAGCATACGCAGGAGATCGAACTGAAGCTGCTGGCCGATGAAGACGCCGCGCGCGCAGCATGGCCCAATGCCGTTGCGGCGGGATTGTCGCCCGCCGAGCCGCCGGTGCGGCTGCTGACCAGCACGTACTTCGACACGCCCGGCCACCTTCTGCGCAAGGCCGACATCGCGCTGCGGGTGCGCCGCGATGGCAACCGCATCGTGCAAACGGTCAAGGCCCGGGCATCCATGCACGGCGGCGTGTCGCGCGCGACGGAGGTGGAGAGCGTGCTGGATGGCGCGGAGCCCGACCTGGCCGCCATTACCGATCACCGTCTGCGCAACCGGATCGAAGGCCTTGCCGCCGGCAAACCGCTGGCGCCGGTATTCGAAACCGTTGTCCGGCGCGCCGAGGCACAGGTCCATGACGGCACCGGCACCAGCGCCATGCTTGCGGTGGACGACGCGACGATCATTGCCGGCAGCGCCCGGGCATCCTTCCGGGAACTGGAAATCGAGCTGTTGTCCGGACCCGTATCGGGACTGTTCGGCATTGCCCGCATCCTGCTGCCTTCGGCCCGGCCGCGGTTTTCAAGGCTGTCGAAGGCCGAACGCGGCTTTCTGCTGGCCGAGGCCGGGGTGCTGGAACCGGCACCTGAACCCCGATTTGCCCGGCCGCTGGAACTGTCCGGCAAAGACACCCTCGATCAGGCGCTTGAGCTCATCCTTCGCGAGTGCGCAGTCCAGATCAGTGCCAATGTCGAGGCGGTGCTGGGGCAGGACGTGCCGGAGGGAACGCATCAGTTGCGCATTGGCTTGCGGCGGTTGCGCAGCGCACTGGCGCTGTTCAGGAAGGCATTCGGCAACGTTGCCGCCGCAAGCCTCGCAGAAGAAGCCCGCTGGCTTGGACAGGAGGTTGGCCGGTTGCGGGATCTTCAGGTCATTACCACCGGGCTCATCCCCGCCTGCCAAGGCGTGCACGGCAGTACCGCGGGTCTCGACCGGTTGACCGGAACGCTCGAAGAGATGGCGGAACAGGCAAGGAGCAGCCTTCGCGAAACCCTGGAATCAGAGCGGTCCGCAGCCTTTTTGCTTGATCTGATGCAGTACACCGAAGGCCACGGCTGGCTCTTGCCTGCCGGGGAAAGGCAGCAGGAGAAGCCCGGTCCAAGGGTGGACCGGTACGCGGCAAAGTCGCTCGGCAGGCGCTGGCGGAAGGTGCGCAAGGCGGCCCGGCACATCGAGACGCTGTCAGTCGAGCAGCGTCATGCCCTGCGCAAGGAACTGAAGAAGCTGCGCTATGCGGCCGAGTTTTTCGGGCCGCTGTTCCGGACCTCACGGGTCAAGCCGTTTGTGGCGTCGCTCAAACGGCTGCAGGACGTCTTCGGTGAAATGAACGATACCGCAATGCTGGAGGCCCGGCTCGGCGAACTGCCGGCTGACATGCAGGCAGACGCCGGCGTGCAATATGCAGCCGGGTTGCTGGTTGGCACCTTCCGGACCCGGGCCGAGATGCATTGGCACGATGCCAGGCAGTTGTGGTCAGACCTGCAGAAACGTCGAACATTCTGGAGTTAGCCGGAGCATGGATAACCTGACCGGCTCCATACTGACGGCAGCAGGCGGACTGGGCATCTTCCTGCTCGGCATGCTGGTCCTGACGGACGGGTTGAAGAGCCTTGTTGGCGGCCGCCTGCAGGCGTTTCTTGCCCGGCGCACACAAAGCCCGGCAAGCGGTGCGGTGGCAGGCGCGGCGATGACGGCTGTCCTGCAGTCCTCCAGCGCCACGACGGTCGCCGCGGTCGGCTTTGTCGGCGCAGGCCTGCTGATCTTCACCCAGGCTCTTGGCATCATCTTCGGGGCCAACATCGGCACCACCGTCACCGGCTGGCTGGTCGCGCTCGTAGGTTTCAAGCTGCAGCTTGGCGTGGTCCTGATGCCGGCAGTGCTTGCGGGGGTGATGCTGCGCCTGTTTGCCAGCGGCTGGCTCAGGCATGCCGGATTTGCACTGGCCGGCTTCGGCCTCCTGTTCGTCGGCATCGGTCTGCTGCAGCAGGGAATGCAGGCGCTGAAAGGCGTGGTAACGCCAGACAGCCTGCCCGCGGACACCATTGCAGGCCGCCTTCAACTGGTTCTGATCGGCATCGCCATCACCCTCGTCACCCAGTCGTCGAGCGCCGGTGTGGCAACCGCCCTGGCAGCGGTGGGAACCGGCTCGATCAGCTTCGTGCAGGCGGCAGCGATGGTCATCGGGATGGATGTGGGAACCACGGTCACTGCAGCCATCGCGGCGCTCGGCGGCAACATCAGCAGCCGCCGGACCGGCTTCGCCCATGTCATCTACAATATCCTCACCGGGATCATGGCATTCCTGTTGCTTTACCCGCTGCAGTGGCTTGTGCAAGCCTGGCAGCAGGCCGGTCATGTGCTGGATCTGCAGATCGGACTGGTCGCTTTCCACTCGGCCTTCAACACCCTTGGCGTGCTGGCCGTCATCGGTTTCACGCCGGCGTTTGCGCGGTTCATCATCTGGCTGATACCCGACGGCTCTGCCTCGTTGACCTCGATGCTCGATGAACGGCTGTTGCATGATGCGGATGCCTCGACTTATGCCGCCGGTGCAACTGCGATGGCGATTACCAGCCAGACGTTGATGCGGCTTGGAGAAGTCATCTCGCAGCCGGGGGCCGCCGCTTTGCCGGGCACCTGAGCGAGATTCGCGATGCTGCCCGCGACACCCGCAACTACAGCGACCGTATCCAGATACAACCACACCAGCAGCAGGCCTTCATTCGCCGCAAGGCGACGCTGCACATCCTCGATCACGTGTTCAGGGTGCTTCACCGCTGCACCCAGGACGAACGGCTGGCGCTGCTGCGCGGTGACCCATCGCTGTCGGCTCTCGGGCAGGAATTGCGCGATCTCATATCCGCGCTCGTGGCTGATCCTGCAGACGGCGAAACCAGGGCCAGGCTCGACCGATTTCGACAGCGAATGCGCGAACTTCGCCACTCAATGCGCGAGGAAACCATCGCCATGACGTCTGAAAACAAGATGGATTCAGCCACCGCGCTGGTGCGCCTGGACGCGATCAGGTGGCTGCACCGGGTCAGCTATCACGTCTGGCGGATGGCGGTTCACCTGCCCGACCTGATCGGCGAACCTTTGCCATCTGACCGGCAGCCGGCAAGCGGCGCAGGCTGAACCGGAAGCGCAAGCCGCTCCCGGTCCTGTCAGGACTTCCCCCGTGGTGTGTATCACCTTGTGCGAGCGAAACCGCTCACACCACCTTGCAATGCACGTCGCCGACGCCCTCGACGTGACCATGCATGACGTCGCCCTTGCTGATGGCGCCGACGCCAGCAGGCGTTCCGGACATGATGACGTCACCCGGCGCCAGTTCGAACAGGCCAGAGAGATACGAGATCATTTCCGGCACCTTCCAGATCAGCTGGTTCAGGTCGCCCTCCTGGCGGCGCTGGCCGTTCACGTCGAGCCAGATCGCGCCTGAATCGGGGTGACCGATCTCGGCGGCCGGCACCAGCTCGGAGCAAGGCGCGGACTGCTCGAACGCCTTGCCGATTTCCCACGGCCGGCCCATCTTCTTGCACTCGCCCTGCAGGTCGCGGCGCGTCATGTCCAGGCCGACGCCATAGCCCCACACGCATTCCATTGCCTTGTCGAGCGAGATGTTGCGGCCACCCTTGTGCAGCGCCACCAGCATCTCGATCTCGAAGTGCACGTCGCTCGACTTGTCCGGATAGGGGAAATCGGCGCCATTGATGACCACGTTGTCCGGGTTCTTCTGGAAGAAGAACGGCGGTTCGCGATCCGGGTCACCACCCATCTCGATGGCATGGGCGGCATAGTTGCGGCCAACGCAATAGATGCGGTGGATCGGGAACACGGCCTTGGACCCGCGTACCGGCAGATAGGTCCGCGCCGGCGGCTTGATGGCATACTCCATTCGATGGAACTCCTCTGATTTTTCTGGATGTTGCAGTGATTCAGGATGAGTGAAACGGGCTCTACCTCAGCGTTTGGCTGCGTAGAATGCGACCCGGCGTTCCAGCCAGGCGAGCAGTTCGGAAATCGTGAAGGCGAGCGCGAACAACACCACCAGCACGGCCCAGAAGTGGGACATCAGGAAGTTGCTCGAATACAGCTCGAACAGCGCACCGAAGCCGACGATCGACACCAACAGCTGGCCGATGATGACGCCTTTCACCGCGCGGATGACGCCGATCCGGATGCCGCCGAGAATCTCGGGCAGGGCTGCCCAGAAATAGATCTTGGTGAAGGCTTCCAGAGGCGATGCGCCGAAGCAGTGGGCCATCTCGATCAGCGACCGGTTCATCTGCATCACCCCGGCGCGCGAGTTCAGGATGATGATCCAGATCGCAAACAGCGTCGTGGTGATGATGATGGTCGTGACGCCGAAACCGAACAGCACCATCAGCACCGGCACCAGTGCGGTCAGCGGCGCCGACAGGAAGATGTTGACCCAAGGCAGCAGCAGTTCGTCCAGCAGCCTGTTCTTGCCCATGAGGATGCCGACGGGCACCCCGATCACCACGGCAAACAGTACCCCCATGACGAAGGCATAGGCCGTATCGCCGAGCGCGGACAGGAAGGCTGGCGTGCCGATGATGCTGAACAGCGTTGCAATCACCTTGGACAGCGGCGGCACGAAGAAGGTCAGGTCGAGCCGACCGATGAGCTCCCACAGGGCGCCCCATACCAGCAGCGACGACATTCCCGGCAGCTTGTATCCGAACAGGTACATGGCTTTCCCCCGGTTCCTATTCCACGTAGCTGCGCAGCGATGCCCAGATACGGTCGACGATATCCAGGTATTCGCTGTCGCGGCGGATGTTCTCGACGCTCTTCTGGCGGAAGCTGCCCGGGCGGATGATCTCGGACACCCGGCTCGGGCGCGGCAGCAGGATGGCGATCTGGTCGGATACGTAGACCGCCTCCTCGATCGAGTGGGTCACGAAGATGAAGGTCTTGCTCTCGTTCTTCACCAGCGACAGCAGGTCTTCCTGGAACTTGCGGCGGGTCTGCTCGTCGACCGCTGAGAACGGTTCGTCCATCAGGATGACGTCGGCGTCCACCGACAGCGCCCGGGCAAGCCCGACGCGCTGGCGCATGCCGCCGGACAGTTCGTGCGGATAGCTGTTCTCGAAGCCTGCCAGACCGACGTCCTTGATGAACCGGCGCGCGGTGTCTTCGCGTTCGGCCCTTGCCACGCCGCGCAGCTCAAGCCCGAAGGCGACATTGCGCAGCACCGTTGCCCACGGCAGCAGGGCGAAGTCCTGGAACACGAACGACCTGTCGGGGCCGGGTCCGGTGACGGTCTTGCCGTCCACCAGAACCTCGCCCGAGTCGGCCTCGATCAGCCCTGCGATGATCTTCAGCAGCGTGGTCTTGCCGCAGCCGGACGGTCCCAGCAGCGAGGTCAGCTGGCCGCGCGGGAAGTCGAGCGTCAGATTGCGCAAGGCCTCCACGTCGCCATAGGACTTGGACACGTTGCGGACGCTAACGACGTTGTCCGCGGCCTGCGCTTCCTGCAGGTGGACAGGCTTCTTCTTAGTCTGAGGCATAGCCACGGTTATTCCCCTTGAACAGGTGAAGCTCGACCTTTTCCAGCACGTTCAGGAACAGGACGGCGAGCAGGATGATTGAGAAGATGGCGGCA
>JAHEBA010000011.1:0-10894 GCA_024642465.1 Alphaproteobacteria bacterium
TGCAGAATGAGTCATCTGGGGTTGTCCTTTCGCTGGAAGTGGCGCTCGGTGACATGCGTTTTGGGATTTTCTGTGACCAAGGACTCCGAAATCGATTTGACACTTTGGTGGCGTCCTCAGGGGGCTTCTGGGCCTTTGTTTTTGGTCCAAAGCAAAACAGGCGCTCCCCAAAGGAAACGCCCGTCTAAGGCTGCCACGGATCATCGCATCCGTGATTGATTTGGAAGCTCCGGCCTTAACAACCTCTATTCACGGTCTATCAAGACCGGCGTACAGTCACATTGGTTCTCGGCAGTACGACCGCTGAAAGGAACATCAGATGACCATCCTCCATCCCATCAAGACCCAGGGCAAGGTCGAGACGATCCTAGTCAACCCTCGCAAAGTTGGTGACGAGTTTACCACGGAACGTGTGGAGCAGTTGGAGGCAACCTTCGAGGGCTTTGTCGGTGAAGCACGCCATGCCGGGCTGACGAGCCTGTCGGATGTGCGTTATCGGAAGCAATATGCGGACAAGACGCCGATCCGTAACACCCGCCAGATCAGCATAATATCGGTTGAGGACATGGCTGACGTTGCCGCCACTTTAGGTGTTTCGAGCATCGAGCCGGAATGGCTGGGTGCCAACTTGCTAGTGTCGGGAATACCGGAGTTCTCAAAAATCCCGCCGTCCACCCGCTTGATCTTCTCCTCAGGGGCCGAGATTGGCTTAGAGTCAACCGCTTCCGCCGGGCAAATGCCGACAACGGAATTCCTTTTGACCGGTAACGTCTCGCGCGAGGGTGGCGATTTGCTCGTCCGCGCCGGTTTGATCCGGCGTGCCGATCTGAAGGTGTTATGGAGCGAACGCTATGTCGAGGGCACAAAAGGTCAGAGCATCACCCATATTCAGGATACGATTTCCTCCGAGATTGCTACAGCGATAGGGCAGCAATATGGGTATGCGCTCCGCGATGTGCGCAGCCACAGGCTTGGTGACCGGCACGATCCGAATCTGCGGGGGTTTGCCTGTGTTGCGAGCGCGCAGATCTACCGACGCACATATAATCGCGATGAGTATCAATCTGTGCGTGACTGTCTTGAAGCGACCGTTCTCGAAGACCTGGATTACGTCCGGGCCTGGGCAATGCTTGCCTACCTGCGCAACGATGCGGCCCGGTTTGGCCATGAGAAATATCTTTCGCGCGGCGAAGCCTTCGACCTTGCACGGCAAGCCGCAACCCGCGCGGTCGACGAAAACCCGAATGATCCCGCCGCTCTTGCTAACCTTGCGATCCGCTATGCAGTAGTCGGACGCTTTTCCGAAGCGGTCCCCGCGATGCAAAATGCTATCGACCGCTCTGTCGCGCCGCCGCCATTTTACTTTCATGTTTTGTCCGCAGATCATCTAATCAAGGAAGAGTGGCCCGCCATGCTCAGCGCAGCAGAAAGGGCATCAGCCGATGGCTGGTCCTTCAGCCAGGCGATGCTCGCTATTGCCAATGCCCGACTATCGAACAGGTGGGCAGCTCAGAAGGCCCTGAACAGAATGGCCGAACTCGATCCGGCGCTGGCCGACGACCCGAGAACGTGGCTTGAAGGCCACAACTATAATCAAGTCCTTGTCGAAGCGATTGTAGCCGGGCTGTCTGAAGCTCGTGCGGTTGTCACAGAGTAAGCCACGGAACCAAATACCTCTGAAATGGCCTCGCCATGGCGCAGGTGGTGGCTTCCCAAGGCGAATAGCAAAGTCGGCAAATGGCACAAAGCGGACATCCCTATTGGCAGTCGAAAGGGTCTGCTTTCGGGGGAAAAGCAGTCATACTGGGGGATACCATGATGCCTAATCTGCCGCCGCGCATTTGTACTCCAGAAAGCCATTAATGACTGTACAGTCACCTTCCCTGAACGCTTGCACGATTTCCCTGATAGCGTGCGGAAGTTCCCTGTTCGGCCAAATAAATTCCCTGTTTGCCTGAGCAGGGAATTTGCCAGCTAAGGTGCTGATATGCAGGCATTTTTTCTAGCCAGATATGCTCAATCTCGGGCGAAAATACGAAAATTCCCTATAAATTCCCGTGCATCAGGGAAATCTCGACGCGAGACAGGTTCGCTGCAGACTGGGCGGGTCACCAATATCCCGGCAGCACTATCGCGATGACACGCATGAAACCCGCCTGCGCTGAGCACCGCCGTTTGCCTGCATGGCACACCTGGTGGTGATCAGCCCGGCCGCCGATCGACCCTAGATCGCCTGCGCCGCCTGCGCGATCGCCTCATCGACCAGTGCCAGATCATCATCCGTCAGCGCCAGCGACGGATAGACCTTGCCCGGCGACTTGAACACGCCGTTGGCGCGCAAGGCCGCGTTGAAGCGGGCGTTCTTGTCAGCATCTGCCTGCATCACGTCGCGATAGTCCTTCACCGCCCTGGCCGTGAACAGCACGTCGAACAGCCACGGCTCACCGACGATCCGGTGATCATGGCCCGCCGCCGCAAGGTGCTTCGAGAACGACGCCATCAACCGTTCGCCATTGGCCTTCAGGCGGTCGTACTGGCCCTCGCGGCGCAGCACTTCCATGGTCTTCAACCCGGCCACCGCAGCCACCGGCGCACCCGACAGGGTGCCAAGCTGCATCAGGAAGCCGTCCGCACCCACCTTGGCCTTGTCGAAATGCGCCATGATGTCTGCCCGTCCCGCGATGGTCGCCAGCGCGAAGCCGCCGCCAATGATCTTGCCCAGCGTGCAAACGTCCGGCACCACGCCGTAATAGCTCTGGGCGCCCTCGTAGGTGAACCTGAAGCCGGTGACGATCTCGTCGAACACCAGCACGATGCCGTGCTTGTCGCATTCCTCGCGCAGGGCCTCCAGGAAGCCGGGTGCGGGCGGCAGGATGCGCTGGAACGGCTCAACGATGATGCCGGCAATCTCGTGCGCATGTTCGGCAATGATCGAGCGGGCAAAGTCGATGTCGTTGAACGGCGCCACCAGCATGGCGTCGCGCACCCCTTGCGGAATGCCGGGCGAGTCCGGCACGGCGAGGGGAAAGTTCACCAGCTTCGACGGCGCCAGGCTCATTTGCGCTTCCGCAGACATGCCGTGATAACCGCCCTCGAACTTGAGTATCTTCTCGCGCCCCGTATAGGCGCGAGCCAGCCGCAAGGCATACATGTCGGCTTCCGATCCGGTGCAGACATAACGCACCTGCTCGGCACACTGGACGGCATTGCAGATTTCCTCGGCCAGTTCGATGCCGGCGGTGTTGTTGGCGAAGAACGTCATGCCCTTCGGCAACTGCTGCAGCACGGCCTCCATGACTTCCGGGTGGCCGTGGCCCAGCAGCATCGGGCCGGAGCCGATTAGCAGGTCGACATACTCACGTCCGTCCTCGTCCCACACGCGCGAGCCCTTGCCCTCGCGGATGATGATGCCGGGATCGAAGTTGCCGAAGCCGCCGCCGGGCAGAACTGCATTGGCGCGGGACATCCAGTCGGATTGGGTCAGCATCTTCGTCTCCTATTCAAACACCGCAACAGGTTCGCCAAGCTTGTCCAGGCCGGGTGAAACGCCGAGGCCTGGCCCGTCCGGCGGAGCAATCCGTCCACCTTGGCGCGCCGGCGCTCGTGCATCAAGCCGGGGTGAAACATAGCCCGACAGATCACACACGTTCATCAGGCTTGCTGGCCGGGTGGCCGCGCCCAGGTGCAGCAGGCAGGCGGTCGTGATGTCGGATCCCCAGGTGTCCTCGATGCACATCTTCGCGCCAAGGTGCAGGCACAGGTCACGGGCCCGCCGCATGGCCGACAGACCACCAAACTTTGACAACTTCAGCGCAACCGCATCCATGCAGCCCAGCTCGTAGGCCTTGAGCAGCGATGCCGTGTCATGGGCATTCTCGTCCATCTTCATCGGCAGGCCGGTGGCGGCGCGCACGGCGGCACACTCCTCGATGGTGCGGCATGGCTGTTCCAGCATGACGTCAAGATGGGCGACCGCCTTGCCGGTACGGGTAGCATCCAGCCGGGTGGCGCCGCAGTTCCAGTCGCCGTAGACCAGAGGACCTGAACCCACCGCCTCGCGCACCTTGATCAGCCGTTCGGCATCCGCCTGCCAGTCGTTGTCCGCGCCCAGCTTCACCTGGAACTGGCGCACGCCCTCGTCATATGCCTCGACCGCCATGCGGGACATCTCGTCCGGCGCGACACAGGTGATCGAGTGATAGAGCGGCATGGTTTCGTGCCGCCTGCCGCCCAGCAGCGCGTTTAACGGCAGCTCGGCCGCCTGCGCCGTGAGGTCCCAGAGTGCGGTGTCTATGGCGGACTTGGCATAGTCGTGGCCCTGCAGCCAGGCATCCAGCCTGTCCATCAGGGCTTCAGTCCCAACCGGATCGGCGCCGATCAGAACCGGCAGCATTTCCTCGATGGCCGGCGCAACGCCGCGGGCATAGGCCGGCAAATAGTGAGGGATCGGGCAAACCTCGCCCCAGCCGGTCTTGCCGCTATCAGTATCCAGCCGCACCACCGCACTTTCCACCGTATCGCAGGTCTTGCCGTCCGACATGTTGTAGGTCACGTGACTGGTCAGCTGCACGTACCATACAGTGATGCGCGTGATCTTCATTCCATGGTCACCGCGATGTTGCCGGTGTGCGTCTTGGCGATGAAGGCGGCCTGCGCCTCGCGCAGTTGCGAGAGCGGATACGTGGCGGCAAGCACCGGCTTCACCTCGCCGGCCTCGATGTAGGAGACGAGCTTTGCAAGCGTGTCCGGCGGCACGATGGTGGAGCCGGTGAAGGTGAGGTCGCGCAGGTAGAAGGTGCGCAGGTCCAGTTGCACGATGGGACCGGCAATGGCGCCGGAACAGGTATAGCGACCGCCGCGCTCCAGCACCTCGATCAGGTTGGGCCAGTACGGCCCGCCGACGATATCGGCCACCACGGTGATCTTTTCGTCCCCCAGCGTGACGCGCAGGTCTTCCGGCGCGCGCCCGATGACGCGGTCCGGACCGAGCTTCGCCACGTCTGCATGCTTGGAGTCAGATGCCATGGCAATGACCCTGGCGCCGCGGCGCTTGGCCAGTTGCACCAGAGCGCCGCCGACGCCGCCGGACGCACCGGGGATCAGCACGGTGTCAGCCGCCGTTACGTTGGCCCGCGTCAGCATGCCTTCGGCTGTCGTGTAGGAACACTGGAATGTGGCAAGCTCGGCATCGCTCAAGCTCGAATTGACGGTCACGATGGCGTTGGCCTGCGTTCGGGCATATTCGGCAAAGCCACCGTCCACCTCGGAACCGAAATAGCGGGCCTTGTCGATATCAGTGGGATTGGAGGGATCGCGCACCCAACCGTCGGTCATGACGCGCTTGCCGATCAGGCCATCGTCAACCCCCTCGCCTACGGCGACAACGCGGCCCACGGCATCCGCACCCTGGATGCGCGGAAACTGCAACGCCGAGCCGCCCCAGGCCGGATCATCGCCCGCTGCCGCTGCATACCCGTCGCCCGATGTCCCTTCGGTTACGGCCTTGGAGTACCAGCCGGTGCGCGTGTTGACGTCGGTATTGTTCAGCCCGCATGCGCCGACCTTGATCAGCACGTCGCCCGGCCGCAGCTCCGGCACCGGCCAGTCCTCATGCCATTCGTACTTGTCCAGCCCGCCGTGACCGGTGAGCACCATCGCCTTCATGGTCTTGGGTGTCGCTGTCATTCCGCCGCTGCCTCCATCACGTCCGTGCGCGGCTTCAGACTCTGCGGATCATAGGCAGGCTCGGCAAGCACTCTTGCCGGGCGCCAATGCGCGTTCATGAAAACTTCCAGCGCTGTGCCGGGTTCAGCCGCGCGTGGCTTGAGATAGGCAAACGCGAGGATCTTGCCCGGCGTGTGGCAGTAGGCGACCGAGGCGGTAGACCCCACGACCTTGCCATCCAGCCGCGCCGCCTCGCCGCCATTGCCGTCCCAGACGCCGTCCGGCTCGATCTCGAGATAGGCGCACACCCACGGCAGCGGCTTTGCCAGGCTGGCTTCAGTTTGCACCTTGCCGAAGAAGTCTTTATCCATCTTCACGAAGCGCATCACGTCCGCTTCGGGAAGCGTGACCTCGTTGGTCAGTTCGCCCGCGCCCTTGAAGCCCTTTTCCATGCGCAGCGCGTTCATGGTGAAGGAGCCATAGTCGGTGAGGTCGTATTTTTCGCCCGCTGCCCACAGCGCGTCATAGACGGCGAGCATGTGCTCGCGGGGGCCGTGGATTTCCCAGCCAAGCTCGCCCGCATAGGACATCCGGAACGCCCACGTGCTGTGGCCGGCAACCGTGATTTGCTGCGCGCTCATCCACCGGAATGCGGCATTGTCCAGCGCGGCATCGGTGCAAGAGGCGAGAATGTCTCGCGACCTTGGACCATTGATGGTGAGCGCTGCCCACTCGTTGGAGCGGTTGATGATTTGGGCCTTCTCACCCTGCTTCGCGAAGGTGAGGTGGTCGATAAGCCGCTGCTCGAAGAAGGCGGCGCAGACCAGGTAGAACCGGTCCTGCGCCAGCCGGACGATGGTAACCTCCGCCTCTATGCGCCCGCGCCGGTTCAGCAGGTTCGTCAGGCAGATACCGCCCGGCTTCTGCGGCAGCCGGTTGGGTGTCAGCCGGTCAAGGAAGGCATGGGCATCCGGTCCCGCCACCTCGATCTTGGAGAATGCGGAGATGTCCATGATGCCGGCGGCCTCGCGAACCGCCTTTGTCTCCATGGCCACCATGTCGACCCATTTGGGCCGGGCGAAAGAGTAGTAGTCCCTCTGCTCCAACCCCTCACGGGCAAACCACCGTGGCCGCTCGTGGCCGTAGACCTCCTCGTACACCGCGCCCTTGGCCTTGAGCCGTTCGTACAGCGGCGACGGCTTGACCGGCCGTCCCGCCAGCCGGTTGAAGTGCGGGAACGGGATTTCGTGGCGCAGGCAATAGTCTTCCTTCGCCTTGATCACCTGCCACTCAGGCTTGGCATACTCGCCGAAGCGGCGCGGGTCGAACTCGCGCATGGAAATGTCGGCCGCGCCATGCACCATCCAGCGGGCCAGTTCACGGGTGAGGCCCGGTCCCCAGCCAATGCCGATCTGCGTGCCGCAGGCACACCAGTAGTTCTTCGCGCCCGGCGCCGGGCCGATCAGCGGGTTACCGTCCGGCGGATGCGAAATGGCGCCATGCACCTCGCGCTTGATGCCAAGCTCGGCGAAGATGGGCATGCGGCCCATGGCGTTTTCCAGCCACGGCATGATGCGGTCATAGTCGGCCTCGAATAGTTCGTTCTCGGCTTCCCACGGGCAGTGGTCTTCCCACACGGTGTTGGGATTGGTCTTCTCGTAGATGCCGATGAGGCCGGACTTCTGCTCCATGCGGATATAGCCGGACACCAGCTTGTCGTCGCGGATGACCGGCAGTTGCTTCTCAAGCTCCAGGAACTCCGGCACCGTGTCGGTGACGAGATAGTGGTGGGTCATCGAGGTCATCGGCAACTGCAGGCCGGACCACTCGCCCATCTGGCGGGCATAGGTTCCGCCGGCATTGACCACGTGTTCGCACACGATGTCGCCCTGCTCGGTCGATACCTTCCATTCACCAGACGGCAGCTGCTTGATGTCGGTCGCGCGGCAGCGGCGGATGATCTTCGCGCCAAGCTGCCGGGCACCGATGGCAAGCGCATGGGCAGGACCGGACGGGTCGACGTGACCGTCATCCGGCGTGTGAAGCGCACCGATGACACCGTCGAGATTGTAGAACGGATGTAGCTGCCGGATGCGATCCGGCCCGACCAGCTCGATGTTGAAGCCAAGCGCGGTGCCGACCGACAGCGTCTGCCGCAGCCAGTCCATCTCGTCTTCGGTGTAGGCGAGGCGGAACGACCCGCATCCGTGCCAGGTGCAGGACTGGCCGGTTTCAGCCTCCAGCTTCCCGGAATAGAGCCCGATATTGTAATCGACGCACTTGCCCAGGCCATAGGACGAGGTGGAGTGGGTGATCTGCCCGGCTGCGTGCCAGGTGGAGCCGGAAGTGAGTTCCGCCTTTTCCAGCAGCACGATGTCGGTCCAGCCCTCGTGGGCGAGATGATACGCCACCCCGCACCCCATGATGCCGCCGCCAACAATGACAACGCGCGCGTGAGACGGGACCATGTTTTCACTCCGGTACAGATGTTCGCTATGGACAAGGCGTATCGTACAAATGTACACTCGTCAATCATGAATGACATAACTGTACCATCAACCGGCCAGACCGCACCGCCAGACCTGCTCAACAGGCTGGGTGAGGAACTGGAAAACCTGACCCCGGAACTGCGCAAGGCAGCCGCCTTCGTGCTGGAAAACCCTAATGAGGTCGGCATCAGTTCGATGCGCGAGATTGCGGCGGCGGCTGACGTAAAGCCAAACACGCTGGTGCGCATGGCGCGCGTGCTGGGCTTCGAGGGCTACGATGATTTCCGGGAACCGTTTCGCGAAGAGATCCGGCGCGGCACGGCAAGCTTTCCCGACCGGGCGCGCTGGCTGCAAAGCCTGAGCGCGCGCGGCGACCTTGGCAGGCTTTATGCCGACATGGTCAACTCTGCGCTTCGCAATATCGAGGAGACGTTCGCCGCCATCGACGAAGCAAGGCTAAAATCCGCCGCCGAAGCCGTCTGGGCATCGCGGCAGACCTTCGTGCTGGGCGTCGGCGTCAACAACGCCAATGCCCGCAACTTTTCATATCTCGCTTCTACCGGCATGGAACAGTTCCATGCCATTCCACGGCCCGGTTCGACAGCGGTGGACGATCTGGCCCGCGCCGACGGGCGAGACGTGCTGATTGCCATGACCAGCAAGCCCTATCGCACCGAGGTGGTTGAGGCCGTCCGCATGGCGCGCGAACAGGGCGTCACCATCATCGGCATTTCCGACAGCCCGGCCTCGCCCATCGTGATCGGGTCGGAGCACGCCTTTGTGGTGGCTGTGGATACGCCGCAGTTCTTCCCCTCTTCCGTGTCGGTGATCGCGCTGCTGGAAACGCTTCTGTCGTTCGTGATTGCCAGCGCGTCGGAAGAGATCGTCGAGCGGGTGGAGAAATTCCACCAGCGCCGTCACCAGCTTGGCATGTACTGGGATGAGAAAGGTCCTGTCCGATGAGCCATCCGCTCAAGCCCGTGCGCTCGCTTGAAGCGCGCTACTACACCGACCCGGCGATCTATGCCCGCGAGATGGATGGCCTGCTGTCGCGCACCTGGCAGTATGCCGGCCATTCAAGCCAGGTGGAAAAGCCGGGTGATTACTTCACCTTCCAGATCGCCGGGCAAAACCTGTTCTGCATCCACGGGCGCGACGGCGTCATCCGCGCGTTCTACAATGTCTGCCAGCACCGCGCTCATGAGCTCGTGTCGGGCGAGGGCAACTGCAAGGTCGTGGTCTGCCCCTACCATGCCTGGTCCTACGAGTTGTCGGGCGAGCTGCGTTCCGGCCCGAATATCAAGGTGGTGCCGGGGCTCGACAAGCGCGAGATCTGCCTCACCGAGGTGCGCGTCGAGGATTTCCATGGCTTCCTGTTCGCCAACCTCGATCCGGATGCAAAGCCGATGGACGAGTGGTTCCCGAAGGTGCGTGAAGAACTGGCGGACTTCGTGCCGCACATCCGGCAGCTCGAGCCGCTCGAATGGGTGGAGATTCCCGAAGCCTGCAACTGGAAGGTCTCGGTCGAGAACTATTCCGAGTGCTACCACTGCTCGATCAACCATCCGACGTTTTCAACCGGGGTGGTGAAGCCCGAAACCTACGATATCCAGCCGCAGGGCCATTGCCTGCGCCACACCACCGAGTGCCAGAATCTCGACCGGATGAGCTATCCGATCGATCTCGCCTCCAACCCGCATGCAGGTGAGTACTCGTCCTGGTTCCTGTGGCCAATGTTCTCGTTCCAGGTCTATCCCGGCAACGTGCTCAACACCTATCACTGGCGCCCGCAAGGTCCGGACCAGTGCACCGTCTGGCGCGGCTGGTACACGGTGGGCGGCGTCGACAGCGACGTGATCCGTCGCCTCGCCATCCAGGACCGGGCAACGACGGTGGAAGAGGACATCCGCATCGTCGAGTCGGTCCAGCGCGGCCTCAAGAGCAAGGGTTACCGGCCCGGTCCGCTGGTGCTCGACCCCAACTGCGGCGTCAACTCCGAGCACTCGGTAGAGAAGCTGCAGCAATGGATGCGTGAAGCAGTAAAGCGGTAGAAGTTGCCGTCCAACTGGCACGGCGCTGGCAAGGAACCCCCCGCATGAAACCGGGGGCTTCCGTTATGGCACAGTCACAGGCGCGCGCGCCGCTTTGGCAAAGACCGGCCAGGCGTAGCGAAATTGCGGTGGTTCACGCCCGACTTCAGACGCTTGTCGCCGAGTTGCCCGGCTTCACCCCCGAGTTCCGCCAGTTCGAGCGCCAGCGCATGTCGAAGCTGTTCCTGACCTACCTGCATTCGCTCGACGAGAACTACATCCGGCTGTGCATGGCGGGCGACACGATTGCCGGCTTCATGATTTCCGGACCCGAGTACGGCACCTTGTGGCAATACTGGTCGGCGCTGTTTCCTGAGCTGCGCGAACCTCACATGCCCCTTGCCTTCATGCGGCTCTATATCGAGCACTGGGACAATGGCCGCTTTCACAAGATCGCCAACATCACGACAGCCAACAACAGACCGGCCATCGCTGTGCTGAAACGATTCCGCTTCGAGCAAGTCGCCGGATTGCAAAGGCATGTCATGGGCCAGGACTTCGTGCTGTTCGAAAGGCCCCTCAACAAGACTGTGGAGGGTTATGACCGCGGCCTGCAGCTGCCCCGCTCGACGCGCCTGGCCAACCGCATCCGCTGTATGACCGGCCTCATTTGATGGCTGCGGCCCGATGACTGCCTGCCCGGGAAAGCAG
>JAHEBA010000011.1:10994-54070 GCA_024642465.1 Alphaproteobacteria bacterium
GGAAAGCAGGCTCATGAGGCCCGCTGCTATGGCAGGCATGGCAGCCCACGGACGGTTGTTGAGCGACAGCACCAGTTCGGCAGGGCTGAAGAAGCTACGCACGACCAGCGCCAGGCACAGGATGACCAGCGGCCAGCGCCCCGCCTCGAAGCCGGGCCCGAACAAGGCGAGAAGGATTGGCCCGCCCGCCAGCGCCGCCAGAGTCAAGGCAACCGCCGCACCGGTCGCTGCTAGGTTGGCATCGCCAAGCCGTTGCCGGAAGGTTGGCTCGTCGCGCCGTGTGTCTGCCTCCATCAGACCCAGCAGCAGCACCATGTGAATGGCCTTCACGCCAAATGCCGCGAGCGCGAACACGCGCGCGCAAACGCCGAACACGGCAAGCTCCGGCTTGTCCATCAGGCCGGCCCGCCCCACACCCGTGCGATGGCTGCCTGCACGAGAAACATCAGCGCGGCCCCGCCAAATCCGGGCGGCGAAAATCATGCCGGACTGGGACAGCCGCGTCATGGCGACCGCCGCTTCTGATCCGGCCGGGCAAGTCCGTCGCGCCAGTGACCGCCATGGTACCTGAGCTTCTGGACCCCGCCATGCACGGCATGCGCAAGGCCGCCGGCAAGCCGCGCCCGCAATGTATGCGCGCAGTTCATCATCGGTGGCACGGCAGCTACGAAGCCGGCGCTGCCCACCAGCCCCTTCTCGAACTGGTGTAGCCCGGTGAAGCCATCGGTACCGCCCAGGTCTTACCAGTGCGCCCGCGTGTTGTCGCGCAGCCAGCGGATGATATGCCAATGCATGAAATAACCCGCACAAAGCGGCAGCGCCTGCGCATTGGTGGCACCGTAAAGATAAACTGCGGTCCGCCCACAGATGAACACCACCGCACCCGCAACCAATCCACCGTCCTTGCGTACGAAGAACAGCCGCGGTCTGGCTTCTGGCACGATTGCGTCCATGAACCAGCCGAGCGTGTCGTACGCGGAATAATCGGCAAATCGCTTGCGGTCCGACATCGCTTGGTAAAGCGCGTCGAACTCGTCCAGTTGCTCCGGACCGCCTGCCTCGAACTGCAGCCCGTGCCTGAACGACCTGCGCAGATTGTATCGCCATTTCTGCTCGAGGCTCTTTATGGCCGCGTCGTCGTCAAGCCGCACGTTGACGAGATAGCGATCGGGGTAACTGAGTTGCGCGCCCGCCCAGAAACCAAGCGACTGCAGGTTGCTCGATGCAAAATTTCCCGCAGAAGGTTCGGCGCGCGGCAGAACCGACAGCATCATGCCGCGTTGCGTGGCATAGATCTGCCTCAGCGCGCCGGCCATCAGCTTGTGGTGCGCCGGCGCATCGTCTGCGGTCTCGTCTTTCAGCAACGGCCCCCATTTGCAGATTGCCACCTGCCCCAGCTTGATCGGAAGCGGCCGCACCATGACCAGCGCACCACCGGCTGGCCTGCAGTCCAACCGGAATATCCACGGCTCAAGCTCGACGTAAGGCCAGCGCGAACTGGCGAACGCCGCCAATTGCTCCTGCACGGCGCCATTGCATGTGACAGCGAACCTGTCCCAGTCATCACAGGCGGCAGCCGTCGCCACGATATCCCCATGACGCAACGCTTCGTGCCCGGGTTTGGCTGCTGCGTCATCAAGGCCGACGCCCTCCCGCGCTGCTGTTTCAGCAAACATGATTTCCCCCGTTGGGCGTTTCGCCCAGGCGCAATGCTGCGCACCCGCTTTCCGTCACCAAATGAAACAACTCAGGGCTGGCAAGGCCGCCACCGCTGCAACCGAAGCAAGTATCGTGCCTTGCCGGCCCCGCCTGCCCGCAAGACGCCGGCCCCCTGCAATGGACAGCCCGGATCATCTGTGCGAGAAGCTGGCTATCTCGAACACCTACATGACGGAACCGACCCATGGCCGATATCCTGCTGGTCAGCAACATGATGCCTCATATCCAGCAAGCCCTTGAGGCACGCCACACCCTGCACCGGCTCTACGAGGCAAGCGACCCCAAGGCGTTTCTTGCAGGCGTGGCGGACAAGGTGACCGGCATCGCCACCATGGGAAAGGCCGATGCCGCCATGATCGACGCCTTGCCGAACCTGGAGATCATTTCGAGCTTCGGCGTGGGCTATGACGGCGTCAACGCGGCCCATGCCGCCAGCCGCAAGGTCATGGTTACGAACACGCCGGACGTCCTCAACGATGACGTCGCCAACATGGCAGTCATGATGCTGCTGAACTGCTCGCGCCGCTTCTGCGAATGGGAGCGCTATGCGCGGGCTGGTGAATGGGAAAAGGCCGGCGACCCGCCGCTCGCCTGCGCCATCAACGGCCGCAAGGTCGGCATTCTAGGCCTCGGCCGCATTGGCCAGGACATCACCCGCAAGCTCCAGGCGTTCGGTTGCCAGATCGTCTATCACGGCCGCCGCAAGCAGGACGACCAGCCATACCCGTACTTCGACAACCTTGTCGCCATGGCGCGTGACGTGGATTTCCTGATCGCCATCTGTCCCGGCGGCGAGGCCACTCGTGGCATCGTCAACGCTGAGGTGCTGGCAGCCCTGGGGCCTGAAGGCACCTTCATCAACGTGGCACGCGGGTCGGTTCATGACGAAGACGCACTGATCGACGCCCTGGAAACCGGCAAGCTCGGCTATGCAGGGCTCGACGTGTTCGCTGCCGAGCCCAGGATTCCGGAGCGACTTCGCAAGCTTGACAACGTGGCGCTGCAACCGCACCAGGGTTCGGCGACCGTCGAAACCCGCAAGGCGATGGGAGATCTGGTGGCGAAAAACCTGCTCGCCTGGTTCGACGCAAAGCCGGCACTGACGCCGGTGCCCGAGTGCGCCCACCTGAACCGGTAGACCGCCGCTTCAACCCGCCCGGCGGCGTCCGGTTTCGTTGAGGCTGGACATCAGGTCGAAGAACCGTTCGCCCTGAACGCTGACGTGATCGCGCAGCTCGCGCGCCGCTGCATCGCCATCACCCGCTTCCACGGCCAGGCAAATGCGCCGGTGCTCGTCCAGCGATTGCCGGACGCGGCCGCGCACCTGGAGCTGCATGCGCCGGAACGGCTGCAGCCGCTTCTGCAACTGCAATGCCTGCGTCCGCAAGAACCCGTTGCCGCTGGCTTCGTACAGCACCTGGTGAAAGGCCTCGTTCTCGCGGTAGTAGCCATTGGCGTCGTTGGCAGCCTCGGCCGCCTCACACCTGTCGCACGCAGCGCGGAAGCGGTCGAGCTGTTCGTCCGAAATGCGCTTTGATGCAAGCCGCCCGCACATCGCTTCCAGCTCGCCCATCACTTCGAACATTTCCACGATCTCGGCGAAACCCGGAACCCGCACGAATGCGCCGCGCCGCGGCTTCATCTCGACCAGGCCGGACGCGGCAAGCTGGTTGAGCGCCTCGCGCACCGGTGTACGCGACACCCCGAAGCGGTTGCACAGCGTCACCTCGTCAAGCCGTACCCCGTCGCCGAACTCGCCCGTCAAGATGGCCTGCTCGATGTCTTCACGAATTCTGTCTGCGGTCTTCTGCGCCATGGTGACGTAAAGTCTAGCGGCGGAACCGCGCATTCAACAAGCAGAATGTTGTATACAAGAATATTGACTCCTGTATTTCCACAGCTAGGCTATTGCCACTGGTGCGTTGCCAGCCCGTTTCAATCACAAAAAGTCCGGCTGCTTTGCCAAGGCCGGACCGGGAGGTTTCTCGATGAAGAAGACACTCATTGCCCTGCTTGCCGGTGCGGCGCTTGCCGCCACCATGACCACCGCTGCCCTGTCGAAGGAACTGCGCCTGTCGCACCAGTGGTCGACCAATGACATTCGCCACAAGGTGGCTCAGATCGTGGCCGACGAAGTGGCTACCGCCAACGTAGACCTGACCATCAAGATCTTCCCCTCCGGATCGCTTTTCAAGGCGCGCGAACAGTACAAGCCGCTGTCCGGCGGGCAGCTCGACATGACCGTCTACCCGCTGTCCTATGCCGGCGGGCAGCGCCCCGAATACAACCTGACCCTGATGCCCGGCCTGGTGAAAAACCATGACCACGCCGCGCGGCTCAACAACTCGCCCTTCATGGAAGAAATCGAGAAGCTGATGGCCGAAGACGACGTGCGCGTTGTCGTCCACGGCTACCTCGCGGGCGGTTTTGCCGCCAAAGACAAGTGCATCACCAAGCCTGAAGATGTGAAGGGCATGCAGACCCGTGCTGCCGGCAAGGCGTTCGAGGAAATGCTGGCAGCCGCCGGCGCCTCCATCGCCTCCATGGCATCTTCCGAAGTCTACTCGGCCATGCAGTCGGGCGTTTTGAACGCCGTCAACACCTCGTCGTCCTCGTTCGTGTCGTTCCGCCTGTACGAGCAGGTCAAGTGCTACACCCCCGCCGGCGACGTGGCGCTTTGGTTCATGTACCAGCCGCTGCTGATGAACAAGTCGGTCTATGACGGCCTGACCGATGACCAGAAGAAGGCGCTCGATGCGGCTGCGGCCAAGGCCGAGGCCTACTATCTCGAGGAGGCCAAGAAGGAAGATGCGGCATCCGTCGAGGTGTTCGAGAAAGCTGGCGTCGAGATCGCCAAGATGACGCCGGACGAGTTCAAGATGTGGCAGGACCTGGCCAAGGAATCTTCCTACAAGAAGTTCCTCGAGAACGCCGGTGAGAACGGCCAGCGCCTGCTCGATCTGGCCCTGTCGGTCGAGTAACACCAGGTCAGACCGGAAGGTCCCCGGCAACGGGCGCCTTCCGGTTTTTCACCGCAATCAGCTGCTTTCCGGGGAGCCAACGATGGCCGGACGTCCCACGTCTCACACCGCCCAGCCGCGCACCGGCATCGTCAAGTTCATTGAATCGCTTTCGACAATCTGCGGCTGGTTCGCAGCCGCCATGATCGTGCTGTCGGTACTGATCACCTGCCAGATGATTTTCGTGCGCTATGTGCTCAACCAGTCCACCGTCTGGCAGACAGAAGCGGTTACCTACATGATGATCGCCTCGACGCTGGTGGGCTTGCCTTATGTGCAAAAGCTGCGCGGTCACGTGAACGTCGATCTGGTACCCCTCATGCTGAGGCGGGGCCCGCGCAAACTGCTGGCCATTGCCGCCCTTATACTGACCATCGCGATGGTGGCGCTGATCGCCTTTTACGGTTTCGAGTTCTGGCACATCGCCTGGAAGCGCAACTGGAAGTCCGAAACGGTCTGGCCTGTGAGGTTGTGGATCCCCTATCTCGCCGTCCCTGTGGGCTTCAGCCTGTTTCTGCTGCAATTGCTGGCAGACCTGTATCTGCTCATTACCGGCAAGGACAAACCGTTCAACCTGGAAAAGGAGGACCTGTAGATGGATCCGCTCGTCCTCGGCGCACTGGTGGGCTTTGCCACAATTGCACTCCTGTTCTCGGGCATTTCGGTTGCAATCGGCCTGCTGGTTGTTTCAACGGCGTTCCTGATCATTTTTGACGGCACCCGCTCGCTGCCGCTGTTGCCGGAACTGCTGTTCGGCGACCTCAACAGTTTTGCGCTGCTGTCCATTCCGATGTTCATCATCATGGGGGCATCGATTGCCTCCACGCGAGCCGGCGCGGACCTCTATGAAGCGATCGACCGGTGGCTCACCCGGGTTCCGGGCGGGCTTGTCATCTCCAACCTCGGCGCCTGCGCCCTGTTTGCCGCCATGTCCGGATCGTCTCCCGCGACCTGCGCGGCCATCGGCAAGATGGGCATCCCGGAAATGCGCAAGCGCGGCTATCCCGACAGCGTCGCCGCAGGCTCCATCGCGGCTGGCGGTACGCTTGGGATCCTGATCCCGCCGTCAGTAACAATGATCGTCTATGGCATCGCCACCGAAACGTCGATCGGCCGCCTGTTTCTGGCAGGCGTCATTCCCGGCATCATGCTCGTGATGCTGTTCATGGGCTGGGCGCTGTACGACACGTGGCGCAAGGGCTCGATGGATGCGCTCGCGGGCAGAACCTTCACCTGGGCGCAGCGCATGGAAGTACTGCCGCGCGTACTGCCGTTCATGGTCATCATATTCGGCGTTCTTTATGCACTTTATGGCGGAGACGGCATTGCAACACCGTCCGAAGTGGCGGCAGTTGGCGCCTTGTTGTGCATCATCGTCGCCATCCTGATTTACAGGATGTGGAACCTGAAAGACCTTTGGGCCGTGCTACGCGACGCGACGCGCGAAAGCGTGATGATCCTGTTCATCATCGCCTCCGCCGCCGTGTTCTCCTACATGCTGTCGTCCCTTCAGATCACCCAGTCGGTTGCCGAATGGATAGCCACGCTTGATGTCAACCGCTGGGTGCTGATGCTGTGCATCAACGTTTTCCTGCTGGTTGCGGGCTTTTTCTTGCCGCCGGTCGCCGTGATCGTCATGTCGGCCCCCATCCTGCTACCGATCATCATTGCGGCCGGGTTTGACCCCTACTGGTTCGCCGTCATTCTGACCATCAATATGGAAATCGGCCTGATCACCCCACCGGTGGGTCTCAACCTCTACGTGATCAACGGCATCGCGCCCGAGATCTCGTTGCGCACCATCCTTGTCGGATCGATGCCGTTTGTCGGCTGCATGGTGCTCGCAATCATCTTGTTGTGCCTGTTCCCCGCTCTGGCAACATGGTTGCCGGACCTCATCATGGGTCAAGCGATATGAGCCGCATTTCCTACCTGCAGGACCTTCTGTCGAGCCTGTTCGAGCGGCGCGACGCACAACCGGCAATGCCGGATGCCCGCGATCTGCTTGCGCTCGGCAAGTCAATGCTGACTGACGATGGCGAAGTATCACGGCTACAGACGGCAGGCGCGCTGCTGGAGAAGTTCAGCCTCGCCAGCCCCGACCAGAAACTCTCCTTCTTCAAGAGCCTCGCCAGCGAGTTCGACATCGATACGGACGAACTTGCCAGCCGCACAGCAACCTATGCTGCCGAGCGCAATGCCCAGACCCTCGACCGGCTTCTCGCCGTGGCCGAGCCCCGGCGCCAGGAACTGTTGCGCCGCCTGAACGCGGTGCCGGGCGGTACCGAAAAGCTGGTGCGCATGCGCGAGGACCTGCTGGCCATACTCCGGCAGGACGACAGCCTTGCCCGCATCGACGTCGATTTCGAGCACCTGTTCTCGTCCTGGTTCAACCGCGGTTTCCTCGTGCTCAGGCCGATCGACTGGACCACGCCGGCGCACATTCTCGAGAAGATCATCAAGTACGAGGCCGTGCATGCCATCGACAGCTGGGATGATCTTCGCCGCCGCCTGCAACCACCCGACCGGCGCTGCTTCGCCTTCTTCCACCCGGCCATGCCGGACGAGCCGCTGATCTTCGTCGAGGTCGCGCTCATGAAGGGCATTCCCGGCTCGATCCAGACCCTGCTGGCCGAGGATCGCACGCCAGCGCGGCCAGAACAGGCCGACACCGCCGTCTTCTACTCGATCTCCAACTGCCAGAAAGGTCTGCGCGGCGTCTCGTTCGGCAACTTCCTGATCAAGCAGGTGGCACAGGACCTCGCCCAAGGCCTGCCCAACATCAAGACCTTCGTCACCCTGTCGCCGGTGCCCGGCTTCATGCCTTGGCTGAAGCAGGCGGCGGCGTCCGACGGCAACGAGCTGATCGAGCGACTGCACCTGGAAGCCAGCGTGATGACGCCCGAGAATGCGCACGAGGCATCGGAGGAAACCATTGCCGGCCTCAAGGCCCTTGCGGCCCGCTACTTCATTCAGGAACAGCGCCCGAAGGGCGGCCCGCTCGACCCCGTGGCACGGTTCCACCTTGGCAACGGCGCCAGCCTGAGGGCCATTCACTGGCTTGGCGACCGTTCCGAGAACGGCATCCGCCAGTCTGCCGGCATGATGGTCAACTACCTGTATGACCTCAAGACCGTGGACGCCAACCACGAAGCCTTCTCGCACGACGGCAAGGTTATCGCCTCGCGCGACGTGCATGCACTTCTCGATCCCCGCCTTGACGCCCCAGCTGCCCGGAGACAGTCAAATGGCTAATCACCTGCTCGATGGCCTGATGGCCAATGCGCAGCCGGAGCACGTGTTTGCCCGCCTGCCGGATGGGCGCACCTACACCTACCAGGACGTGGTTGACGTGTCCGCGCGTTTCGCCAACCGTCTGGTTGCGCTCGGCGTGCAGCCTGGCGATCGCGTGGCCGTGCAGGTGCCGAAGTCGATCGAGGCGGTGACGCTCTACCTCGGCACGGTGCGCGCAGGCGCAGTCTTCCTGCCGCTCAACACTGCCTATACCCCGTCGGAGATCGAGTACTTCCTCGGCAATGCCACGCCGTCAGTGTTCGTGTGCGATCCGAAGGATGCCGGCAGCTACACCGATCTCGCCGCAAGGCTTGGCGTGCATCTCGAGACCATGGGCGTCTGGAAAAGCCACGGCGAGTCTGCCGGCACGCTGGCCGACGCGGCGCTCGAGGCATCGGCCGCGTTTGCAGATATCGACCGTGGACCTGATGACCTCGCCGCGATCCTTTATACCTCCGGCACCACCGGGCGGTCGAAGGGCGCCATGCTGACCCACGACAACCTGCTGTCCAACGCCGTGGTGCTGAAGGATCTGTGGCGCTTCACGGCGGATGACGTGCTGCTGCACGCGCTTCCCGTGTTCCACACCCACGGCCTGTTCGTGGCCACCAACACCATCATGCGGGCGGGCGCAGGCATGGTCTTCCTGTCCGGCTTCAACAACGACCAGGTCATCCACTACCTGCCCGAATGCACCGCCATGATGGGCGTGCCGACCTTCTACACCCGGCTTCTGGACGACCCGCGTTTCACGAAGGAACTGGTCAGTCACATGCGGTTGTTCGTGTCCGGCTCCGCGCCGCTGCTCGCCGAGACCCACGTCGAATTCGAGGCCCGCACCGGTCATCGAATTCTGGAGCGCTACGGCATGACCGAGACCAACATGAACACCTCCAACCCCTATGACGGCGACCGCCGCGCCGGTACCGTCGGCTTCCCGCTGCCGGGGGTGGACCTTCGCGTCTGCGACCCCGACACCGGCAAGCCGGTACCTGACGGTGAGATCGGCATGATCGAGGTTCGGGGTCCGAACGTGTTCGCCGGTTACTGGCAGATGCCGGAGAAGACAAAGGAAGAGTTCCGCGATGACGGGTTCTTCATCACCGGCGACCTCGGCAAGATCGACGCAGACGGCTATGTGCACATCGTCGGGCGCGGCAAGGACCTGATCATCTCCGGCGGCTATAACATCTATCCGAAGGAAATCGAGTTGCTGCTGGACGAACAGGACGGCGTGCTCGAGTCGGCCGTCATCGGCGTGCCGCATCCGGACTTCGGCGAAGGCGTCGTCGGCGTGATCGTGCCGCTCAAACAAGCCCACGTCGAAGAAGCATCGATCATGGAGGCGATCAAGGACAAGATCGCCCGCTTCAAGCAGCCGAAGAAGCTGTATGTCGTCGACGAGTTGCCGCGCAACACCATGGGCAAGGTTCAGAAAAACATCCTGCGGGACCGGTACGCCGGCACGTTCGCAAGCTGACTGGCTGTCCCTAGTTGCAGGCAATCGCCGTGCCGTCGATCACGTTTGTCGCTATGCCGCCGTCGCAGTTGGTGTTGAAACACAGCCTTGTCAACTCGCCAATGCTGTGAACCCGGACGGCTGGCGCAACCCATGCTCTGGACGCGCCCCTGGCGGATTCTCCAACGTCTTGTGTTCTTCTCATCGTTGCCCGGCTGCCTGAGGCCACCGCGTCGGCAAGGTTCGCGCCACCCGCGAATCTCTATTCCTTAAACAACTATAGGTAGATTAAACTAAAAAATACACTATAACGTTGCATGACTACGTTGGCTTCGCCAGCCAGATTGACGGCGCCTGAACCCGTTACGTGCATTGACGAACAGGTGCTGATCTGCACGACTTGACGTCTCGCCAATGGCACACCCCCGACCGGAGGATCACGTGACAATCGAGCTTTCTTTCCACGGCGCTGCAAGAACGGTCACCGGTTCCTGCTTCCGGCTGAAATCCAGATCGGGCACCATCCTTGTCGACTGCGGCCTGTTTCAGGGCTCGAAAACCCTGCGCGAACTCAACTACCAGCCGTTCCCGTTCCGGCCGGCGGACATCGACGCCGTCGTGCTGACCCACGCACACATCGACCACAGCGGCCTCTTGCCGAAGCTGTCGCGGCTGGGCTTCAAGGGCACCATCCACACCACCGTGCCCACCGTTGACCTGTGCTCTGTCATGCTGCCGGACTCAGGCCACATCCAGGAATCCGAGGTCGAACGCCTCAACCGCCGCAACCGGCAGCGCGGCCGCAAGCTGGTTGAGCCGATCTACACCCTGCGCGATGCGCTGGCCTGCATGGACCAGTTCGCCGGCCATGACTACGAGACCTGGGTAGAGGTAATACCCGGCGTGCGGGTGAGGTTCTGGAACGCCGGCCACATGCTGGGGTCATCTTCCGTGGAAGTGCAGGTGTCGGATGGCGGCTGCAAGCCCGTCACCCTCTTCTTCTCCGGCGACATCGGCCCGGAACAGAAGCTGTTGCAACCCGACCCAGAAGCTCCGGCGGGATATGACTACCTGCTGTGCGAAAGCACGTTTGGCGCTACCGACCGAGATTCTATCACGCCGGAGGCCCGCCGCGCCCAACTGGCCAGGCACGTCCGGTCAGCCGCCGAAAAGCGCGGTGCCCTGCTGATCCCCTCGTTTGCGGTGGAGCGCACCCAGGAGGTCGTCACCGACCTGATGCTGCTGATGCACAATGGTGAAGCCCCGGCCGCACCAGTGTTCATCGACAGCCCACTTGCCCACCGCGCCACCGACATCTTCCTCAAGCATGCAGACATGCTGGAAAACAGCGCCGCGCTCAAGGCGGCGCTCAACTCGCCCAACCTGCAGTTCTCCGAAAGCGTCGAGGACTCCAAGGCCATCGGCCGCCTCAGCGGCTATCACGTCATCATCTCGGCAAGCGGCATGTGCGACGCAGGCCGCATCCGCCATCACCTGAAGAACCATCTGTACCGGCCCAACGCCACTGTGCTGATGGTGGGCTACCAGGCCCAGGGCACGCTGGGCCGCATTCTCATGGAAGGCGCCAAAACCGTGAAGATCCACGGCGAGGAAGTGAACGTCGAAGCCTCCATAGAACACATCAACAGCTATTCCGGCCATGCCGACGGGCCTGAACTGGAACAGTGGATTGCCGAACGGCTGCCGGTCCACCGCAACCTGTTCCTCACCCACGGCGAGGAAGAGGGCATGACCGGGCTTGCCGGGCGCGTTGCCGGCAAGCTGCTGCCGTCGGAGCGCATCATCACGCCCGAGATCGATGATGCATTCAGGCTCGACGGCGAAGTGGCGCGCCAGATCGACAGTGAAATCCACCGCCAGATCGATCCGCCCGAAGCTGCCCGCGAGCCAGACTGGAACAACGAGCTGACCCAGCTGATGTTCGATATCGATGCGGCCCTCGACAAGCAGGCCGGCGGGCGCAACCGGTCGAAGCTGATCAGACGCCTGCGCCAGGCACTCGAGCAGGCACGCTGATTTCCGGCTGCTGCGCCCGCGCCAGCTTCCGTTCCCGGTGCGCAATGTAGGTACTGGCCGCAAGGATAAGCCCGCCGCCGGCGAACACCCACACGCTGGGGGTCTCGGCAAACAGCAGGAAGCCGAAGGCGCTGGTCCAGACCAGTTGCAGGAAGGTGACCGGCTGGACGACCGTGATGTCGGCAATCCCGTACGACCGCGTCAGGCAGTAATGGCCCGCCGTCGCCCCCACGGTAGCCGCGGCCAGCCAGGCAACCTGCATGGCACTTGGCGTCTGCCAGTTCGCGACCGCCACCGGCGACAGCACCGCGAGGCAGACGAAGTTCAGCATGATCACGATCATCGCCGGGGTATCGACCTGCGTGAGCCGCTTCACCATCAGCATGGCGATTGCGAACAGCGGCGTTGAGGCAAGCTGTGCCAGCTGGCCCGATGACAGCGTCTCAAATCCCGGACGCAGGATCAGGTAGACACCGGCAAGGCCTGTGATCACCGCCCCGATCCGCCGCAGCTGGATCTGCTCGCCGAACATCAGTACCGCACCGATGGTCATGAAAATCGGCGTCGTGTAGCCGATTGCCGTTACCTCGGCCATCGGGATCCGCACCATGGCATAGAACCACAACAGCACGCCAAGTCCGTGAAAGGTGCCTCGCACGATGTGCAGGAAGAGCAACCTGCCGGTCGGAAACCTGAACCCTGCCCGCATCAGCAGCGGCGCCAGGAAGACGATGCCCATCGCATAACGCACCGTGGCCGAAACGGCCGACGGCAGGTCCGGCCCGACGTGACGGACGGATGCCATCACGCCGGTAAAGCACATGCCCGACAGCACCATCCACCCCATGCCTCGCAGGTTGTCGCTTGCCACCGGCATGTCTGGCTGCCCCTCCCATCAAAGTATGATGACTGGTTGAATCGGCAGTGATCGTATAGGGCTTGGATCAACTCGACCATGCCATTGCCGCATGCATCCCATGCCGCAGACACCATGCTGGAAAGACGGAAACCGATGACCGACCACAAAAATTCAGACGCCCAGATGCGCTCTTCGACCTACACGCTTCCCGCTCTGGACCAGGAATTCCTGCTGGGTGATTCAACCCGCGGCATCCGCTTCATGCTCGAATACATGAAAGCGGAAGAGCACCTACGCAACTGGGGCGTCCGCACCACCATCGTCGCCTTCGGCTCGGCCCGCGTAAAAGAGGACGACGCGGGCCGGCGCGGGCACTGGTACCGTTCGGCGATGGAGCTTGGCCATATCGTGTCCGAGCGCGGCGGCGCACTGAAACACAACGACGGCAAGCGCGACAACGTCATCGCCACCGGCGGCGGTCCGGGCATCATGGAAGCGGCCAACCGCGGCGCCATCATGGCTGGCGCCCCCACCATCGGGTTCAACATCACCCTGCCTCATGAGCAGGAGCCGAATGCCTGGTCCACGCCCGACCTCACCTTCAATTTCCACTACTTCGCCATGCGCAAGATGCACCTGGCCATGCGCTCCAACGGCTTGTGCGTGTTTCCCGGCGGCTTTGGCACCATGGACGAGCTGTTCGAGATCCTCACCCTGGTCCAGACCAACAAGATGAAGAAGATTCCGATCATCCTGTTTGACCGGAAATTCTGGTCATCGGCGGTCAACCTGCAGGTCTTGCTCGACGCCGGCACCATCTCGCCCGGCGACGAACAGTTGTTTCACTATGCCGAGACAGCCGACGAGGCCTGGCACCACCTTGTGGCTGGAGGCATTCTCGAAGGGACGCCACTTCAGGCCGACTGAGCCCATCTAAACCGCTTGTTCACCATATTCGTTCATTGTTGCCCGTGAAGTTTCGTCAGTGAGTGCGGGCCGCACCCCTCCCCAGCCGGGAACCGGGACCATGTGCCGCCCGACGTTAAGGTAATCGGGTCCGACCTGCATGTCCGGCAAGGCAAACAGCACGAATACCGTCCTGATCATCGAGGATCGTCCGTCTGTCGCAAGCGTCTACCGCAGCCATCTGGAAGCCAGTGGCTATGCCTGCGAACTGGCGGCTGACCACGCCGCGGCGCTTGAGTTGATCGCCCGCAAGCAACCGTTCGCCGTGCTTGCATCGCTTGAACTGGCCAACTGCCAACCGGCCAGCCTGATCGACGCGTTGTGCAGCGCTGCTGCCGATGCCGCCGTCATCGTGATTGCCGCCAATGCCTCGATCAATGCCGCCGTCGACGCGATGCGCGCCGGTGCATGGGATTATCTGGTCACGCCGGTTTCCCGCAACCGGTTGCTCACCACTTTGACCAATGCCGACCAACGCGCCAGGGCCACTGCAGCAGCCAGCGGGCCGCGCACCTCCGGCCAACCCGCCCACTCCCGTCAGTCCACTATGCGCATGATCGGTTCATCCACGATCATGGCCGACACCCAGCGCCAGATCGCTGCCATTGCGGCATCCAGCGCGCCCGCCTTCATCACCGGCGAAAGCGGCACCGGAAAGGAGCTGTGCGCCGAAGCCATTCACGCAGGCTCCCCGCGCGCAGGCAAACCTTTCGTGGCGCTCAACTGCGGCGCCATTCCACGCGACCTGATGGAGTCGGAGATTTTCGGCCATCTGAAGGGCGCCTTCACCGGCGCCATTTCAGACCGCGAAGGCGCCGCATCCGCCGCCGATGGCGGCACGCTGTTCCTTGATGAAATCTGCGAAATGGACCTGCAGCTGCAAACCAAGCTGCTGCGCTTCCTGCAGACCGGCACCATCCAGCCGGTCGGTTCTGCCCACACCCGCAAGGTCGACATCCGCATCATCTGCGCCACCAACCGCAACCCTCACGAGGAGGTCGCCAACGGACGTTTCCGCGAGGACCTGTTCTTCCGGCTGCACGTGCTGCCCGTCATGCTCGCGCCCCTTCGTGCACGCGGCGGCGACGTGGCCGAACTCGCCGAAGCCTTTCTCGCCCAGTATGCGCGCGAAGAAGGCAAGGCGTTCGTAAGTTTCTGTCCGGCAGCCCTGGAGCGACTGTCCGCCCACCGCTGGCCCGGCAACGTGCGCGAACTGCAGAATGTCATCCGCCAGGCGGTCGTGCTCAATGATGGTGAAACTCTCGAGGCACACATGGTGCCGCCCCATGTCGGCCAGGCCCAGGCCCAGGCCGTTTCAGGCTTCGCACCCCAACTCGACGGGCGCCTGCTGTGGCAGATCGAGCGCGACGTCATCGAGTCTGCAATCGAGCGCTTTGCCGGTTCCATACCGCGCGCCGCACAGGCGCTGGGCATCAGCCCGTCGACGATCTACCGCAAGCGCGAAAGCTGGTCTGCCATGCCCGCCTGAGAAGGCACGATCAGCCTTCAGTCCGCGATGAACATGTCCTCGTCATCGCTCACCCGGTCACCGAAATGCACCGCGACAAGGCTGACGTCGCCCGACGGGCCCGCCTTCAACCCGTGCACCGTGCCGGCGGGGATGTAGAGGCTGTCATCGGGTGACGCAATCAGCACATCATCGCCCAGCATCACCTCTGCCTCGCCGCACACGATCGTCCAGTGCTCGGACCGGTGATTGTGGAAGTGCGCCGGCATCGACTGCCCGGCCTTCACCTCTATGCGCTCGACCCGGTGTCCGCCGCCTTGCGACAGCACCGAGACACAGCCCCAGCCATGGCGCTGACGGGCCTGCCCGCTGAACTCTTCAACCCTGGGATGATGATCGACGAGCCTTGCTGCCTGCTGCTGCTTCGGCTCAAGCCGCGCAAGCGGAACCACCGGCACGATGCCAGCCATGACGCACTCTCCCCTGATGTCCGGGTGTCCGCTTGACCGTGGCCGAACCCTTTGACCGGGTTTCTGTTACGCACTGGCCGGAAGCACCCGCCTGTTCACCTGAGTAAGCAGCAAGCCTTGGGCCAATCCGGAGCTGGAACGAAAACGGGGAGAATGTGCCGCTTTTCCGCACACGGCGGGACGGCAGCAGGCAGTAATCTTTGCAAAATGCAAAGCGCGGTTTGCACTATGCAAACCTCGTCGCTGAAATTGATGCAGGCTTATTTACGGTCGGCGCCGGATTCCATCGCCTTGAGAAGGTGCATGACCTCCTTGAGCTCCGGCGATATGTCCTTGTGGCGGCGGGCGTCGTCGGCGTTGCCAGCTTGGCCGTTGCCGTCGGTGGTCTCATCCGCTATGCGGTTTACGCTGTACATTAATCCCAGCCTTTCAAATCTGCCTGGAAGCCAAGTCTAGTGCCTGACCTCCTAACGAACCTCTAATCATGCCGGAAGGTTGTCGCCGTCCGGAATCCGGCGATTGATCTAGGCGCGCATCCCGGCAGAAATTGGACAGGGAGAAGACGAAACTATGCTGAAACAGGCTGACAGCTACGAAGCGATGACAAGCGGCTTTTCCTGGAACCTGCCGGAGCGCTTCAACATCGGTGAGGCCATCAGCACCGCATGGGCCAGGCGCGCGCCGGACCAGGTGGCGCTCATCGAGCACATGGACGACGGCCCCGCCCGGCACACCACCTGTGCCCAGCTTGACGCGATGGCCAACCGGATCGCCAACCTGCTGGTCTCGTCCGGCATCGGCCCCGGAGACCGCGTTGCGCTGCTGCTGCCGCAATGCCGCGAAACGGCAGCCGCCCATGCCGCCATCTACAAGCTCGGCGCCATCGCCTTACCGCTCGCCATGCTGTTCGGCGTCGAGGCACTGCAATACCGGCTGCAGAACTCCGGCGCCCGCGCCCTGCTCATGTCGCATGCCTCCCGCGACAACGTCGCCGAGGTGCGTCCGTCCCTGGCGGCCCTCGAACACATCCTCTGCATCGACGGTACGCTGGAGTTTGCGCCCCACCTGCACGACGCCTGCCGGCCGATGCCGGATGTGTTCGAGGCCCGCGACACCAGCCTCGATGACCCCTGCCTGATGATCTACACCTCCGGCACCACCGGACCGCCCAAGGGCGCGCTGCATGCCCACCGCGTGCTGCTCGGCCACCTTCCCGGCGTCCAGTTCGCCCACGAATTCATGCCACAACCGGGCGACCTGATGTGGACCCCGTCCGACTGGGCCTGGGCCGGCGGACTGCTCAACGTGCTGCTGCCGGCGCTCTATTTCGGCGTGCCGGTGCTGGCCTACCGCTTCCGCAAGTTCGATCCCGTGTTCGCCTGGGACCTGCTGGCGCAATATGGCGTGCGCAACATCTTCGTGCCGCCGACCGCGCTCAAGCTGATGCGCGCCTCGACCCCGAAGGATGTCGAGCGGCTCAATCTGCGCACCATGTTTTCCGGCGGTGAAGCGGTCGGCCAGGCGCTGCAGGAGTGGGGAGAGCAAAGCCTTGGCTTGCGCATCAACGAGGTCTACGGTCAGACCGAGTGCAACCTCGTGCTGGAAAGCTGCAACCTGCTGGGCGTTTGGAAATCCGGCGCCATCGGCAAGCCCGTGCCTGGCCACACCGTCGCCATCGTCGACGATCAGGGCCGCCCCTTGCCCGATGGCGAGGCCGGCAACATCGCCGTCCAGCGGCCCGACCCGGTGATGTTCCTGGAATACTGGGGCAAGCCGGAAGCAACCAGCGACAAGTTTGCCGGCGACTGGCTGCTGACCGGCGACCAGGGCTATCGCGACGCGGAAGGCTATTTCCACTTCGTCGGCCGCGACGACGACGTCATCACCTCGTCCGGCTATCGCATCGGTCCGGGCGAGATCGAGGACTGCCTGTCGCGCCACCCGGCGGTCAAGCTGGCCGCTGCAGTGGGCGTGCCCGATCCGGTCCGCACGGAAATCGTCAAGGCCTTCATCGTGTTGAACCCGGGCTACGAGCCATCGCCGGAACTGGAACAAGACATCCGCGCCCACGTCCGCAACCGCCTGTCGGCGCATGAGTATCCGCGCGCTTTCGAGTTCCGCGATGAACTGCCCCTCACCACCACCGGCAAGGTAATCCGCCGGTTGCTGCGTGACGAGACGTCATCACAATAATGTGTTTGGCGGAAACTCTCCACGAAGCAGTTTCATTGTCCAGTTAGTTTTACGTCCCTAAGTCATGCTCAACCGGTCAGGAGGACCACATGAACTCAAGACTTGCCGCCGTTTCGCGTACCCTTTTGCTGGGCCTTGCCGCAGGATCGCTGTTCGCCGCTGCCGCGGCCGCCGGCCCCATCGAAGATCGCCAGGAAGACATGAAGAAGGTGGGCAAGGCGATGGGTCAGCTCGCCGCGATCGCCAAGAAGGAAGCCGCCTTTGACGCCGCCGTCGTCAAGGCCGCCGGCGAGACCATTGCCGAGTCAGTCAAGGAGTTCAAGAACGACTTCCCTGAAGACAGCAAGGACGGCCCGCCAGAGACCTGGGCCAAGGCTGAAATCTGGTCGAACATGGACGACTTCAACAAGAAAGCCGATGACGCAGTCACCGCAGCCATGGCCATGGCAGCCGTCACCGAAGAGTCAAACTTCATGCCTGCAATGGGCGCGCTCGGCGGCAGCTGCAAGGCTTGCCACGAAAACTATCGCCGTCCGAAACAGTAACACGCCTGACCGGACCCCGGCACCACCCGCCGGGGTCCGGCCTTGATCACACCAGAGAACGTGAAGCCATGAAGCGCACCATCGCGGCACTCATCCTGCTTGCAGGCGTGGCCGGCATAGCCGGATGGATCGAAGCCGCACCCGAGCCAAGACCGGCGGACAGCATTGCCGCTCATCAGCCGGACCTGGAAAACGGCAAGCGCCTGTACACAGCAGCTGGCTGTTTGTCGTGCCACCTGCCGACAAAGGACGACACCGCCGCCGATCGCTCATTGCCTTCCGGTGGGACTGCGCTGCACACCCCGGCCGGCACGTTCTACCCGCCCAACATTACGCCGGACCCTGAAACCGGCATCGGTGGCTGGACCGATATCCAGTTCGTCAACGCAGTGAAGCTCGGCATATCGCCTGGCGGCGACCACTTGCTGCCGGCCTTCCCTTACACCTCGTACATCCACATGAGCGATGCCGACGTGCTCGACATCAAGGCCTATATCGATACGCTGTCGCCGGTGAAGGCGGCCAACAAGGCGCCCGAATTGCCACTGTACCTGCCTGTTGAACAGGTCATGCGCCGCGGCCTTGGCCTTTGGAAACTGGCAGCATTCAAGCCCGCCCCCTTTGAGCCCGATCCGTCGAAGGACGAGGTCTGGAACCGAGGAGCTTACATCGTCACCGGCCCCGGCCACTGTGGCGAGTGCCATACGCCGCGCAACGCGTTCATGGCCATGGATACAAGCCGTTGGCTGGCCGGCGGCCCGCACCCGGAAGGCGTTGGCAAGGTACCGTCATTGCGCGACCTGCAGAAACGAGGCCGCTACAAGGACGCCAACGACCTCGCAACGGCGCTCGAATTCGGGGAAACGCTTGGCTATGACAAGATGTCGTCAGGGGGCATGGGCGCCGTCCAGACGAACATGTCGAAGCTGCCGGCCGAAGACCGGCTCGCCATCGCCACCTACATCATGAGCCTCGACTAGAACCGGTCAGGCTTTGCCGCCGGGCGCGCCCTTGAGATAGTAGTTCGCCTTGCGGCCATAGATCAGCCCGCGCAAGCCGTTGCGCACGCTCTCCGACTTGCGCAGCGGGTCCAGCACGGCGCGCATGGAGTCATGTGCCATCACCTTGGCGGCATCGGCCAGCGGGTGAACGCCCGGTCCCGCCTGCGGCAGCCCGAACCGGCGCAAGGTGCCATTCATCAGGCGGATCTTGTTCATGCGCAGAACTTCCTTGGTCTTCCAGGTCATCGCGATGGAAATGCAGTAGTCGGCCCCGGTGCGCACCCAGTGCGGCTGGGTGTAGGGAATGTGAACGCCATCGCCCGCATTCAGCGTGAACACCTGCGCCCGGTCCTCGAACGAAGGCTCGTAATGCTGGTTGCGGTGTTTCGATGGAGCGATTTCCCGCGCTTCCTCGGACACCAGCGCCCCGTCGGCATTGTCGAACAGGTGCACGAACTTTTCGCCACGGATGTTCACCAGCACGTTTTCTTCCATGTCGATGTGGAACGGCGTGGTGGAATTGGCCGAGGATACGAAGATGAAGCCCTGCAGGTCGGAGAAGCCGTCGCGCGGCTGGCCGGAGGCTTCCGACAGGTCGCCCACGAACTGTTCCAGCAGCCTTGCATAGGCTTCGTCGTGCTCGACGTTCTTGATCACCAGCCAGGCATGGGCCGTCTCGATCTGGCGGATGACGTCATCCACGGCCATCTCGATGCCCGGCACGTCTTCGGGCTTGACGCCGGGCGGCACGGCGCCGGAATTGTACTCGATGCGATCACGCGGCATCGACTTGGCCAGTTCCACCAGCCAGTCCAGCCGGAACAGCAGGTTGTCCGAGAACGAATGCCGGATATGGAACGGCGCCTTGTAGAGCTTCTGGCTGTCGGCAGGCGCGAGCGAGATGGAGAGGGGTGAAGCGGTCGTCAGCGGTTTCCCTTGAGCGAATGGCTGCGCACTTTTTTGAGAGAGGTGCGGGCCGTGGCGCGGGCCCGCTCGAGCGCATGTATCAGCCGGAACAGAAGGCGTGGCTTTCTCAGATTGCCTATCAGCACGTCACGCACCTCGAGCCGGTCCTTCCACAGGTGATCGATCATCGGGTGGTTGGGGATGGCGCAACTGTCGGCGAACAGGATCTGCTCGTCCTCGAAAAGTGTGCGGGTTGCATCGAGAATCAGCAGCTGCCCGGGCGAGAAGCGGTTGAGCGCCCCGTCATGGGCCATCTTCACGATCCAGGCTGAGCCGCCTTCACGCACGCCGAACATCATCGCAACCGGCTTGCCGTCCAGTTCCAGCGACCAGCACATCAGCTTTCCAGCGGCATCCAGTTCGGCAAGGCTCTTGCGGGCGAACCGCGAAAGCGCTTCCGACTTGCCTATGGCCGTGCCGGCATCGCCCTTCCAGCCTGCCTGCTCCAGCGCGGTGAACCGTTCGATCCATTGATCGAGGCCGGGCGCGCCGGTCTTGCGAAGATGAAACGCCAGGTCGCCCGTCTCGGCCAGCCGGCTCTTCAGGCGGCGGAATTCCTTGCGGCGCTTGCGCGCGAAGGTTTCGTCGAACCACGCGTCGAAGTCGCCGTTGCAGCGCAGGGCAGCACGCTTGCGGTCGTTCATGAATGCAACCGGCGCACCAATTGCGTCACAGGCATCCACCAGCACGCTCGAGACCACGTGATGCCCGGTGACGTAGGGCAGCACCAGCGCCGCAGCGCCCGTGCGCTCGAAGATTTCCTCGATCAGTGCAGCGCAATTGCCGGCCGGGTCCGACGGATTGATCAGCGGCGTTCCCGAGATCGGAAAGTCGCCCAGCCAGCCTTCGGCATGGACCAGCGGCAGGCCCCAGCGCCACCGCTTGCACTCGACGACGGCGAACCCGCCAGGACGGCCATCAGGCGCCAGCGTCTGCACCCGCGTCAGGCCATGGCCGGCGCCGCATTCGCCGATAAGCGGTTCGATCCACTGCGGCATCAGCGAGAAATTGGGTTCAAGCGCTTGCGCGGCAAGCCACCCGGCATCGCTGGGCACCGTTCCCGGCGTCAGGGGTTCGGCGACGACTGGCTTGGTGACTGGCATCTGCATGGCGGCCTACTGGTTCCGTAACGGGACACTTGCTTCCCGGTACAGCAAGCCGCGTACCATCGGCGTAAACAGGCCAGATCACTTCAGGTTTGTCGTTAACAGAATCCGAATCCGGGCGCGGCCACTCCGCTCAGCCCGAAAACCCACCATCGTCGAGAAACTCTTGCTCTTTCTCGGTGGTTTCGCGCCCCAGTATCCGGTTTCGGTGTGGAAACCGGCCGAATCTGGCGATGATTCCCCGGTGTTCGATGGCATGGGGCAGCGTATCCTCCAGCCCCTCCTCGCGGCACAGTTCGACACACCGGTCCTGGTCGGCCAGGTCTTCCGAATGCATGAACGGCATCACGTGCCAGCGGTATTCGGCCGGTGTCAGCACGTCGCGGTCGCCTTCGGCAATCGCCCGGCTGGCGATTACCAACGCCTTGTCATCATTGGCGAACATCCCCGGCGTGCCGCGTCCCAGATTGCGGCTCATCTGGTCGAGAAGCAGCACCAGCGCCAGCCGCCCATCTACGGTTTCGAGCCATCCATCCAGCCTGCCGGCCGCTGCGTCGGCGTGCGCCGCGCCAAACCTGTCGCGCAATTCCGCATCGAATTCCGGGTCCACGGAGAACAACCGATTTTGCGGCTGCGCCATCCAGAAGTCTATGATTTCACGAGGTTTCATGCCGGACCGTCCATGCCGAAGGCAACATCGCGCCGGGCCGAGCGGATCGAGATCGAGTATCCCGCCACCACGTCGATCAGCGATATGCCCAGCAGCATGAAGAACGGCGCCGAGTCGGCCTGCGGCACCAGCAGGAACTCCACCAGCATGGCAATGAACACGCCCGTGGACATGATGTGGTCGATGATGGTCAGCGAGCCGACGCGGGCCGCCTTGAGGACCTCGACGAACAGCAGGAAAAGCGCCGCCAGAATGAGCACGTCCGCCCACTGCAGCGCCAGCGATGCGCCCGACATCATGTTGACCCGGGTCGCCTCGGCCCACAGCGACCCCGGCTCCCAGAACGCCATCACGTTGTAGGCAACCAGCACCAGCAGGAGCAGCGGAAAGGCAACGATGAAGCGCATGGGATTGGCCTCGTGAATCAGTTTCAGCGCGTTGATCAGAGCCTTAGACCATATTCCGCGCCATCACGAAAGCACGAGGGCCGGCGAAGCATCACGCCTCGCCAGCCCTGGCAACTCTTCAATGAAGCTGATGGCGGCCTAGAAGTCGCCTTTGGGCTCCAGCACCTGGCGGCCCTTGTACATGCCGGTCTTCAAGTCGATGTGGTGCGGACGGTGCAGTTCACCGGTCTGCTTGTTCTCGACGTAGGTGGCTTCCGGCACCTTGTGGCCTGAACGGCGCATGCCGCGCTTGGACGGCGTGGTTTTTCGCTTTGGAACTGCCATGACAAACTCCGAATGTGCATTGGCCGCAAGCGCTCGAAACTGGCAGCGGCACGCTTGAAATCTTGATCGGTTCGATCTGGATGGCGCGGCTTATAACCCGTGAATCCACAAAACACCAGAGCAGAATCGCGCAGCCCCGCACCGGCCGGCCCGTCGCGCCAATTTGTCACCCGGCCCCAACCTGACAACTTGCTGACGGATCCCGTCAGCGAACCGGCAACTGCCCCGTGCATCATTGCGCACGTTGACCCGGGGGATCAGGCAGGTACGCCGCAACAGGTCTCTGTCCACAATCGCGCATCGCCAACCTCGCCCTGACCTAATGCGCGCTTGATACAGAACTGGACCACCGCCAAGTAACGGCGTACCTGCCTGAACTAATCCAGCTTCAGGCAGTCCAGATACGGAACCGTCGAATTGACCCGCCGGCGGATGGTTCGGGCCTTCGCCCGCGTTTGCGGACCTGGCTGGCCAGCGTCGCGAACCGCAGGGTTGGGCAGCGCTGCGGCCAGCCGCGCCGCCTGGTCACGGCTCAACGACTTGGCCGTCTTGCCGAAATGATGCTGGGCAGCGGCCTCTGCGCCGTACACCCCCGGTGCCCATTCGGCAATGTTGACGTAGACCTCGACGATCCGGCGCTTGCTCCACACAAGGTCGATCCACAGGGCCAGCGGCAGTTCCAGCGCCTTGCGCAGATAGGATCGCGACGGCCACAGGAACAGGTTCTTGGCGACCTGCTGGGTGATCGTCGACCCGCCCCTCGCCGCCCCACCGTCACGTTCCATGGCCTCTTTCATCACCTCGCGCAGCACGCCCCACTCGACGCCGTTGTGGCGGCAGATGCCGGCGTCCTCCGCAGTCACCACCGACCTGACAAGGTTCTGCGAGGTGTCTGCCAGCGGACGCCAGCGATAGTCGATGCCATTGCCCTCCAGCGTCTTCCACAGCATGGTGGTACTCACCGGCGGCGGCACCAGCATGTAGACCAGAGTCAACACGTAGGGCAGCAGCAACAACACCCCCAGTGCGGCAAGGGCTGTCTTCAGCCAGCGGTTTTGCAGCAGATTTCGCATCAGTGTTGCAAGCTTCCCGGTTGCAGTCTCGCGTGGGCGACCTTAGAAGGATCGCCAGCACATGATCTGCCCGACCCATAAACCCAGCCGGTTAGCGGATCAAACCGCATTTGTCACAAGGAGAATGGACGCACCATGACGTTCCAGGCCGCGCTCAAGAAAACCGCTGACGAGATCGAGGCCTTGCTCGATGACCTGCTGAGCCTGGACGGTGCACGCGCGCCGCGCGTGACCGAAGCGATGCGATACTCCGCGCTGGCACAGGGCAAGCGGCTGCGTCCGTTCTTCGTGGCAGAAAGCGCCCGCATCCTTGGCGCCGATCACCACCAGGCCTTGCGCGTGGGCGCAGCCCTTGAGTGCATACACTGCTATTCGCTGGTGCACGACGACCTGCCGGCGATGGACGATGACGACCTGCGCCGCGGCAAGCCCACCTGCCACATCGCCTTCGACGAGGCGACGGCCATTCTGGCAGGAGACGGCCTGCTGACGGTCGCGTTCGAGATCATTACCGACCCGGCCACCCACTCGGACGGCGTCGTGCGCGCCGAACTGGCGCTCGAACTTGCCCGCGCCTCCGGTCACAACGGGATGGTTGGCGGCCAGATGCTCGACCTGGCGGCTGAAGAAAAGCATAGCCACGACCTCGACGAGATCATCGCCATCCAGAGTCTGAAGACCGGCGCCCTGTTCCGCTATTCGCTCGAGGGCGGCGCCATCCTGGCCCAAGCTGGCGCTGAAGACCGCGAGCGCATGCGCACCTATGCCGACAGGGTTGGCCTCGCCTTCCAGATCGCCGACGACATTCTGGATGTCGAAAGCTCGCCGGAGCAGCTTGGCAAGGCGACACAGAAGGATGCCGAAGCCGGCAAGGCCACCTTCATCGACCTGTTCGGTCTCGACGGGGCCAAGGCCCGTGCCAGCGCCCTCGCGGACGAGGCGGTCGGCGCACTGTCCAGCTATGACAGCAAGGCCGACAGCCTGCGCGAGGCGGCCCGGTTCATCGTCGAGCGGAAGAACTAGAAGACCACGAAGCCGCTTTCAGCGCCCGAACATGCTCTTGACGCGTTGCGCAATGAGCAGCAGCCGGTCATTCGAGCGCAGGATACGCTCTGCCATCTGGCGCAAATGCACGCCGCAGGCCTTGAGCATGCCGGGCACCGTATCGCCACCGGCAGCATAGTAGAGCGGCAGTTTGCGCTCCGCCCATCCGGACTTGTAGCTTTCATCGCCGATGGTGAAGTCAAACACCGCCAGTGACTGGTTACAGGCCCACTCAAGCACACGGCGCAACAACACGGCACCTGGCGATTAGGCATCGTACCGGCCTGCCTCGTAAGACGAAATCACGTAGCAGCACCGCCCGCCACCAACCAGGCAGATGACGGCGGAAGCCGGTTCACCGCCTACCTCGAGCATGAATGCCCGCAGCGGACCGTCCTGCCTTCCTGCCAGGTTGAGGAAGGTTTTGCGAACCCCCGGATCGTCAAAGGCCGACCTGATTCCCCTGCCGGCAAGCTGACGCTGCTTGACCTCGATGGCAAAGCGGGTGATTCCGATGGCCTGCGCAGCCGTGCTGGTTTCGATGAACGCGACATCGCCTTCCTTCGCCAGCCGGCGTTCGCGGTACCTGTCATTTTTTCTGGTACCGATCGAGCGGCGGGCTTCGTACCAGGACATCCAGTCGGGCGTCAGCATGGCTTCATGGCCATTGAGCGCAGACGGGCGCAGGCGGCCCGTGTGATAGCCAGTCACCGGCCCTGGCTGGCGCAGCGCCTGCCAGCCGCCGCGCGTGCCGCGCAGCGAAAGCACGCGGGCGAACAACTCGCCCAGCCCCTCCGGACCGGCCAGGGCGGCAAACTCATCGGCGATCAGCGGCGAGGCATAGTCGCTGACATCCTGTGCGGTTGGCTGGACCCAGGTCTGTCCCCATCGCGCAGGGCTCAAATGCAGTTGATAAAGCGCCCTTGCAGTACCGGAAGCATCGTGGACCACGGCGATCATCAAGGCTTCACCGTCCGTGATCGTGCGGGCCTTGTCCCAGCTGTCGTGCCAGTGTCAGTCCTGGAACGGATGAACCATCGCAACCGACTGCAGCGCCAGCCAGTCAGCGCGAGCGGCCGCGAGGGAGTCATGCAGGGTGATGGTGCAGCGCAACGGTCCCGCACGCCCGGATATGACGCCCGAGACAGGCATCGATCCGGCTGCAAACGGGGCTGCGTTGACGATACCGCCAACCTGTCGCAGCACTGCACGACTGTCTGCAACGACAGCCATGCCAGCCGCCGCTGACCTTGTCTGAGCCATCCTGTTGTCGCCTGTCCCGATTTGACGCGGCCCGGTTCTCACCTGAACGCATCAATACGATGTTTTCCGGTTGCAGCAGCAATTTCCGAGCCAATCAGTCCGTGCTTCTGGAATCCGTGTATGGACATGTCTCGGACGTCGCACGGATCCGGCATGTGATGAATTGCACATCGCACCGGTCTGTCGCGTGCAACGCTGATTCCATTGAATCGGGCAGCGCCGTGATCGCACTCAACCTGCATCGCCATCAACCAGCGAGGGTCCGGGATCAGGGTTGTGTGCGGACATGCGGCGGATGAGCCCCAATTGGATGCTTCGGGACGGCTGGAGCTGGAGAGGGCAACCAGGCGGCGAATTTCAACACGCCGCCTGGCCTCTCGAAACAAGAAAGCGGGAGTGACACCTGGCCACTCCCGCTTTTTTGTGTCTTGCAACGTTGATGCGCAGCGCTTGGCGCCGCTTCAATTGCCCCAGCGATTTACCACGTAATCGTCGACGATCTGCTTGAACTGGGCACCAATGTCGTCGCCGCGCAGGGTCTTGACCTTCTTGCCGTCGATGAAGACCGGGGCCGCAGGCAATTCGCCCGTGCCCGGCAGGGAGATGCCAATGTCGGCATGCTTCGACTCGCCGGGGCCATTGACGATGCAGCCCATGACCGCCACCTGCAATTCCTCGAAGCCCGGATAGAGCTTGCGCCATTCAGGCTGCTGGGCCCGCAGATAGGACTGGATGTCCTGGGCAAGGTGCTGGAACACCGTAGACGTGGTACGTCCGCAGCCCGGACAGGCAATGACCATCGGCGTGAACGAGCGGATGCCCATGGTCTGGAGGATTTCCTGCGCCACGATCACTTCCTTGGAGCGGTCACCACCCGGTTCCGGCGTCAACGAAATACGGATCGTATCGCCGATGCCTTCCTGCAGCAGTACGCCAAGACCCGCAGCGGACGCAACGATGCCCTTCGAGCCCATGCCGGCTTCGGTAAGTCCGAGGTGCAGCGCATAATCGCTGCGCTCTGAAATCTGCCGGTAGCAGGCAATCAGGTCCTGTACTTCCGACACCTTGACGGAAATCACAATCTTGTCGCGCGGCAGGCCCAGTTCCTCGGCTCTTGCCGCCGACTGCAATCCCGATTCAACCATGGTGTCGTGCATGACCAGGCGCACGTCCTTGGGCTCTGCAAGCTTTGCATTCTCGTCCATCATGCGTGCCAGCATGGCCTGGTCGAGCGAGCCCCAGTTGACGCCGATGCGCACCGGCTTGTTGAACTCGATGGCCCGCTCGATCATCATCGAAAAGTTGCGGTCCTGCTTTTCGCGGAAGCCGACATTGCCCGGATTGATGCGATACTTGCCGAGCGCCTCGGCGCAGGCCGGATGGTCGCGCAGCAGCGTATGGCCGATATAGTGGAAGTCGCCGATCAGCGGCGTGTCGACGCCCATCTGGTCCAGCCGGTCGCGGATGTGCGGCACGGCCTTGGCCGCTTCTTCCTTGTCAACCGTGATGCGCACCAGCTCCGAGCCGGCGCGCGCCAGCGCGGCAACCTGTTGTGCGGTGCCTTCGATATCGGCGGTGTCGGTGTTGGTCATCGACTGCACCACAACCGGTGCGCCGCCGCCAATCTGGATCTTGTCGCCAACTTTCACGCCAACTGACTGGCGGCGTTCCTTTGCGGCCGAATAGGCCATGGCTTGCTCCTGAAGCTGTAAGTCTTGCGGATTTGCGCGCTTCTTCGCACAGCATGCCAGCCGTTTCAAGCAATCCATTGCCGCACATGGGGTGAAGCGGGAACTGCTGCACAACGGATCAATCCTGTTCATCTGCCATTCATTTCATCCGTGTCCATGATATAAGTAGTCTCAAAATCGACACGTCGAACGGGTGAAAAAGATGCTCGACCAGCCCATGAAGCTCATTGAACACCTTCCTTTCGAGACGGATGAAGGGATCGCCCCGCGCGGCAGGATCGGCCTCATCGTGCTGGCGAGCGATTATACGATCGAGCATGAATGGCGGCAGATCTTTGCAGCAGCACCCGGTGCCGCGCTGTATCACAGCCGCATCTACAACGATAACCAGATCACGCCCGAGACCTTGCGCGCCATGGAGCCGCGCATTCGCGACTGCGCCGACGTGTTTCTGCCGGGCGCGAAGATGGACGTGATCGCTTATGGCTGCACGTCCGCGTCCATGGCCATCGGCGAGGAGAAAGTGTTCGAGCGCATCCGCGAGGCCCGTCCCGGCGTGGCATGCACCACGCCAATCACGGCCGCGTTTGCAGCCTTTGATGCCTTCAAGGCCCGGCGCATCGGCGTGCTGACGCCCTATCGCGCCGACGTGAACCGCATCGTCGCCGACTATATCGGCGCGCGCGGCTACAAGGTGCCGGTATTCGGCTCGTTCAACGAGGAATCCGACGCGGTGGTGGCCAGCATCTCGCCCGCATCGATCCGTGCCGGCGTCAAGCGGCTGGCGCAGGAAGGCGGCATCGACGCCGTGTTCGTCTCATGCACCTCGGTTCGCCTGGCAGAGGCCGCAGCAGACATCGAGGCCGAAGTCGGCCTGCCGGTAACGTCGAGCAATCATGCAATGGCCTGGCATGCCCTGCGCCTGGCGGGCGTGGACAATGCCATGCCGCAATTCGGCAGGCTTTTCAGCCTGAAGCTATGACACAAGGTCAATGGCCCGGGGTGAGGGCCGCGATCAAACATCAGTAAGGAGGATGCAATTTGGCGACTTCTCAATCATAGATTGTAGAATTTCGATAACTGAGTTAGGTGTTCAATTCCGAACTCCGGGGGGAGTAACGAATGACAGAGGCTACTGCACGCAGGCGGCAGGGCAAGAAGCGCGTGCTTGCAACCATTCTGGATGCAATGCATCGGCTCGATGCCATTTTCCCGAAACGCGGCCTGATACGATCGACTTCGGGACATTGATCATGTTCTGCCAACTGATACTGGCGGACGGCAAGATCCATCCACTCGAAACCCGTTTGCTTACAAGGCTGGTGTCGCCCCGCATCAAGCTGCGCAAGGATGATGTCGAACTCATCTGCAGCCGGCTGAAGGAGCGCCGCACGTCGGACAAGCACCTCGACTGGCTGGTGACGTTCATGCAATCCAGCATGACCCCGGAAAGCCGTTGCGAACTGGCCGGGTCGCTTGCCAAACTGGCAATTGCCGACAATCATCTGCATCCGGCCGAACTGCAGGTCATCCAGCGCGCCCGCCTTTTGCTGGGGCTTGACACGGCCAGGCTGGCCGCAAACGGATAGGGTGACAGGCGGGGCAGCTCTGGGCCCCGCTACACCTGTTCGGCCATCACGCACAGCAGCTCGAACATCATCGTGGCTGCGGCAAGTGCGGTATAGCCGGACGGATCGAACGGCGGCGAAACCTCGACCACGTCCGCGCCGATGATGTTCAGCCCACGCAATGCCCGCAGCATCTGCTGCGCTTCACGGGTCGTGAACCCGCCCACTTCGGGCGTTCCCGTCCCCGGCGCGAAGGCAGGATCGAGGCAGTCGATGTCGAAGCTGACATAGGTGTCGCCGTCACCGGCAATCTTGCGCGCACGCTCCATCGTCTTGTCGAGACCGTCGGCGATGGCTTCCTCGATGTCGATCATGGTAACGCCATGCTTCGCCCCGAACTCCCGGTCCGACCAGTCATAGACACCGCCACGCAGGCCGATCTGCACCGTCCGCTTCGGATCCAGCACGCCCTCTTCGATGGCCCGGGCAAACGGCGTACCGTGGGTGAACTTCGAACCGTGAAAATAGCTGTCCCACAAGTCCGAGTGGGCATCGAAGTGGATCATGCCGACCGGCTTGTCCTTGCCCAGCGCCCGCAGGATCGGCAGCGAGCACAGATGGTCGCCGCCTGCCGAGATCGGTCGGATGCCGGCCGCCTTGACCTTGTCGAAGTATCCTTCGACGCGCGCCATCGCATCCATCAGGTCTGCCGGATTGACCGGCGCATCGCCCAGGTCTGCGACGTTGGCGAGCCTGAAGGGTTCGATCTTGAGGTGGTGATGCACCGCGCGAATCATGGCCGACGCATCGCGGATCTGACGCGGGCCATGGCGCGGGCCAGGCCGGTTCGTGGTGCCGCCGTCCCACGGCACACCGATCAGCCCGATGTCAACGTCTCCGGCCTCCTCAAGCTTGACCTGCGGCAAACGCATGAAGGTGGCAACGCCGGCAAAACGCGGCACTTCAAGGCCGGGAACCGGCTGGTAGAAATCATTGTTGGGACGGGTCATGATTTGCCTCTTGTCTGCTGGGGATGCACAGACTTGAACAACTCCCCCGTTCAGGCAAGCCTTGGTTTCACAGAAACTTTCAAGCCCGCGGGACCCGCCCGATGAACCTCGCCCACTGGATAGAACGCAACGCCGTTGAACTGCCCGGCCGCCCGGCTGTGGCAAAAGGAAATCGGGTTGTCTGGACCCATGCGCAGCTGCGCGAGCGGGTGGAGCGGCTGGCGTCAGGCTTGCTCGGCCTGGGCCTCGAACGCGGCGACCGGGTTGGTCTCGCCATGAAGAATGTCCCGGAATATTTCGAGTGCCTGTTCGCCATCTGGCACGCAGGCCTTGCAGCCGTACCCATGAACGCAAAGCTGCATGCCAGCGAGTTCAGTTACATTGTCGAGAATTCCGGCTGCCGCGCGGTGTTCACCACCCCCGAGCTCACCCCGGTCATAAAGACGGTTCAACCCGCCTGCACCGGACACGTCATCGATGTCGCGTCGCCCACCTACGCTGACCTTCTGTCCCGCGACCGGGCGAAGATCACCTTCGTTGAACCCGACGAGCTCGCCTGGCTGTTCTACACGTCCGGCACCACCGGACGGCCCAAGGGCGCCATGCTGTCTCACCGCAACATCGTGGCCATGACGCTCAACTACTTCGCCGACTTCGACCGGGTGATGCCGGAAGATTCGATCCTCCACCCCGCCCCGTTGAGCCACGGCTCAGGCATGTGGATGTTCCCGCACGTGTGCGCCGGCGCGGTCAACGTGGTGCCGGAGTCAGGCGGCTTTGACCCCGCCGAGATCTTCGATCTCATCAGCCACTGGCAGGGTGTGTCGATGTTCGCGGCACCCACCATGGTGCGAAGGCTCACCACTTCCGGCATCGAGGCCGACGTATCCAACCTCAAGCTTATCATCTATGGCGGTGCGCCCATGTACGTCGAGGACTGCATCGCCGCCCTCGACCGTTTCGGCCCGAAACTCGCCCAGCTCTATGGCCAGGGCGAAAGCCCGATGACCATCACTCATCTTTCGCGAGAAGTGATGGCGGATCGCGACCACGCGAAGTGGCGCCATCGCCTCGGCTCGGCCGGCGTGGCCGACAGCTGCGTCCACGTGCGCGTGGTGGATGAAGACGGCAACGAGCTGCCGCCGGGCGAAAAGGGAGAGATTGTCTGCCGGGGCGACAGCGTCATGTCGGGTTACTGGAACAATCCGGAAGCCACCGCCAAGGCTTTGAGGGATGGCTGGCTGTGGACCGGCGACGTCGGCGTGTTCGACGAGGACGGCTACCTCACCATCACCGACCGGTCCAAGGACCTGATCATTTCCGGTGGCACCAACGTCTATCCGCGCGAGGTGGAGGAGGTGCTGCTGCAGATGCCGCAACTCGCCGAGGTCTGCGTCATCGGCCGGCCCCATCCGGACTGGGGCGAGGTCGTCATCGCCTACCTGGTGAAAGAGCCGGGCGCGGACGTTTCACAATCAGAGGTCGATGCCCATTGCCTTGAAAACATGGCACGCTTCAAGCGGCCGAAGGCATACCGGTTCGTGGATGCATTGCCCAAGAGCAACTACGGCAAGATACTGAAGACGGAAGTGCGCGAAATCGAGAAGTCACAACACTGGGAGGACTAGACCATGGCCGTGATCCAGGTACAGGGCGTTCACCACATCACGCTGAACGGCGCCGACCGGCAGACGTCGATCGATTTCTGGGAAGGCGTCCTCGGCATGCCGTTCGTGTTCGAGCAGCCGAACCTGGACGATCCGGAAACCAACCACCTCTATTTCGATCCCGGGGACGGGAGGCTGATCACCATCTTCACCCGCGAGGACCGCGAGCCGGATGACCGTCCCAACCCCAACGGCATCGGCAACCTGCACCACATCGCTTTCATCGTCTCGCGCGCCACCTATACGCAGCTGGTGGACCGACTGGAGGAAGCGGGATTTCCGAACTCGGGCGAGGTAGACCGCGGCTTCATGGACTCGTTCTATTTCCGCGACCCGCTTGGCCAGTTGCTGGAGCTTGCCTGCTACAAGTTCGACCCGCCGTTCGGCTTCACCCATGCCGACGTGCTGCACGAGGCGCACAAGATCAGGGTGGAGGAAGGCGACTACAACATCTCCGACACCCACATCGCCGACGCGCTGATGGTGCTGAGCCAGCGCCGGGCGGGTACGTTGAGCGAGTAACTCTTACGCGAGAGGTTCGCGAGCAGGTCTCGATCACTCCCGGTGCTGAGCGGCAAACCTCTTGTGGGCCGCCTCCACCACGTCGCGGTTGAGCCGCAAGCCCAGCCCCGGTTTGCCGTCAAGAGCAAGCCGCCCGGCAGCCGGCGCGACGTCCGGGCCGTCGAGCAGGTTGTCCTGCAGCAGCTGCCACATGATCTGGTTGCCGTCATCGAGATTGGGGATGGCGCGCCCGGCATGATGCTCGGCAACCGTGGTGATGCCCGTCGTCATCGAGGAGTGTATGCAGACTTTCATCCCGGCAGCCTCGGCTATCGCAGCGGCCTTCATCAGCGGACGCAAGCCGCCGATCTCGCGCGGACCCACGGCAATCATGTGCGCATGGCCGCCGCTCACGGCGCGATAGGCCTCGTTCAGGGTGAACACCGACTGGTCCGCCCCGATGGCGATAGGACTTTGCCGCGTAACCTGCCCCAGCGCTTCGAGTGATGTGGATGGCGTCGGCTGCTCGATGTACTCGATGTCGAAGGGCTCGAGCCGCGCAATCATGCGAAGCGCCATCGCCGGGTCCCACGCCTCATTCGCATCAAGCCGCAGCCGGGCTTCTCCGATGGCCTCGCGCACGGCGCGGGTTGCGGCAACGTCGCGGTCCGGATCGATGCCCACTTTCAGGTAAATGACGGGATGGCCGGCTGCGACTGCCGACCTGGCGTCCGCAACGAGCTCTTCGATTGTCTGGCCCTGGAGGAAATAGAAGTAGCCGACGCTGTCGCGCACCGCGCCGCCCAGCAGGTCCCACACGGGGCGGCCCAGCGCCTTACCCTGCAAGTCGAGACACGCCATGTCGAACCCGCACATCAGCTGGTTGGCGTAGCGCGGCATGTTGCCGCCGAACACCAGGAAATTGGCCTTGTAGGCCTGCGCCATGATCCGTTGGGCGTCGAACACCGATTGCCCCACGAAATGCCGGCCGAGCTTGCGCAGGATGATGGCCTGCGCCCCGGCATCGGGCGCTGTCGTGGTTTCGCCGATACCGACCGCACCGTCTTCGCCCACCACTTCGATCAGGTTGACGAAAAAGGTGTCCTCGACACCCTGCGACCAGACGTACGGTGTCTTCAGCGACAGCGCCAACGGGGTGACGCGAACGTCGGTGATTTTCATTTAGGTCATCCAGACGGGGAATCGTGGTGTCGAATGAAGTGTAGGCGCGGTCAGCTTTGAAGCACTGTTCCGGGCAAGCCGGAAAATGCCACCACGCAGCCTCGGCAAGCGGCGGGACGCCCTACCCCACGCTCATCGCAAGGATGCGGGAGAGGTGTGCATAGGGCCGGCCCGTCTCTTGGTGCCAGCGGTTGAACGCAGCCTGCACGGCGGCGAGATCCTTTTTCGAGGTTGGCGCCTTGTCCACCACGCCCTCGCGCACCAGTGCGGCGCACACGTCCTTGGTCAGGATGAAACCGTCCTTGCCCGCATGGCGAAGTGAGTACGTGCCTACATTGCCGACCAGCCGCGCGCCGTCGCGCTTCATCACGTCCATCAAGCCGATCTGGTCGGACGCGGGCCAGTCGGCGAAGAACTTCACCGCCGAGCCATGCTCTTTCGCCAGTTTCGTGAACCAGATGGCATTGTCGCGCGTCGCCATGATCTTCGAGCCATGCCGCACGATTCGCGCGTCGGACAGCATCGCCTCGTAGGCCTCGTCCGGCAGCATGGCCAGCTTGCGCGGATCGAAGCCGTGGAAGACTTCTTCAAAGCCCGGCCATTTCTTCTCGATCACCGTCCAGTTGAGCCCGGTGGAGAAGACATGTTGCGAGAACAGCGTCAGAAGCCGGCCGTCGCTCATGTGATTGAGCGACTGCTGGTCCGGATGGCGCGCGTCTAGCAGCGCTTCCAACTCGTCCTTGCCGCCCTTGTGACCGGCGGCGAGCTTCTCGATCTCGCTGAACTTTCTCATCCGGATGAGCGTACATCACCCGGGCCTGCTTGCGAAGCTGCCCGGCGCCCCCGCATGGCAGGCCGCCATACGCCGAGGATGACATTGGCCACCGTCAGCGCCAGCACCACGGCGAGCGCTTGCCACTCGCTGGCGATGGCCTCGTGCAATTGCGCCTGAGTCGCTGAGCCATCGGCCACCTTCACCGAGAATTCAGCTGCGGCACTTGCCTTGTGGCCGACGAAGCCGAGCGTGCCCTCGAACATCGAGATGCCAAGCAGCGCCTTGGCCCACGCCCAGCGCTGGTCGAGGAACGGCGCATGCACGGCCATGGCGATGAGGCCCGACACCAGCGCTACCGCCAGCGACGGCACCAGAAGGTAATCGCAGATGGCGCTGACCGAGGCATGCAGGTCAGCGTATTGCTGCGGCGTGTCCTGCGGCCCGTAGGTGAGCAGGATGCCATAGCCCGCAAGCGCCCCGATCATGCCGCAGGCAGCCAGGCTGTGCAGGATTTCCAGGGTCTTGCGGGTGCGCTGCGCCAATTCGAAACCTCTTGCTGATCACCCCTTAACGTTCAAACGCCGCGGAGTGTTGCACAAGGTTTCGACGCCGGTTTCGGTGATCAGGATCGGCTCGGTGATTTCGAGCCCCCCATCGTCCAGCCACAGCGCCGGCATGAAGTGGAAGATCATGCCTGGTTTGAGCACGTTCTTGTCGCCACGCCGGAACGACATGGTGCGCTCGCCCCAGTCGGGCGGATAGCTAAGGCCGATGGAATAGCCGGTGCGCGAGTCCTTCGAAAACCCGTGCTTCTCCAGCGTATCGTAGAACGCGATGGCAATGTCCTCGCAGGTATTGCCGGGCTTCGCCTTCTCAAGCCCCGCATCGACCGCTTCCAGCACTGCCTTCTCGGCGTCCAGATACTTCTGCGGCACCTTGCCGAGGAAAAGCGTGCGCGATTGCGGGCAGTTGTAGCGCCTGTAGCAACCGGCGATCTCGAAGAAGGTGCTCTCGCCCTCCCTGAACGGCTGGTCGTCCCAGGTCAGGTGCGGCGCGGTGGCGTCCATGCCCGACGGCAGCATCGGCACGATGGCCGGATAGTCGCCCCAGTGGCCGTCCGCACCCTCCACCGACACCTTGTAGAGCTCCGCCACCAGCCGGTTCTTCGGCAGGCCCACCTCGGCCAAGTCGACGATGGTGGCGTGCATCCGCTCAACGATTTTCGCAGCGCGCCGCATGAACTCGATCTCATTGGCCGACTTGACCGCCCGCTGCCAGTTTACAAGGCCAACCGCATCGGAGAACGTCGCGTCCGGCAGGTGCTTCTTCAGGCTCTCCCAGGCGGCGGCCGTGAACCAGTAGTTGTCCATCTCCACGCCGATGCGCGCCTTCTCCCAGCCGCGCTCCTTGATGATCCCGGACAGGTGATCCATCGGATGCCGCTCGGTCGACTGCACGTAGTGGTCCGGATAACCGATGATGTTGTCGTGTTTCATGAACGCCGTGCGGTAGGCGCCATTGGCGTCCATGCCGCGGCCCCACCAGACAGGCTCGCCCTCAAGCCCCACCAGCACCGCCTGGTGCACGTAGAACGACCACCCGTCATAGCCGGTCAGCCAGCCCATGTTGGACGGGTCAGACATGATGATCAGGTCCAGCCCGCGCTCGGCCATGGCGGCCCGGGTCTTCGCGATGCGCGTGTCATATTCGGCACGCGGAAAATGCAGTACGGCGTCAGTCATTTTTGGAGTGAGCCCCTCGACGGCAGGTGAACGATGGTCCAAGAATGAGCCCTGACCTCTCATCAATTCAATCCCGCCAGCGACACATTTTTCATGGGTACAGTCTTCGACATCATCGTCATCGGCGGCGGTATTGCCGGCATGTCGGCAGCCGCAGAGCTCAGCCGCGATCATAAGGTCTGCGTGCTGGAGCGCGAGACGGCCGCCGGCTATCATTCCACCGGGCGCTCCGCGGCAACCTTCGTGCCGAGCTATGGCCCGCCCGCCTTCCAGGCGCTGGCGCGGGCAAGTGAAGGCTTCTTCACTGGCGCCGATCCGCAGTTCTGGACTGAGCCGCTGCTGAGCCCGCGCGGCGAGGTGATGATGATCGCCCCCGGCGAGGAGGCCCACATCGCCGAGGGCGAGGCGCTGGGCCTCACCCACATGCCGCTCGATGAACTCAAGCGCCGCGTGCCGCTGCTGAAGCAGGACCAGCTCGTGGCAGCACTCATCGACGAGGCCGCCCGCGACATCGACGTGGACCTGCTGCTGCAAGGTTACATGAAACTGCTGCGCTCGCGCGGCGGTGAAATCCGGTTCAAGACGGAGGTGACCGGCTTCACCCGCCACTATGGCGCCTGGCAGGTGCAGACCGCAGGTGGTGAGAACTTCAGCGCAGGCCTTGTTGTCAACGCCGCCGGCGCCTGGGCATCCGAGGTCGCCCGGCTTGCAAAGGCCCAACCCATTGCCATTACGCCAAAGCGCCGCTCGGCCATGCTGCTCGACCTGCCAGAAGACTGCGCGCTCGACGGCTGGCCCCTGTGCTTCGGCGCCGGCGAGACGTTCTACTTCAAGCCGATGGGCGGCAGGCTGATGCTGTCCCCGGCAGATGCCACTCCGGTCGACCCGCATGACGCCTGGGCCGACGACATGGCGCTGGCCGAAGCCGTCGAAAAGTTCCAGCAGGTGATCGACTTCGAGGTCACCCATGCCGGCCAGACCTGGGGCGGACTGCGTTCCTTCGCGCCGGATGGCAACCCGGTTGCAGGCTTTGACGAGGCTCAGGATCACTTCGTCTGGCTGGCTGGCCAAGGCGGCTATGGCATCCAGTCGACCCCCGCCCTCGCACGGCTGATTTATGCCATGGTCAATTCCAGCGACGCGATACGGCAAAGTACGTATAACGGACTTGAACTCGCGGCCATTTCACCTGCAAGATTCCCCGGCGGCGGAGAGACAGAGGTAAATCAATGAACGATGGCGGCGTGAGTGTCGGGGAGGCCCTGGTCGGCCTGCTCGAAGCGTATGGGGTCGACACGGTGTTTGGCATTCCGGGCGTCCACAATGTGGAGATGTACCGGGCGTTGCCACGCTCCCGCATCACCCACATCCTGCCGCGGCACGAACAGGGCGCCGGCTTCATGGCCGACGGCTACGCCCGCGCCACCGGCAAGCCGGGCGTGTGCTTCACCATCACCGGGCCGGGCCTTACCAACATCCTTACCCCCATGGGCCAGGCCTACTCGGATTCCGTGCCCATGCTGGTGATCTCCTCGACCCTCGACGTGAAGGACGCAGGGCAAGGCCGCGGAAGGTTGCACGAGATGCGCTCGCAACTCGATGCCGCAGCATCGGTGTCCCAGGTGGCATCCGTGTGCTACACCGCCCGCGACGTGCAGGACCGCCTGGCCGAAGCCTTCGCCCTGTTTGCATCGGCCCGGCCGCGTCCGGTTTACATCGAGATTCCGCTCGATGTGCTGAAGTATCCGGCCGGCGACGGCTGGACCGCCCGCCAGTTACCCGGCCGCCCGCGCACCAGCTCCGACACCATCGACGAGATTGCCCGCCGCTTGCGAGCCGCTTCACGTCCGGTGATCATTCTGGGCGGCGGCGCACGCTTTGCCGGCGAAGCCGCAGCAACGATTGCAGAACACACCGGTGCGATGATCTTCACCACCGTGGCCGCCAAGGGCGCGGTGCCTGGCTCTCACCCTTTGCTGGCCGGCGCACTGCTGGCCAACGACAAGGCGCAACAGGTCATCGAGGCTGCAGACGCGGTGCTGGCCGTCGGCACGGAACTGGCCGAAACCGACCTGTGGGACTACGACCTAAAGCTCGGCAAAGGCCTGATCCGCATCGACATCGACCCTGCGTCCCTCGCTCGGCCCTATCCCGCAGCACTGCCCGTCCTTGCAGATGCGGATTGTGCGCTGACCGCAGTCGCATCGCGCTTTCACGGCAAGGCAGACTTTGCTGCAAGGGCCAGGGACGTCGCCGCCCTGCGCCGTGCCTGCGCGGACACAGCAGACGGCCAGCGCAAGACAATCGTAACGGTGCTGGAAACGATCCGCGACGCGCTTCCTGCCGATACGGTTATCGCCAGCGACATGACGCAGATTGCCTATGCTGCAAACGAAGTCATGCCCGTCGACCAGCCGAACTGTTACCTCCACCCCGTCGGCTTCGGCACGCTGGGCTATGCGCTGCCTGCCGCAATCGGCGCCCGCGCCGGCGTGCTGGACCGGCCCGTCGTTGCCATGGCCGGCGATTATGGCTTCCAGTACACCTGCAACGAGCTGGGCACGGCGGCGGAAATGGGCAAGCCCCTGCTGGTCCTCCTGTGGAACAACGATGCGCTTGGCCAGATCCGCGACGACATGGTGAACAAGGGCATCCAACCCAACGCTGTGACCCTGAAAAACCCGGACTTTGCCGCCCTGGCGCGGTCCTATGACTGCGAGGCCATGCAGCCGCAATCGCTGGATGAACTGTCCGGCAGCATTGCCACGGCGCTGCAAGCGCAAGGGCCGGTGCTGATCGAGATCCGCCCGTCCATCGTCAACGGCTAGGACAATGACGCAGTACGCGGTGGTGTTCGACGTGGATGGGCCGCTGCTGGACCTTGGCCCGGCAGAGGAGCAGGCCTTTTTCACCCCGTTCAAGACGCTGTTCGGCATTGAGGGCCTCAGCAACGACTGGGACAGCTACCGCATCCGCAATGACCGCGAGATCATTCACGAGATCCTCGAAGGGCATCTGGGGGAGCGTTTCGAACCGGATCATTATCACGCGTTGCTCGACGAATATGACCGCGAACTCAGTTCGGGCTTCGCGCAGGGCCGGCTGAAGGTGACGCTCATTCCCGGCGCCCTGCAGCTGCTCGAAACCCTGTCGGTGACCAATGGCGTCTCGCTTGGCATGGCCACCGCAAACATCCGCCGCGCCGCCGAGATCAGGCTGCGCGAGGCCGGTATGTGGGACCACGTGCGCCATCACCCCGGCGCTGCCGATGAAGGTGGTCACAAGCACGAGGTGCTGGCCCGCGTCATTGCAGGTCTGAAGCTGCCGCCGGAACGCGTCGTCTATATCGGCGACAACCTGAACGATCTCGAGGCCGGCAAGGTCAACGGCACCCACTTCATCGGCTTCCACGTTGGCGAGGCAAAGCGTCAGCGCCTGCTCGACCATGGTGCGCGCCATGTCACCGGCGATCATCGCGAGACCCTTGCCTTGATCCGCCAGATGCTCAACATCGCGCCATGACTGAACCCAGGCTGCAACTGAACGATGAGTGCCGGGCCATGCTGGCCGGTGAGCGCGGACCTGCCACGAAGTTCGCCATGGAACTCGTGCAGCGCGCGGCCCATGTCATGGGCGCCACGCAGCTCGTGCCGGTCACCTTCGCCCACATCGACGCCTGCTTCTATGCCGGGCAGGCGCACGTGGACTTCGCCCGGTTCATGCTGGAGGGCGGGGCGAGGTTCGCCGTACCGGCCTGGACCAACAACGGCCTCGTCAGCCTCGTCAACACCGACGCCCGCGACCCGGAGACGGAAATGGCCCGCGGCGCGAAGGAACTGATGCAGCTTTACGCCGACCTCGGCTGCCGGACCGTTTGGACCTGCGCACCCTACCAGCTTCCCGGCCGCCCCAAGCTTGGCGACCATATCGTCGTGGGCGAGTCGAACGCTGTCAGCTTCTACAACGCGGTGGTGGGCGCGCGCACCAACAAGTACGGCGACTATCTCGACGTCGCCTGCGCGGTTACCGGCTATGCGCCATTCGCCGGCCTTCACACCGATGAAGGCCGCAAGGCCACCATCCTGTTCGACACCTCCTCCATTCCGGATGAGCTGAAACGGCAGGACATCTATTTCCACTTGCTGGGCACGCTGATCGGTGAACGCGCCGGCCACGCAGTGCCAGCCATAGACTCACTGGACCCGGCCACCGGCGAGGATGCGCTCAAGGCCATCTCTGCCGCCGCCGCAGCTGCTGGCGGCGTCGAACACTGGCACGGAATCGGCCGCACGCCGGAGGCTCCAGACATCGCTACAGCCTTTGGCGGCAAGCAACCGCATCGCGTCGAAACCGTCACGCTCGACGGCCTTGCCCATGCCCGCAGGGAACTGACGTCCGCCAGCGACGGCCCGGTGACCATGATCGCGCTTGGAACGCCGCATTTTTCCTTCACCGAGTTCGCCGCGCTGGTGCCGTTGATCGAAGGCCGCAAGGTGAAGGACGGCGTGAAGCTCAGCATCTCGACCAGCCGCCACGTGCGCGACCTTGCCGCAGCCAAGGGCTGGATCGATGCGCTCGAGGCCGCCGGTGCGGAGATCGTGGTCGATACCTGCAGCTATTTCTCGCCCGCCATCCGCGGCTGCAAGGGACGGGTCATGACCAACGCTGCCAAGTGGGCCTGGTATGCGCCGGGCCAGCTCGGGGTTGAGGTGTGTTTCGGCTCGCTACGCGAATGCGCCGAAACGGCGGTGATGGGTGATGTGTGGCGCGACCCGCAGCTTTGGCGGGGTCTCGCATGATTGAAGTGAAGGCGAGAGTCCTGTTCGACGGCCCGGCTATGGCGGACGTGTTGCGGCTCAACGCACCGTTGAGCTTCTGGGGCGGCTTCGACCCGGCAACCGGCATCATCATCGACAACAACCACCCGCAGAAGGGCCAGTGCATCAAGGCCAGGGTGCTGGTCATGCCGGCAACCCGCGGCTCCGGCGGCACCCCCGGCGGCGTGGCCGAGGCCATCCGCAACGGCTCGGGACCGGCCGGCGTCATTATGGGCGAGGGCGATGTCAACGTGATGGTAGGCGCCGCCGTCGCGCAGCAACTCTACGGACTCACCTGCCCGATCCTCGAGGTGACCGGCAACGACTATGAGACCGTGGCGGCTGCCCGCCGCCTGCGCATCCAAGAAGGCGGCACAATCGAGTTTGCCGATTAGGCCTGCCAGCCTTTCAGCTCTTCCTTGCGCCGCGCCATGAACGCCTTCAGCGCCTCGTCCGCGGCCTCGTCCATTGGCGGCTCTTGATAGGCTTCCAGCATCTGCTTCCAGACGCGGTTGGCCCGCTCCGTCGCTGTGCGCGCGCCATCCTCGAACCAGTTCTCGTAATTGCGCCAGTCCGACACCATCGGTTGATAGAACGCCGTCTCGAACCGCTCCAGGGTATGACCAGTGTCGAAGAAATGCCCGCCCGGCTCGACTGACTTTATGGCGTCCACCGCTAGCGCCTCGTCGCTCACGTCGAAGGGTTTCAGGCTCTCCGCCCACTGCCGGATCATTTCTGCGTCGATCACCGTCTTCTCGAGCGAGGCGGATAGTCCGCCCTCGAGCCATCCCAGCCCGTGATGCACGATGTTGACGTGCCCCATCACGCAGGCCCACAGGCTCATCGCGCTCTCATAGGTCGATTGCGCGTCGACACAGTTGGACGCGTTCACGTTTGACGAGCGGTAGGGAAGCTTGAAATGCCGCGCCAGCTGGCCGCCGATGAGCACCGCCTGCACGTATTCCGGCGTACCGAAGGCAGGCGCCCCCGTCTTCATGTCGACGTTGGAGGTAAACCCGCCAAACAGGACCGGCGCTCCCGGATTTGCCATCTGCGATAGCGCGATCACGCCAAGCGCCTCCGCCGTCTGCTGCACCAGCGCGCCGGCAACCGTCACCGGGCTCATGGCGCCTGCCAGCGTGAACGGCGTGATGGCGACCGCCTGCCCGTGCTCGCCGAAGCACAGCAGGCCGTCTAGGAGTTCCTCGTCCACCCGGCGCGGGCTGTTCACGTTGAACGAGGTCACCAGCGAGCACTCGGTCTTGAGCTGGTCGATGCTGACGCCACGCGCGATTGCCGCCATCTCGATGGCGTCCATCGCCCGGAACCGCGACACCGAACGCACGAACGCCGCCCGGTCCGTGTAGCGCAGCAGCGCATAGGCATTGTCGAGGTGCCGGGTCGGCACCGGCAGATCCATCGGCTCCACGATCGACCCGCCCATCATGTGCGTCACGCCAAGTGAATGGTTGAGCTTCACCAGCCGTACGAGGTCTTCGTAGGCGCCAGACCGGCGGCCATTGTCGATGTCGTTGATATTCGGGGGCGAGCCGACGGTATTGAAATTGACGGTATTGCCGCCGATCACCGTATTGCGCTCCGGGTTGCGGGCGTGAAGCTCGTACTGCGCCGGCGCCAGCGCCACGAAGTGCTCCACCGTGGCCCGGTCCATCCGCACCATGCGGGTCTCCCGGTCCACCTTGCATCCATTGGCAGCGTAAATGTCGAGGCAGCGGTCCGACAGGATCTCAAGCCCCGCCTCTTCCAGCACCCGGTAAGCCGCATCGACGATGCGCATCAGCTGGTCCTGACCGATCAGCTCAAGCGGCGGCAGCGGATTGACCAGCGGTGGCAGCGGCCTCGGCAACCCGCCTGCGGCGCGCCCGTCACGGCTGTGCCCTCCCCTGCCGCGCCGCCTCGTTCCTTCGCGCCCTGTCATGACTTCGCTCCCGGCATCTGATCTGTCGCAACGCTATGCCCACGTCCCGCCGCAAACATGACAGATAGGGACAGCAAGTTGGCTGCGGGGGACACACATTGACATCCGCACCAATCCGCGCTGAAAGCTAGCGCTGAACACGCCGCAGACAGGCGGCACATTGCCCGCACGCAGGATTCCGATGACCGCTCCAACCAAGCTCACCCATCTCCGCCAGCTCGAGGCCGAGAGCATCCACATCATGCGCGAGGTTGCCGCCCAGTGCGAGCGGCCGGTCATGCTGTACTCGATCGGCAAGGA
>JAHEBA010000198.1 GCA_024642465.1 Alphaproteobacteria bacterium
CCTTGCTGCGACGGCGCAATGCAATAGCGGGTTTGGGAGATTTGCGCAAAGCCTTCGCCTGCTCCTCGAATGCAAAGACCCGGCCGCCGACAGGGCAGACCGGGTCCGTTGCAGTCCGTTGTGGGCGCGGTGGGGCGCCCGGCGTCAAGACTTACTGGCCGAGCTTTGCGAACTCGTCAGCGTCCAGCTGGCCGTCGCCATTGGCGTCGGCAGCGGTGAAGGCGTCGTCAGCCATGTCCGGCATTGCAGCCTTGGCTTCTTCCATGGAAACGGTGCCGTTGCCATCGGTGTCGACTTCCGACAGTTCAGCAGCCTGGGCAGCGGAAACAGCCATCAGGGAAACGGCCAGAGCAGCGAGAATCTTCTTCATTTGAGTCAAACTCCAAGAGGATATTGAAGCCTTGCATCGTCCCGGCACCATGCCGGCGATTGATGAGGGTGGCTTGAGGTGTTGCCTCATCTGGGCGCGATTCCTGCGCTCGGCTGTTGGAAAATTTAGGACTGAATTTCCACTGCGCGCTGGCAAAATTGCGGCAAACCGGTGGCAGGAAATCCGAAAGCGACACGGCCAGGCCGGCATGTCGTTTTCAAGCTTGTCCGCGCCGTCGAAAAAGGCCCCGCCAAAGCATGACGAGGCCCGGTTTCTTCAATGATGCTGGTGGTTTGGATGCACCAGCAGCGCAGAGCCTCAGCCCTGGATGTTGGCGAATTCCTCGGCGGACAGTTCGCCGTTCTGGTCGCCGTCGGCGGCCTTGAACGCGTCATCCGACAGGTCCGGCATGGCGGCCTTGGCCTCTTCTATGGTCACCGAACCGTTCTGGTCGGCATCGACAGCGCTGAAATCTGCAGCCAGAGCAGCGGTGGAAGCAAAGCCGGAAGCGAGTAGTATTGCGAGAAACTTTTTCATAGGACTTGATCTCCAGTTAGACTTTCGTCCGTGCGCCGGGCTCCTCACGAATGACCTGGACGCGGCGAACGTGTGGACGCCGTCCACGCCGCAAAGATTTGCTCGCCAATGCGGCAGCGTTTCGCAAGTGATGGGGTAATAGCGGGATGATTCTGTGATGGAATGTGGCGGGTCTCTATGCGGATTCTGCCACCGGAGCGGTTGCGCATTCGGACCCGCGAACCGAATGGTAGTGCATCCGTTCGTTCATGGGTGAAGATTGCACCATCAAAACCACGGACAAAAACATCTAGGCTTTAATTGCTAACTGGCTTTGTTTTGTCATGTCCTGTGTATCCAATTGCTGATCTTGATAAAATGTAGCGAGTCGATGCATACTATTCTGCGGTCTCAACGGGCTGAACGTACCCAGCCAAAGACTCCAGGGCCTGTAGCCGTTCGGCTCGGGCCATGCGCTCATAGCGGGCAAGTTTTTCAAGGTCTAGTGAAGCAGTAGGCGTTGCAATTTGTTCGCCTGTAACACGAGCCGGCGCGTTAAGAATTGGCGGCAGCATGTGCTCAAGACCGGCGCGGCGCCGTTGCCGGATCAGGTCGAGCTTGACCTGGGCATGCGCATAGGCACGCGCTGGCGCCAGCGCTTCCGGGTGGCAAGATGCACGCGCCCATACTGCCTCAGCCAGCTGTTCGGCCTGGTGGAAGGCGTCTGATCCTTCAGCCAGTTTACCGGTAAGACAATGGCGGCGGGCATTGCCGGCGACCGCCTGCTTGCCGGCTTGCGTCGTCGGACCTGTGCTGTGGCGGGCATTGCGGCGATTGCTGGCGGTCTGCGTCCTAGAGGTCATCCACGGACTTCCGCTTGAAGGTCTGTCACCGGTTCAGCCGTGTGTACTCGCGCGGCCAGATTTTCGCGCCGGGTCGCTTGGCGGCGGCCAAGGTCGCGCAACAAGCTATCGCGGCGCTTTTCCAGCATGAGCGTCATTCTCTGCAAATGATCGATGGTCCCAACTTGGCTTGAGATCACTTGCGATAGTCTGGAGGCGCGATTGTACTTGGTTTCACCAACGCTTAAGTTTTTTAGTTCCTCATCTTTGTCGAGTTTTACTTCTGGTGGTGGGATTGAAAAAGCCTCCCTGAATCTTTGCTCAAAATATTTGAAATTTTGTTCTTTCGTCAGTTCCGGATCTGCGGCATCACGAACATAGTTCACTTGATCCACCACCCACTTTGCCTGTTCGTTCGTCATTCCTTTTCTCTGTTGATAATTGGAGTATTTGACGTTTTCGACCTGCAAGAACGATGTCCTGTACTCCCGCAACTGGCGGATTTCCCAGGTGGTGACCACGAAGTCATAGACAGGCAGTCGAGCTGATCCGGCGGTATGCGGCCGATCGGGTTGCAGCTGAGCGCGGTGCAGACGCTGTCAGCTCGCATTCTGTTACTGACTGGCTGGAGGCGCTGCATCCCTCCAGTGGCTGCATGGACTTGTCACGGCAGTGGCATGAGTACCTCACCCTCACCAGTGCCGCTGCACGGGCCCACCTGCTGCTCGAGGAGATCATTATGCGGTGTGATGGTCTTGAACCCTTTGATGATGGCCGGGTGCTGCAGCTGGACATGCAGCTCAGCGGCGCAGGGCGCGCTGCCTGGCTGGTGACGGCTGGTGACATCGCGCTATTGCGCGAGACTGTGGCGCGCCTTCAGCTGCCAATCGACATTGTCGTGACCTGAGTTCACGACAGTTGCACGGAGTGACCCGCCTTACGGGTTGGGGAGGATTTAGTCCGACTTGCCATCCCCGGCATGACGCCGAACTGGCTAAACAGGAGATCAAACTAATGCTGGATCACAAGCCAGGCTTAAATCTGTCATTCAGGTCGAAGGACTATGTCGGTACGCTAGACGGCCGGTCACACATCCTGTCCCGCATCAAGGGCACCAGCCGCCGCGCGCTGGTGGCGAGCTACATGGATGGCAAGATGCCGGGCGAGCCGCCACAGGAACTATTGCAGCACGCGCTCAGCGATGAACAGCGCCGAGCCCTGGCGCGATTGCATCCTGCCCTGATGAGTGGGGAATACCTGCCGGACTGTGATGCCGGCGAGGTGGAGATTGCGCGCATCACCATCCAGTCGACCCTGCTCGATGTCACCGCTGTCTACGCAAGAAGGCAGGGCAACGTCTGGCACTATCGCGTCGTCGACGAGCACGATGGCAATACGCTGACCGATACCACCTCCATGACCGCCGAACAGGTGCTCTCATTGGGCGAACTGCTGGCGTTCTTTCTGAACGGTTGGGACCTGTTTTATGTCCTGTCCCTGAACTTTGCCGAAGCCGGCTATCCGGCAGACCAGGTGAGCGGCTTCTTCGAGGGCGCATCAGCCCACTATCCGCATTTCGATGCGGCTTTGGCGGCACAGGTGGATGACTGGCTCGCTCTGATCGGCTCACAAGTTGAGTAAGGCTTATGGCGTTCATTACCGACGATTCAACCGCACGCCAGGGCCCTTGGTGTCGGTGGCATCGATAAACTCGATGCCGGCTTCCTCAAACACCCGCTTCAGATCCAGCAATGACTGGGTGCGGCTGGGTGGAATGTCATCGAAGCTTTCGAGCCGCTTGATGGTGTTGCGGTTGATGCCGGAACGCTCGGCCAGCTCAATGACCATCCAGCCCAACATGCCGCGCGCCCCGCGTATCTGACTGCCTGCAATCACAGTTTCGCCATAATTATTTAGCATTATGCCTTTCTATATAAGCACCATGCATTTGGAGCGATCCCCATGACCGCCACCTATCTCCTCACCGAAGAAGCTAGCCGATTTACCGAGCTGCGTCGCCGGTTGATTGAAGCCGATCCCGACATTGATGAGACCACCCTGCTGGATA
>JAHEBA010000199.1 GCA_024642465.1 Alphaproteobacteria bacterium
CCCGGCTGTCGCGTTCAAGGGTCGTTCCGAGGTTCACCAGTTCACGCCCCTGCAACACGAGATCGTAGGCATCCATGTCTGATGTCGGCTTGCGCTTGGCTATCTGCAGGTCCGCTTGTTCTATCTGGGCCACGAGCAGGGCCGCAATGGACGTGCTGATCTCATCCTGAACGGCAAACACGTCCTGAAGCGGACGATCATAGCGCTTTGCCCATACCTGCTTGCCGCTTTCGATCTCCATCAGTTTGGCTGTTATGCGCACCTGACCGTCGGCTTGCTGCACGCTGCCGTCGAGGACATAGCGCACCCCGAGTTCCTTGCCGATCTCCTTGAGACCAACCCCCGCTCCTGCATAGCGTTTTGTGGAATTGCTTGCTGGAACGAACATGCTAGGCATACGCGACAATTCCAGCATGATTCCTTCGGTTACGCCGTTACTGAAATAGACCTTCTGTGGGTCGGCGCTCATATTGCTGAACGGCAGCACCGCAACGGAGGCCGGAGCAAGCGGCTCGGAGCTGCGGGTCGAGTCTGCATCGGGCAACCTCCAGAACCAGAGACCGGCAACCAGCGCTGCCAGGACAGCCAGTCCACCGACGGTCCAGGCCCATGTTCGGTGTTCGCTTGTTTTGCGGTGCGGAGGTGTTGATAGGTCGGTTGTGCTGGCTGCCTGAACAGGTGACATGAGCGAGCGCGCCTTGTCGTTCATCACAACCGCAAAAACCCGCATCTTGTGGGAAATGTTCTTGGCATCGATTTCGCCCATATCGGTCAGGTCAATGTCCAGTCGATCGCGGACCTGATCACGCGCGGAGCGAGACAGACACACGCCACCCGGTTCTGCGAGCGCCTCCAGCCGGGCAGCTATGTTCACGCCATCGCCGTAGAGGTCATCGCCTTCAACGACGACGTCGCCGACATTGACGCCCATTCGAAATGCGATCCGCTGGTCTTCGGGAATGCTCGCATTGCGGTCGGACAATGCACACTGGACTTCGACCGCGAACCGCACTGCGTCGACGATGCTGGGAAACTCCATCAGTTCACCATCACCCATCAGTTTGACGGTGCGGCCGTGATGTTGTGCTGCCTTGGGTTCGAACAGCTCACTGCGAAGTGCGTTGAGGGCTTTGATCGTGCCCGTCTCGTCTGTGCCAATCAGCCTTGAATAGCCAACGACATCCGCAACGAGAATTGCCGCCAGCTTTCGTTGGATCCTTGCTTCAGCCACCACTTGCCCTCGACTTAGAACGCTAGAGTCAGCTTAGGCAGGCCATCTCGACAATTGGAAGCTTCAACATGGAAAGTCCGTTGATCCTGGCGAGAAATCGGCCATATGCCTGCGCGGGCACACCGATAGCGCCACACGTGCGTTGCTATCGTCGCCGCGCCACCAAAAACCTGCATTGCTGGCAGGGCGCATTCTGCAGTCCTTTGCCAAACCTGCTTTGTATTTTCCGTCCTGACTGCTTCGACAAAGCGATAATTCGTTAGCGTGCAGCATAGGGCACCGTGTTGTTTGCTGGCACGAAGCGGCAGTTGGCTCGGTGAGACCATTGTGCGCTCATAGGTCCATTCCATCCACAGTGCGCTCAGCCCAGCCTGGCGTCACGGACAAGACAGCTTGGTGCATGCCAGGCAAAGTAAGCGGCTCAAAGCATCAGCCAGGCCATCGCCTTCCACAGCATCCATCCAAGAGTGAGGCCAAACAGGAAGTGAGGGAGAAGGTATGCCCAGTACTGAACCGTCCAGGCGCGGCGATGTCGTCAGGCTGGGCCGTCAGCACATTAGAGGCGACTTCATAAGCCTCGTCATGGAGAAAACATCTGAACGGGTCGAGATACCATTCAGCCCCCAGTTGGCAAACGTAATTGACGCTGGCCCAACCGGCGACCTTACCTTCCTGGTCACCAGCAGTGGTCAGCCGATGGCTAAGGAGTGCTGACATGGCGTCTTGCTGCAAGCCTCCTTAGACTTACGACGGCGTGAAAACTTTTATGGCGCAGGCGGACGGCTGTAGCTGTCTGACACCAGACAATCACAGACTTGCAGATTTGACGGGCGTTTCCCTCGGGGAGCGCCTGTTTTGTTTTGGCCGGTGGATAGGGGCAGAAGGGCTGTAGAACAAATTGGGAACAAGAGTTATTATGGGGTAATGTCCAGACGCACCCGCAAAGCTATCAACCCTTTCTATCACCCTAACTCTAGCGAGTTGGATTACAGGGCGTTGTTGGATGCGATGCGGGATTGCCGGAAGCATGTAAACAGGCTTCGCGGCCTTTGCGGATTGCGCAATCCACTCACCCGTGAGGCAGAAGCGCTGATATCGCAGATTGATGCCGTTGCTGCCCTCACCCGTGTTCCCGGCGCTGAGCGGTATGTCAATCAGGTGCAACCGGGGCATTCAACACCAATGGAACGGCTGGCGGACGATGAATAGGCGGCCACTATGCGGCGCACGAACCCGCAGGGGTCTCCCATGTGGGGCTAGGGCATTGCCGGGCAGGAACCGGTGCAAATTTCATGGCGGGCTATCTACAGGTCCGCGGACGCCGGAGGGCAAGCAGCGCATTACTGAGGCGCAGCGGCGACGGTGGGCAAGATGGCGGGCAAGGGCAAAGGCGGATGGCTAGACTGGCTTTGGAGCGGAATCTCGCGACAGATACCTGCACATTTCGTCTTCGCTGACGACAATGAGGCCGCGTCGCCGTGATGGTTACTGCAGTCCGTTATTGATAGCAGCAAACTTAGCGCTCAGCACGATGTTGAGCGAGGGCATGACAGCAATTAGAGCCAGACCAGTAGCGGAAGCGATGAGGGCGTATTCAATGGCGGTGGCGCCAGACTCGTCCTTGAGGAAACGCTCAAACATAACTCTCTCCTTTGTGCTCGCCGTCTAAGCAGGGAAAACAACAACTAAGACGGGGTGACTTAGCTAAAAATGAAATTAAAATGCAAATCTTAAGGCGATGTGATTTTGCAAGAACAAAAATATATTTTGAATTACTTTCAACTTTTAGTTTTTTGATAAATAAATATGTAACTGTATGAAACTTGCAAGGTAGCGTGGATCATCTGAGACTCAGTTCAGGTTTATGGCCGTTATCCGCGCCAGCTGTCCGGTGGCATGAAACAGCGGGTTGCCATTGCCCGCACGCTTGCCAACCAGCCCAACCTTTTACTGATGGACGAACCATTTGGCGCACTCGATGCTGAGACCCGATGGTCGATGCAGGAATTGATGTTGTCGATCATGGAAAAGACGAGCACAACCGTTGTCATGGTGACACATGATATCGAAGAGGCACTGTTCCTTGGCGACCGCATTATTTTCATATCCCGCCATCCAGGCACGGTTCTGGAAGACATCCAGGTTGATTACCGCAAAGGCCAGGACATTACGCGAAAGGAAGATGCCGTGACATCGCCCGGATACGCAGAGCTTGAGCATCACATCATCGGCCTCATGCGTTCCCAGGCCCATTCTGCAGATTAGTCTATGGCTCTGTAGACAAGCACTTGCAAGTAAGTCAAGCGAGCAGACAGCTTATCCCGATGTCGCCTGTTGGCACTTCCCGGACTACCTGGGTAGCCTCGAAAGACGACAGCTTTCCGGGGTAATTCCAGCGATGTCCCTGCCTGATCAATATCCCTTCAGTTTTTGTTTATTGGTCGAGCGCAAACTTCAGACACAGGAAACTCAATATCCGTGACTTCAACAGGGAGCAGCTTACCCTTAGGTGGAAGGAACAGGATTATGCTC
>JAHEBA010000200.1 GCA_024642465.1 Alphaproteobacteria bacterium
TATCCATCCGGGCTGCCGGTCTCGAGCAGGGTGAAAGTGGCGGGACCGTCATTGCCGACAGAGCCTTCCAGCGTGCCGGTCGTGAACTGTGGGCTGAGGTCGCCCGGCGAGTCCTGGTCGCCCGTGGCATTCGGCAGGTCATCCTCGTCAACGATGACAGTCTCGTTGAGCTCTGACTTCACCACCGGCTGGTCGTCCGGCTGGGCCGCACTGTCGGTGCTGCTCGTCGTCGCTTGGGCGAGCTGATCTGCAGATGAGGCGCGCGTTTCGGATGCCTCATTCCATGCCGACCCGGATCTCTGGCCAAGTTCAACATCGCGATGGTCTGTCATAACTCATTACTCCCTAACCAGCAGGCTCTGTCCTGCCATGCTGCTGTATGCTGGCTTTCGCCCTAACTTTGACCTTGTCTCAAGGACACACTTAAGTACAGGTCGTTTCAAATTTTATACAAATAAAGAATTGAATTATACTGAAGATTAGATTCAAATATTAAAAATTATATTGATAAATGATTTACTGCAAAACATCTAAATCGAGAGTGTTTTGGGCGCAATGCGGACTTGCAGGCTTGATCCTGATTGTCGACAGGTCGAGACCAGTCATCTTCTCGCCAAGTGCGCCGCTCACGATGGAAATTGCTTTGGTTGGTTGTGGCTTGTGGCGTCCCGGCAACTGAAGCGGCGGAGGGCGCACCGTGTACCTGCATCAGATGCGTCATCCCACACGCTGACCCAGATCAAGATTGCTGCATTCAGTCATTAGGCTGCGCTCCTTGCCGTCCCTTCACCTGCCGGGTTCCAACCCCAGAGGTAAATTTTTCATTACTTGGAACAGTAGCACTTGAGCCAAATTAAGCGTACTAGGGGCAAAGGCGATCAGGCTGCAAAACACATACATGGATATGCGCAAAGACCGATTCGTGTTAAGTATACCCGTCCGATCCAGTACAAACCGTTAACAAAGCCTTAACTAGACCCCAGTAGAGTCATATTCAGGTATGATTCCGGATTTCTGCGCAGAGGCCCCAGACCAGGAGTTTTCGATGCTCGAAAGCCCGCAAGTTCCACCCACGCACCTGACCATGAAGGTGCTGCAGCGGGCCGGCAAGCGGCTCGCGATCAAGCTTGAGCACATCTTTTGGGTGCAGCTGGAGGAACTGGCCGATCTGGCCAAACTCAGTCTGGCAAAGTATGTGCACACGGTGCTCGAGTCTGCGGGGTCTGAGGACAATCGAGCCTCGGTGCTGCGTTGCCACTGTCTCAAGGCGGCCCGTGACGCGAAGACGGCTGCCTACCTGACCGAAGGCGATCTCAATCTCACGCTGATGCTCACGGCCTGTCCGTCGCCCGCATTCATTCTCAAGGATGAACGCACAATAGTGGCGCACAATCCGGCCTTTGCCTCCCGCTTCATGACCGAGACCGAAAAGGGGCAGGGCAGCCGCGCCTTTGTGCGGATTTCCTACACGCGTCCGTTTGCGCGGCTGAGGGAGTTTCTGCAGCAGAACCACAACAAGGCGCTGAATACGCTGCTGGTGCTCTCAACTGGGGCCAAGACCCACAATTGCCGCGCCAGGCTGATGCTGGCAGGACATGGACCCGACGCCTTCGTGCTTGTCTTCCTTGAGGATGGTATCGATACGTCGGGAGTAAGCGCCGCCGCAAGTACTCGGGGATAACGTAAGCATCAAAAGCAGACATGAAGGGGGGCGTTGAAGGACTCAGCCTCTTTGCTCAGCAAGGCGCGCTTTCAGCGCTTCCAGCACCTTGTCCTTCGGCCCGTCTGCAGCAAGCTTACCATCGGCCAGCACGATGAGGCGATCCACCAGTTCCAGCATGGAGTAGCGGTGTGTGGAGACGATGATGGTCTGATCGGGCCTCAGTGCCTGCTTCAGGTTCTTGATCAGCACGCGTTCACTGGCCATGTCCATCGACCCTGAAGGTTCATCGAGGAAAATGACCTTGGGGTTGAGCAGCAATACCCGCGACAGCGCCACGGCCTGGCGCTGTCCGCCCGACAACAGGTTTCCGCGCTCACCCACCGGCATATCGTAGCCGGCCGGATGGCGCATGGCGAAGTCTTCTACCCCCGCCATCCGCGCCGCTTCGACGATTTCCTGATCCGAGGCGTTGGGCTTGCCCATCATGATGTTGTCGCGCAAGCTGGCGAAGAACAGGTCGGAGTCCTGGTTCACCACGCCGATGGCGCGGCGCACCTCGTGCGGGTGGAATTGTCGGATGTCGATATTGTCAATCAGCACCGATCCTTCCTGCGCTTCGTAAAGCGCAGCAAGCAAGCGTCCGATGGTGGTCTTGCCAGACCCGATCTTGCCGATGATCCCGACCTTTTCACCAGGGTTGATGGTAAAGCTTAAACCGTTCAGGGCAGGGGTCGGGGCGCCGGGATAAGAGAACTTGACTGCCTTGAACTCGAGCTTGGCATCAATAATCGGCTGCGCCACGAACGACTTTCCATCCGGACGCTCGCTTTCCATCTTCATGATGCCGTTCAGGTTTGACAACGCGGCGAACGATTGCTGGGAGCGCGCTACGATGGTTGCAAACTGGCCGAACGGCGCTACAGCGCGGCCGGCCAGGATGACGGACGCAATGATCGCGCCCATCGACACCTCGCCCTTCTCAAACAGCTGGGCGCCGTAGACCACGATGCCCACCGTCACCAGCTGCTGCACAGCCATGGTGATGGTCGTCACCATGTTGGAAATGCGCTTGGTCTTCTCCAGCGTGCGGGCGGTGCGCCCCACCAGCCGTTCCCAAATGCTCTGAAGCCGCCCCTCGGCCCGCAGCATCTTGATCGTCTCGAGCGCTGAAATGGACTCCACCAGCAGCGAATGCCGATAGGCGGACTCGGTCGAGGTTTCCTTGGCCGCCTTGCGCAGCGGGAACTGCATGATGAAGCCGACCGTGAACACGATGGCTGCGGCTGTTGCCGGCACGATCCACAAGGGCCCGCCGATGAGATGGATCACCAGCAGGAACAGGCTGAAGAACATGAAATCCGAGATCGTCGCCAGCGTATTGGACGTAAAGAACTCGCGGACCTGTTCGAACTCCTTGAGATGACTGGCAAAACTGCCCGTGGTGCCGGGCCTGTTCTGTAGCTTGATCGATAACAGGTGCTCGAAAATGCGTCCAGCCAGCAGCACGTCGGCGCGCCGGCCCGCACTATCGATCATCCAGCTTCGAAGCGTCTTGAACAAAAAGTCGAACAGCACGGCCATGGTAATGCCGGCCGCCAGCACCCAGAGGGTCGAGATCGCCTTGTTGGGCAGCACCCGGTCATAAACGTTCATGATGAACAACGGCGAGGCCAGTGCCAGCACATTGATCAGGCTCGCCGCCAGCACCACCTGCATGTAGCTCGGCCACAGTCGCCACACCACGCCCCAGAACCAGTGGCCGCGTGCCAGCTGGATAGCTTCGGGCTCACGGGTTCCCAGGCGAATGTCTGGCCTGATCAGGATGGCCGATCCGGCATAGCTCTGCTTCAGCGCCGCCAGGGACACCGTTGTCATGGTTTCGGTGTGCGGATCAAAGATCTCCAGCTTGCGCCGACCCTTCTTGCGAAAGGCAACGCAAGCGTCGCCGTTTTCCAGCAACAGGATGGCGGGGAAGACCAGCGGATTGAGTCGGTTGAGCGGCTTGCGGACGATGCTGGCAGCATAGCCTGCCCTGTTGGCTGCACGCAGTGTCAGTTCTGGGGTCAGGTTGCCCTGTTGCA
>JAHEBA010000012.1 GCA_024642465.1 Alphaproteobacteria bacterium
TTTGGAAGACGTTATGGTTGTCCGCGCTAATCACCTTCACCTGTCTGCTCATCGCCTATCCGGTGGCATACTTGTTGGCGACGTTGCCGCTGCGCCAGTCTAACCTTTTGATGATCATGGTGTTGCTGCCGTTCTGGACGTCACTACTGGTGCGCACGACCGCGTGGATCGCGATGTTGCAGAAGGAAGGCGTGATCAACAACATCTTCGTTTTTGCCAACATCATCTCTGACGAGAATCGGGTGCAGATGATCTACAACCAGACCGGTACGATCATTGCCATGGTGCACATCCTGCTGCCGTTCATGATCCTGCCGCTGTATTCGGTAATGAAGACCATTCCACCCTACTACATGCGTGCGGCCCGCTCGCTCGGGGCAACTGGAACCTACTCATTCGTCAAGGTGTACTTTCCGCAAACGATTCCCGGCATCGCCGCCGGTACACTGCTCGTCTTTATCCTCGCGATGGGTTACTACATCACACCGGCGCTGGTTGGCGGCAGTGATGGCCTGTTGATTTCAAACCTGATCGCGGATCACATCAAGAAAACCCTGAACTGGAGTCTGGGCTCGGCGCTTGGCGCCATCCTTTTGGCGATCGTTCTAATTTTCTACTGGATCTACAACAAGCTGATTGGCGTAGATAATCTGAAGTTCGGGTGAGGGGACACAAATGAGCATAGCTGGCATCAAGATATCGTCCGGTTACTTGGCTTGGATTGCAGCCTGCTTAGTGGCCTGGATGCTCATGGGCCGCTTGGCCCCTGCCGTGGGCTTTGCCATCATTACCGGGTTGCCGTTGTATTTCATGACTGAAATGCCGGCCTACTCGACCTGGGGCGAGAAGTTTGGCCGTTACATCTTCCTACTGTCGTGCACCCTCATTTTCATTTTCCTGATCACGCCGGTACTCGTGATCGTGCCTCTGTCGTTCAATGCGGAGCCCTATTTCAGCTTCACCGACGGCATGCTCGCGCTTGACCCTGATGCGTTTTCTCTGCGTTGGTACGAGCTGATTTTCACCTTCGGCATGCAGGCGCCTGAAGCAACTGAAGGCTGGTGGTCCGACATGTGGAATAACTCCACCTGGATCGGGGCCGCTGTCAATTCCTTCAAGTTCGCTGTGCTGTCCACCATCCTGGCAACCTTCTTCGGCACGCTTGCCGCACTCGGCCTGTCGCGCCCCGAAATGCCGTGGCGTTCGGCCATCACCAGCCTTCTTATTTCGCCGATGATCGTGCCGCTGGTGATCACCGCGACGGGTATGTTCTTCTTCTACGCCAAGAAGGACTTCTTCCCGTTCTTCCCCGATGGGTTAATCAATACAGACGCCGGCATCGTGCTGGCCCATGCCACGTTGGGTGTTCCATTCGTCATCATCACGGTGACGGCCACGCTGACCGGCTTTGACAACTCGCTCATCCGCGCCGCGCGCTCGTTGGGCGCCAACGGCTTCACCACGTTCCGCCGGGTGATCATGCCGCTCATCCTGCCTGGCATGATCTCGGGCGCGTTGTTCGCCTTCATCACCTCGCTTGATGAAGTGGTCGCCGTGATCTTCCTCGCGGACGTAACGCAGGTGACGATCCCTCGCCAGATGTTCTCCGGTATCCGCGAGCAGATTTCGCCAACCATCCTTGCCGTGGCAACGGTCCTGGTGGCCATCTCGATTGCCCTGCTGACGACGCTGGAGTTGTTGCGCCGCCGCTCGGAACGCCTGCGCGGCCTGTCGCCAAGCTGATACGGCACGGGTCCTAGATGAACAACAGCAGCATCCGCCGGCAGCTTTCCCGCAGGCGGATGCTTTTTGTTTGTGCGGCCGCCGCCTGTGCGCTGCCCGCCGCCATGCTGGACATGACCGGGCCCGCGGTCTCGCAGTCCGGCGGCGAAGTCGACCTCATCCTGGTTCTGGCGGTGGATTGTTCCTATTCCGTCGATGCGCGCGAATTCCGGCTTCAGATGGATGGCATCGGCCATGCATTCCGTTCGCCTGAAGTGCATCGCGCCATCCAGTCCGGCCCGCTGGGACGCATTGCCGTGACCGTGTTCCAGTGGTCCGACGCGGAAAACCAGACCTTGTCCACGCCGTGGACGGTGATCGACAGCGAAACGACGGCCAACGCATTTGCCGAACGCATGTTCAAGCTTGAACGCCAGTTGTCCGAGGGAGGTACGGCCATCGGGGCAGCCCTGGCGTTCGGCGCGGCCGCGCTGGAGGCAGCACCTTTCACCTCCAACCGCCGGGTCATCGACGTATCTTCGGACGGCCGCAACAACAGGGGCGATATCGTCGATCTCGCCCGTGATGAAGTTGTCGCGCGCGGCATCACTATCAACGGACTGGCCATCCTCAACGAGTGGCCGACGCTCGACAAGTATTTCGAGAATTCCGTGGTCGGCGGGCCGTATCACTTCGTCATCAAGGCCAATGACTACGAGGCCTATCGCGAAGCGATCTACCGCAAGCTGGTGAAGGAAATTACCGGGCCGGGCCTGTCATGAGGCCGGCGCGCGGATATTGAACTGACTCCATGCGCATCGTATCCGCCAGCGACGTCCACCGGATTTGCCAATGGTTCGCCCTCGTTGAGGCGCTGTCCGAGGGACACCGGCAGGGCGTGCCGCTGTCCGGCCGCGCCGGTGTGACCGCGTCCGTGCGCGGCACCACCCAGACCTTCCTCAACCTCCCAGCCGTTCTGCCGGGCGTGGCCTTCGGTTCGAAACTCGTGACCGTCCTTCCCGACAACCCGAACCGCCATCCGGGCGTTCCGGCGATCCAGGCGCTCTATGCGGTGTTCAGCGGAGATGATGGTGCACCGCTAGCCGTCATCGACGGCACCTCGCTCACCTATCGCAAGACTGCTGGCGACTCCGCGCTTGGCACGCAACTGCTCGCCCGCGAAGACGCCGCGACACTGGTGATGGTGGGCGCGGGCGGTCTGTCGCCGTGGCTGGCGCGGGCGCACATGGCCATGCGGTCATCGCTCACCCGCGTCCTGGTGTGGAACCGTACGGCGCATCGCGCCGATGCCGTGGCGGCCGAACTGGCCGCGGATGGCATCGCTGCAAAGTCGGTCACTGATCTTGAGGCAGCAGTCCGGCAGGCCGATATAGTGTCCTGCTGCACTGCCGCCACGCAGCCGCTGGTGCAAGGTGCTTGGTTGAAGGCGGGCACCCATGTGGACCTCGTCGGCGGCTACACGCCCGACATGCGCGAGGTGGACGACGAGACGGTCCGCCGGGCCCGGCTGTTCGTCGATGCAGACTGGAATGTCGAGGAAAGCGGCGACCTGATCGACCCGATTGGCCGCGGCGTGATCGACCGCGGCAAGATTGAGGCCGATCTCTACACCCTGTGCCGGCCGGGCCATGACATTGCCCGTGCGCCCGGCGACATCACCTTGTTCAAGAACGGTGGCGGCGGCCATCTCGACCTGTACACCGCACTGTTCATCCTGAAGTCGCTCCAACACCCAGCCTGACGGATCACCTTTCATGACTGTCTTTCCGAACCTGTTCTCACCGCTCACCATTCGCGGAGCGACACTCAGAAACCGCATCGTCTTCGGCTCGCACACCGCCAACATGGCGGAGCAAGGCCTGCCGGGCGAACGTCACCTTGGATATTACCGCGAGCGCGCCATCGGCGGTGCCGGCATGATCGTGGTCGAACCTGTGCCGGTGCACGAAACCGCACTACTGACGCGCGGCAACTTCCGGCCCTGCTCTGATGACGTCATCCCACACTTCCGCAAGATCACCGAAGCGGTAAAGGCCGAGGGCGCAGTGATCTGCAACCAGCTCTATCACGTCGGCCAGCACGGCGACTTCGACAACTCGTTCCAGCCAAACTGGTCGCCGTCCGGCCTGCCGTCCTTCCATGACAGTGACGGTTCACACCAGATGAGCGAGGTCGAGATCGAAATCGCCATCGAAAGCTTCGTGCAGGCCGCGCGCCGGGCGCGTGATGCAGGCTTCCAGGGTATTGAACTTTTCGCGGCCTACAACGCCCTCATCGACCAATTCTGGACGCCGTTCAACAACCGACGCGATGACCGCTGGGGTGGCTCGCTGGAAAACCGCTGCCGCTTCGCCGCCGAGATCGCCAGCCGCATCCGCAAGATGGCCGGCGACGATTTCATCATCGGCCTTGCCATCAACCTGCACCCGGAAATCGAGGCATCACTATCCTTCGAAGGCACCCAGGAGGTGCTGGCCTGGTTCGACCAGCGTGCGCTGTTCGACTATGTGACGTGCGGCACGGGCAGCTACTTCGACTTTACCGGTATCATTCCATCGGTTTTCTTTGCCGACAAGCTGGGCGCACCCTATGCCGAGGCGCTCAAGGCCGTGTGCAAGCACATCAAGGTGCAGGCCGAAAGCCACATCCGCACGCCAGAGAACGCCGAGTACGTCATCTCCTCGGGACAGGCCGACACCGTTTCCATCGTGCGCGGCCAGATCGCCGACCCGCACCTTGCCAACAAGGCGAAGGAGGGCAGGCCGGAAGACATCCGTCCATGCCTCTCGTGCAACCAGATGTGCTGGGGCAGGCGCTTCCGGGATTACTGGATATCCTGCCTGATCAACCCCTCCACTGGACGCGAGTTTGAATGGGGCGGTGACAGGTTCACCCCGGCCACGAAGCCGAAGAAGGTTCTGGTCGTGGGTGGTGGTCCGGCCGGGCTGGAGGCTGCCCGCGTTGCGGCAGAGCGCGGCCACCGGGTCACGCTGGCCGAGGCGAGTGACAAGCTGGGCGGACAGTTCCGGCTGGCAGGCATGCAGCCGCGCCGCCACCAGATCATCGACTATCTCGACTGGCAGGAACGCCAGCTCCACAGGTTGCAGGTGGAGGTTCGCCTGAACACGCCGATGGATGCAGACGAGGTCAAGGGATTCGGTGCCGACGTGGTCATCATGGCGACCGGGTCACAGCCGACGGGCGATGGTTTCCAGCGCGCGTTCCCGCACCTCGACCGTTTGCCGGGAATTGAAAGCGGCAATGTGTGCTCGGCAGAAGAAGTGATGTCCCGCCGGGCTCGGCCCGGCAAGCGCGTGGTGCTGCTGGATGAAGGCGGCAACTGGAAGGGGGCCGGTACGGCGCTGCACCTGGCGGAGAACGGCCACGAGGTCACCATCGTGACGCCGCTTGGCATGGTGGCCAAGGAAGTGGAGCGCACCGCCGCCGACATCCCGATACGCAAGCGGCTCAAGTCGCTTGGCGCAACGTTCCACACCGATGCAGCCGTGAAGGAGTGGCGGGGCAACGCCGCGGTCATCACCGACTTCGCCTCGCCCGACGTGGTGGTCGAGGCCGACACGCTGGTGATTGCCTCCACCAACAAGGCCGATGACTGGCTTGCCCGCGAGATCGAAGGTTCAGACCTTGAGATGATCGAGGTGGGCGACAGCGTTGCTGCCCGGACCGCCGTGATGGCGATCTACGAAGGGCGCAAGAAGGCGATGGACATCTGACGGCAAGCAATGCCCCGGCATGATGGCCGGGGCACCACTGGGAAGCTCATGCTGCCTGCTTGAGCAAGTTTTCAAGGTCGAGACGCTCGGTGACCATTTGCAGTTCGCCATCTTCGGCGATTGGCCATTCGCTTTCGGGTTTGTCCCAGTAAAGCTCCACGCCGTTGCCATCCGGGTCGGTGAGGTACAGCGCTTCCGATACGCCGTGGTCCGAGGCGCCATCCAGCCGGTAACCGGCGTCGATGATCCGCTTCAGTGCATCGGCTAGGTCGGCACGCTCCGGGTAGAGAATGGCGAGGTGAAACAGGCCCGTCGTGCCGGGCGGGGGTGGGTTGCCGCCCTTGCTTTGCCAGGTGTTCAGGCCGATGTGGTGATGATAGTCGCCGGCAGCCACGAACGCCGCCTGCGAGCCATACTTCTGCTTCAGCCCGAAGCCCAGCACGCCCACATAAAAGCCGATGGCGCGGTCAAGGTCTGCCACCTTCAGGTGGACGTGGCCGATACGCGCACCCGGTGAGACCGGGCGCGCAGGAGTGGGGTCGATGTTCTTGATCATGGTGCGGTTCCTTGATCCAGGGTGTGCTTCAGGCCGTCTGCGGCTTGCGCTGGACCATATCATCTACCGCATAGGCGCCGCTGCCAAGCAAGGCCTGTGCGCCAAGCGCGATTGCCCAAAACAGCGGGTATTCCCAGCCGCCGCCCTGGTTCGAGAAGACCCAGCCATTGCCGGCGTGTGCCCAGGTGGCGCCGAGCAGGACAGGGATCAGGGCAAGTGCTGCAAGCCGGGTCTGGAAGCCGGCAATCAGCATGACGCCACCGATGATCTCGGTGAACGTGACCAGGTAGGCGAGAAAGCCCGGCAGGCCGATCGACTCGAAGAAGCCGGCCGCTCCGGCAAGCGTGAACACGAAAATCTTGAGCAGGCCGTGGGAGAGGGCAGCCACGCCAAGCGTCACGCGAAGCAGGGCAGTGCCGTTTGCTGTCATCTGGGTTTCAGTCATTGGTGCAAGTTCCTTTTGGTTTGGGTTAAGGGGCGTTCATGCCCGATGCCCGTTTTGACGATGAGCCAGATTTAGCGAATTTCGCGATTGAGATAATCAGCAGATTGTGAAACATATTATCTCACAATAGGAGACAATATGAATCGCCTTCGCGCCATTGAGGTATTCGTTGCGGTTGCCGAGAAAGGCAGCTTCGCCGCTGCCGCGGATGAACTGGGCATGTCGCGCAACATGGCGTCGCGCCACGTGGCAGAGCTTGAAGCGCATCTCGGCGCGCGCCTCCTCAACCGCACCACCCGCTCGGTCAGCCTGTCCACCATTGGTGCAAGCTACCTCGAGACCGCAAGGGACGTATTGGTCCAGCTCGAAGCCGCGGACCGGGCGGCAGGCTTGCAGCGTCTTGCTCCGCGCGGACGCCTTGCCTTGTCCGCGCCGATGTCGTTTGGCGTGCATCACATTGCCCCGCATCTGCCGGATTTCACCCGCGCGAACCCCGACGTCACCGTTGACCTGTCGCTGAACGACCGCCTGGTCGATCTGGTGGAAGAAGGTTTCGACGTCGCCATCCGCATCTCTCAACTGGCTGACTCCAGCCTGATTGCCCGGCGCATTGCCGACGTCGAGATGCTTTGCGTCGCAAGCCCCGGCTATCTCGCCGCCAGCGGAACGCCGGACACGCCCGGAGACCTTGCCGGGCACAGGGTGTTGACCTATTCGCTGGCCAATGACGGCGGAATCTGGCGCCTAAAGCATGCCGACGGACGCCAGGCCTCGGTCCGCGTCACTGCGGCCGCCTTCGCCAACAATGGCGACGCCATTCAGGCCATGGCGCTCGCCAGCGCCGGGATTGCCCTGCAGCCCGATTTCCTGTGTCATGCCGATCTGGTGGCAGGGAGGATGGTACGCGTGCTGCCTGGCTGGACGGCAGGCCGTCTTGGAGTGCACGCGCTTTACCCCGGCAGGCTTTATGTTCCGCTGAAAGTGCGCAGTTTCATCGACTGGATTGTCGGTTTGTACCGTCCAACGCCACCTTGGCGTCAGTTCACGGAAAAAAAGCTTGGCAAATCAGTGTTAGAATCGTGACATTGCTGTGTCTTGAGGGGGACGGCTTCATCAAGAATCGGTCTAGGTGGGTATGTCGCAGCCCTTCCCGCATCTTTTTACGCCTATTACCTTGAACCACAAGCGCTTGAAGAACCGCATTGTGTTCGGCGCTCACACCAACAATATGGCCGAGAACGGCCTGCCATCGCGGCGCACGAAAGCCTATTACGTCGAGCGCGCGAAGGGTGGCGCGGCAATGATCGTGGTCGAGCCGGTGCCGGCCCACAAGTCGGGCGTGCTGACACGTGGCAACTTTCGTGCCGAGGATGACGCGATCATTGCGCCGCTGCGCAAGATCAACGAGGCGTGCAGCAATTACGATACGGTGATGATCCAGCAGATCTACCATGTCGGCCAGCACGGCGACGGCGCCAATTCGTATCACGCTAACTGGTCGGCCTCGGGCCTTCCCTCGCTGCACGACAGCGACGGCGGCCACAAGGTTTCCGAAGCCGAGATTGAAGAGCTTGTCCAGAGCTTCGCTGCCGCCGCGGACCGGGCGAAGCAGGCCGGTTTCGACGGAGTGGAGATCTTTGCGGCCTACCACTCGCTGATCGACCAGTTCTGGACGCCATGGTCCAACCGGCGTGACGACCGCTGGGGCGGCAGTCTGGAAAACCGCGTCCGCTTCTCGTCGGAAATCCTGTCGCTCATCCGGCAGGTATGCGGGCCGGATTTCATCGTTGGTCTCGCCGTGTCGGTGGACCAGAAGGCGCCGGCCGCGCTGTCGCTGGATGCGCTCACCGAGATTGCCGAGTGGCATGACGAACGCGGGCTGATGGACTACCTGACCTGCGGTACCGGCAGCTATTTCCGCGCCCAGCCGATTATTCCGACCCATTTGCACGAGGGCCTGGAGGGCGCGCAACTCGCCGACCACATCAAGACGCATCTGCGCCACGCCCGGGTGCAGGCTGAGGCCGGCATCCACTCAGCCGAGAAGGCTGAAGAGATCATCTCGACCGGCCAGGCTGACATGTGCTCCATGGTGCGCGCCCAGATCGCTGATCCATGGCTGGCGCTGAAGGCGGAGAAGGGCGAAGCCGACACCATCCGCCCGTGCATTCACTGCAATCAGCAATGCATCGCAAGGCGCTATCGCGATTACTGGATTTCGTGCCTGGTCAACCCGTCGGTGGGCCGCGAGTGGGAATGGCGCGGCGACAGGATCGCCCACAACGAACGCCGCCGCACGGTGCTTGTGGTCGGCGGCGGTCCGGGCGGGCTCGAGGCCGCGCGCGTGGCGGCTGAACAGGGTCACGAGGTCACGCTTGTCGAGAAGGGCAAGGAGCTTGGCGGCCAGTGGCGCCTGGCCGCGCGCCAGCCGACCCGCCAGCGCATTGCCCTGCATATAGACTGGTACCGCAAGGAACTGAGCCGTCTCGGGGTCGACATCCGGCTTGGCGAGGAGGCGACGCCGCTCACCGTCCGCCACATGCATCCTGATCATGTCATTGCCGCCACCGGCATCAAGCCGGTCATATCGGGGTTCCAGCGCGCACTGCCAATGAACGATGTGCTGCCGGGGCACGACCATGACAACGTGGCGAGTTATCATGAGGTGCTGGAAGGCAACCATCTCGTTGGCGAACGGGTGCTGCTGCTCGACGACCTGAATTCCTGGCGCGGGATCGGCACCGCGCTATACCTCACCGGCAAGGGTCATCACGTCACCATCGTTACGGCAAAGCCCGCCGTGGGCATGGAGCTGTCCGGTACCGGGGCGGATGGGCTGGCGCGAGCCCGTTTTGCGCGCGAGGGCGGCAAGGTCATCACCGAGGCGGCGCTCCAGGCCTGGGGAGCGCCTGGAAACGACGGCTCGCTCGCAAGCCTAGTCAGCCTGCTGACGGGCGAGACGTTCGATCGCCGCTTCGACACGCTGGTACTGGCAACCGTTGCCGAACCAGATACCACGTTCGTGGACGGCATCACCGCGCTTGGCGACTGCCCGCCCTACCATGTGGTGGGCGACTGCAATGCCCCGCGCAAGGCGCACATGGCGATCTATGAAGGCCGCAAGGCGGCGCTGGAGATCGTGTAAGGCTCATACCGCCGACGCCGGCATCACCAGCTCCGTCAGATCTTTGACCGACGGCGCCTGCCACAGCCCGAGGCAGGCGTCGTGCATGGCTCCGGCGCGCGCCTTGCCGAGCAAGGGGCCGGCCAGCCCCTCAAACTTCACCGTCAGTTCGGCGTCGCTCAGCGGGACGTCCGGATCTCCGACCGCACTGGTCATGCCGCTCTTGAGCGTGCGCCCGTCCCCGAGCGTGATGCTGACATGCGCCAGCCGGTCGGCGGGAAACGCTGCGTTCGCTTCGTCGTCCTCGACAACCTCTATCATCCGGGCAAGCCGTATGGTTGCGGGGTCCTTGAGACCGGCGCCGGTCACCTCTTCCACCCCGATGCGCCCGCGTGCGAGGGCGGCTGCAACCGGGAACTTGATCGAATACTGCGCCTCTTCCGAGTTGGCGGGTTCGGCCAGAGGCAGTCGCCTGGCTTCATGGAACGTCTCGATGCGAATGCCGGTCACATCCTCGATGGAAAGCTGGCTGGCCAGTGATAGCGCAGCGGCAATCGCAGGCTGCGCCCAGCGGCAGACGGGATAGAGCTTGATGTACTGGTCGCTCACGTACCAGCGGCTGCCAAGGTCTGCCCACAGTTGCTCCACTTCCGGCGCCTCCATTGTGATCGCGGGCGCGCCGGTATGACCCAACTGCGCCAGCAGTGCGGCAGAGACGCCGGTGAAGCCGCCCCATGTCGCGCCATCCTTCAGCATGGTCGGGTGGTCGATGCAGCGCATCATCTGCGAGCGCGGGCCGTTGTATTCGGCAATGCCGAGCGCATGGCGCGTCCATTGCTCATCGAGCCCCAGCCCGCGCGCGCCGATTGCTGCTGCGCCCAGCGCATTCCAGGCGCCGGAGGTATGATAGTCGCAGGCCGTGGCATGCAACGCTATCCCTGCGCGCGTGGCTATCTCGTAGCCCAGCACCAACTGCGTCATGAACTCCTCGCCGGTCACCGAACCGCCTGCGTCGGCAAAGGCGAACAGGGTAGGCACCACCACCACGCCTATGTGGCCCTTGGTCAGCTTCTGGCCGTCATGGGCGTCGAGCGAGTCGATCGACCCGGCATTGCCAAAACCGGCACCGGGCAGCGTGACCGCGCGGCCATCGAACATCAGCCGGGTGGAACCATTGCCCGCGCCGGGAAACACCGTTGCAGCGAAGTCGCGCACAATGCGGGAATTGTCGGTCAGCGTGGCAGACGCCGCAACGCCCACCGTGTCCAGCAACGCGCGGCTTGCCGCCTTGCGCGCTGCTGCCGGAATGTCGTTGGCAGTTAGGCTGTGAATGAAGTTGATGGCTGTCAAGGTACGTGTATCTCCGGCAGCATGGTGCTGCACGAGATCATGCTCTAGTCATGCAGGCACCACCATCCTCGAAGCGACAGGCAACAATCCCGCCAAGCCGTTCGCTCATTCCGCTGGCTTCGGCGCTGGCGCATGTATGGGAGCCGGTTTGTCAATCAGACGGTCGGTAATGGCTGCTGCCGCCCACATGGCCGACAGCGTGGCCCATGCCGTGAGTGCGAATATCGAGGCACCCGTAACGCCCGCCCCCACCGCGCAGCCACCGGCAAGCATGCCGCCGAAACCCATGCAGGCAGCACCCAGCATGTAGCGGCGCATGGCCGGGCCGCCCTCGAACCCTTCAAGCTTCAGTTCGCGGGTGGCATAGGCAGCAAGAAAAGAGCCGAGGAACACGCCGGGCACGAGTCCGACGTCGAAGTCCAGCATCGATCCCGGCGGTGTCAGGAACATCATCAGCGAATCTGCTGAGGGACCGGTAAATGTCAGGCTCTTGACCGGCACGGGATCGAATGCCTGCACCGACATGTGATAGGTGAACCACCAGGCAATCGCCACGGCTGAGCCCGCCGCAAGTCCGGTCATCCATTGTACTGCCGGTACCTTGTTGCGGCGCACGAAAAACACCGCGGCGGCGAACCAGACCAGGCCGAACAGGGCGCCCATGCCGTGACTTGCGCCCGCGCTTGACAACAGGTTTAGGCCTTCTGACGGGCCGATGGTCCACAAGCCAGCCAGTTGCGGGCAGGTGAGAGAAACCCATGCAGGCTTGCCTGTGCGGTGACGGCGAAAATCAGGCCTGACAGAAGTGCGCGAAGGTTGCCGGTCGCCGACAGCACCAGCAGCCGGGATGCACGCCCGCGCGCCAGCACCATGCCAACTCCGAACAGTGCACCCCCGATGATTGCGCCGGACAGTGAGCCGCTTGTTGCAATCTGGCGGGCCTCGTCGAGGTTCGCCATGCCGGTTACGTAGAGCAGCTGCGTTGCCACCAAGGCACCGGAAAACACCAGAAGCCAGACGGCCAGTCTCGTATCGAATAGTCCGCGGGAAAAGCTGATGATGGCAGCGCGCAGGCAGAACCGGCTTTGCTGGGCCGCCGCCCCGAAGATCAGCCCGATCGCCAGCCCCCCAAGCGCGACCGTCTGCGGCTCGCCCAGCTTTTCCATGACGTCGACAAGTGTCATTGCCCGCTTCCCCCGCGGCATCCCTCTGATGGCACCGTGCCACATCTGAGGCAGGCAGCGTTGATCTGAATCAAATATTCTAATTAATGAATGTGTATGGTTTTCTCCTGTAACGATCAGATCAAGCAACGGAGTGAGACCATGGTCTTGAACTGGAAAACGGGCGGTGTGCTGCTGGGACTGGTGTTTCTGATGGCCGTCGTCCTGGTGAAACCGATAGGCGTATCCACGCAGTTCGTGATTTTCGACGGCATTGTCTGGGACATGGTAAGCCCGGACGTGGTCGTGGAGGCGCCCGAGGCCAAGTCTGGCTATGCAAGCCCGAACGCCTACCTCAACAAGTCTGGCGGCAAGTACGCCAGGAACGTCGCCAACCCGCTGAACTACAGCTTCGTCTTCGTGCTGGCGATGATCGCCGGCGCGGGCCTGTCGGCCTTTCTGCGCGGTGGTGTTGACCGCTCGGAGCGTACCATGCCCGCCATCTGGCAGGCCAATTTCGGTACGTCGTCCTGGAAGCGTTATCTCGTTGCCTTCGCCGGCGGCTTCATCGTGCTTTATGGCGCGCGTCTGGCCGGTGGGTGCACCAGCGGTCACATGATGAGCGGCATGATGCAAACCGCACTGTCCGGCTACATCTTCGCCGCCGGCGCATTCGCCGCTGGCATCCCCGTCGCCATGTATCTCTACAGCAAGGAGGCCTGAGCCATGAGCCACATCATCCTCGCCGTCGTCATCGGTGCTGCTTTTGGTTTCGTGCTCGACCGTGTAGGCGCGACCAATCCCGGCTACATCATCTCGATGCTCCGTCTGGGCAACCTGCACCTGATGAAGACCATCCTGCTGGCGATCGGCGTCTCATCCGTCATCATGTTTGCAGGCCTGCTGGCAGGCATCATCGATCCGGGCCACCTCGATATCAAGGCAGCCTATCTGGGCGTCTTCCTTGGCGGCGCGCTGCTGGGCGTGGGCTTTGCCGCTGCTGGCTACTGCCCCGGCACCGGCCTCGCTGCAGCCGCCACCGGGCGCAAGGACGCGCTGTTCTTCACCGCGGGGGGCCTTCTGGGCGCTGCGGCCTACATGGGGCACTTTGCCTGGGTCGAATCCACCGGCACACTGGAAAGCATGGCCGGCGGCAAGACCACCCTAGGCAAGATCGCTGGCACCGAATACCCGGCCCTGTTTGAAGGGATGAGCGGTGAGACCATCGGCATCGTCATGGGCCTTGTGTTCATTGCCGTTGCATTCGCACTGCCTGCCCGCCTTCGGGGTGAAGGCAAGGCTGAGCGGACCGTGCAGGCGCCCTCCCGCACAGCGGACGTCGTCAAGCGCTGATATCCCTCCCCCCAGCTTGACGGCCCCTGACTGACCCCCGGCATTAATCCTGCCGGGGGTTTTTGTTGTGCCACTGATCGCGGCCGCGATATCAATCGCAAACGTGGATGTTTGAAGGGATAGGGGACAGCATGACAACCCACACACACGAAGCAGCGCAGTGGTTCCTGCGCGCATATCGCTCAACGCTTGAGGCCAACAATGCCGGCGACGACGGCGTGGCCGACGTGCTAGTCCGTCTCGGCGAGCAGGATGTTTCGGCCTCGGTCGCAGTTGCAGTGGAGCCGCGCCGGTTGCCGGCCTGCCGGTTCCTGCCTGACGTGGTTGCCGCGAGCCTGTTGTCCGCGCCCGACATGGCTGCTGCCATAGCGGCGCTCGAGGAAGACCTCCAGTGGCGTCAGAACCCAAACTACTCCGATGAGGCGATGGGCCAGCCCGGCTACATGAACAACTATGCCTATGCCGAAATCATCGGCCCGGCCGGGGTCTATCCGGGTGACGACTTTCTGCTTGGCCTCTTTCTGCTGGGTCCTGGTATCCACTACCCCAACCATACTCACCCGGCGCCGGAATTGTACTGGATACTGGCTGGCGACAGCGAATGGCGGGTGCGGGATGAACCGTTCGACCCGCGCGAACCCGGTGAGACCATCTGGCACGAGCCCTTTGTGCCGCACGCTACCTGCGTAGGTGGCACTCCATTGCTATGTGTCTGGGCCTGGACGAGGGACGTGAAGCACCCAGCCATGCTGGTCTGACAGCCTTTCTCGCTATCGTCTTCAGGGGCTCGAAAGCGCATTCCTGCAAGCAGCTGGTGTAGACGGCATGAGTCCCTTCCGGACTTGCGGGCAAGCCATGCAATTCCGTCGGGCAGGCAAACGCTAGATTCTCACAGCCTCGATCGAGAATCCGGCCAGCTGGATGGCAAGTGCCGCCGGGTGCATGCGCAGTTTCTCAGCCAGCACCTGGGCATCCGTGAACGGCTGCCAGCACACTTCCTCCTCGTCCCCGAACAGGATGTCGTCATCGTTGGCGCCCTTGCCGGTGGCCCAGGCGGCAATCTTGCCTGACTGGGTGAGCAGCACGACTGCCGCCGGCGGTTCGGTTATCTTTCGGCGCTGAAAGGCCGCGTCGCGCTGACGCGCGGAGAAATCAATCACGTTTGTCATGACCGTGATTGATGCGCTTATTCGGTTAACGGAGCGTATTCAAACCCTTAAGCAAACCTTACCAAGAGCTTGTTATCGCTGCGTTATACGTCCTCCCACGGGAAGCTGTCCTGACGCTCGATGCCGTTTTCCGTAATGACGACCTGGGTTTCAAGCTTGACGCATTCCTTGCCGCCCACCTCGCCAATCAGGCTCTCCACGCAGATCACCATGTCCTTCTCGAAGGTCATCTCGTAGGCGCCGGCAAAGTCCGGATGCAGCGGCACGCTCGGCCACTCGTCGCACAGGCCCACCCCGTGCAGTGCCACCGAATAGCGCCGGTCCACGTACTTCTCCGGAATTTTCCACGACTTCTCGTTGAACTCGGCCATGGTGATACCGGCCTTGAGGATCGACGAATTGTGTTCGATCTGCTCGATTGCCGCCTTGTACAGTTCGCGCTGAGCCGGATTGAACGGCGTGTGGCCGATGGTCCAGGTTCGCGAGATGTCAGCGCAATAGCCATACGGCCCGATCAGATCGGTGTCGAAGGCGATGATGTCGCCGTGCTGGGCCACCACGTCCGAAGCCTCGGCGAACCACGGGTTGGTGTGCTGACCAACCGCCAGCAGCCGCGTCTCGATCCATTCGCCGCCCGAGCGGATGTTCTCGTAGTGGAGCTCCGCCCAGATCTCCTGCTCGGTCTTGCCCGGCAGCGAGTTCTCCCAAATGCGCGCCATGCCTGCTTCGCACACGCGCACCGTCCACTTCATCAGCTCAAGCTCGTCGGCCGACTTGATCGAGCGGGCAAGCTCGGTGAGCTCCTGGCCGTTGATAAGCTCGACGCCGCGCTCTGTCAGCGCAAAGGCACCCTCGTGCTCGACCTTGTCGACAGCGATGCGCAGCTTCGACTTGCCGCCGCAGCGCTCGCGCAGGGTGGAAACAAGTTCGTCCACCCACTTGTTGACGCGCTCTTCGGTGCGCCCACCGGATGCCATGTAGAACCAGGTGGTGGCGGTGCGCGTCTCGTTGATCTGCTTGTTGCCGTCATTGAGAAACTCTGCGCCGTGGTACTGGAAGTCGATGGCATGGCCGTCGGCGAATATCAGCGCATAGCGGAACGGATTGTGCGTCGCCCACAGCTGCATGTTGGGGCTGTCGAACACGTAGCGGGTGTTGAGCGGGTCGTAGAGCAGGATGGCGTCGCAGTTGTACTTGTTGACGTAATCCACCATGCGCTGTTTGCGATAGGCACGCGCGTTTTCAAGCGCCGAATGAGGCACGGGCGAGCGCATCGGCTTGTCCTTGCCGGCCGGATTGAAATAGGCCTTCTTGCGCTCGTCCGAGAACGGGGTGGCGATGGCGTCTGATGCGTGTGCCATGTGGCGCTTCCTTGGCTGTGTCCGTCAGGCCACTCGGCCGTAGAACGTTTGCTGGGTCGTCGGGTTGAGGCGGGTGCCAGGTTCAGGGGAGTAGCTGAGGACCGCGACAAGGCGCGCGCGATTGCCTTCGACAGGCGTCACGCGATGCAGCGTCTTCGAGCCGCGGAACAGCACCAGGCAGCCGGCAGGCTGGTTGAACGCAATGAGCTTGTCCGATGTGCCGTCCATGATCGCGCCGGCCTCGTCATAGCCGTCGTCATCGGCTTCGCGGATGAAGGGCGCATACTCGAATGCGGCGCCGGCTTCGGGTTCCTGCAATAGAAGCGTGATGGTGAACTTGGCGCCGTCAAAGTGCCAGCCAGTTTTGGTGCCGGGCTCGTAGACCAGAACGTTCACCGGCGCCAGCGCATCCTCGTAAGGGTAAAGCATGCCGTACCCCAGCACATCGGCGACGAAGCGGCGGAATGGTCCCCACTCGTAGATAGCGTTGAGACCGGAGCCTGCCGGGATGTAGTCGTAACCCAGCGTGGCCGATGTGGTGGTTTGCTTGAGATTGCGCGGATGATCGGCCGGAACGGCAGGGTCATCTTCCAAAAGCCAGGCATTGTGGGTCTTGGTCTTGTAGAAGGCCTTGTCGAGGTGCGGTGCCACTTCCGTCACCATGCCGGGCAGGGCATCGGCTGGCACAAAACCTTCCAGCACGCACGCGCCAGTGGCGGCCATGTCTGCCCGCGCCTTTTCAACCAGTGAGGTGTAGGCCGGGCTGGCAGGCTTGTCGATCGGGTAACGGTCGAGATCTATCGGCGGGTGGACGCTCATGCCGATACCTCGCTGATCTGATACTCGGCCTTGTCGAGCCAGTCCGGGTTGATCTCCACACCCCAGCCGGGCGCGTCCGTCACCGTCGCATGGCCGTCTACAATCGTGTACGGGTCCTCGACGAAGAGGTTCTGCTGCCAAGGGTAGTAGTCCTCGCCCTCGATGGAGAACTCGAGGTACTTTCCTGCGTTCGGAATGGCGCGCAAAAGGTGCATGGTGCACAGCGTCACAAGCGACAGGTTGGCCGCGTGCGGCGTGCAGGGAAGGCCTGCCTCCGCCGCCATCTTCGCCACCCTCAGGGCGCGGTACATGCCGCCCATATACATCACGTCGGGCTGCACGATGTCGACGCAGCGAAGCCCGATCGTGTAGCGCCACCACGACAGGTCGCAGTCCTGCTCGCCGCCGGCCACATCGATGGAAAGGGCTTCCTTCACCTGCTTTGTCTGCTCAGGCTCCCAGTAGGGGCAAGGCTCCTCGAAGTGGGAGATGCCGTTGTCTTCCAGCATCCGGCCCACCTCGATGGCGCGGGCAGGCGAATAGCAGGAATTGCCGTCCACCAGCTTGTCCACGCCGTCGCCCAGCACCTTCGACACCACGGGAATGACCGCTTCGGTGCGGCCCGGCCACTCGTCCTGGTCGCGGCCCACTTCAGCGCCCACGCGCCATTTGAACGCGTCGAATCCGTATTGGTCGCGTAGTTTGACAAAGCGCGACGCTTCGTCTTCCGGCGTGATGTCGCGCTTCATCGATGAAGCATAAGCGCGGATCTTGCCTGGCGAACCGCCGATCAGCGAGGCGACGGGCTTGCCTTCAACGCGGCCCCGCAAGTCCCACAACGCGCTATCGAGCCCGGTCATCGCCCGGCGCAGATAGGAGCCCGGGAACTTGTGCTCGCGCTCAGTGATGCGATCGAGCAGGTCATCGAAGTCATAGGCCGGCTGGCCCAGCGCATAGGGCGCCACCTGCCGGTGGAAAACCTGACATGTGATGTCCGAGTGGTAGGTCGAAACCTGACCCCAACCGGTGTCGCCGGTGTCGGCCGTCACGCGCACGAAGCCGACGTACCGGTTGGTGAAGGTTTCGAGCTTGGCGATTTTCATGGGCTGAGTTCCTCATGATCTCATCTTGTCGCCCGCCGGATCGAACGGCGGATCGATCTGGATGCGGGCGGGGCGGCGATGTCCCAGTATCTCGATCTCGAACATGTCTGCCGAGGTGTCTTCGGCCAGTTCCTTCGGGATATAGCCCTGGGCCATCGAGGCGTCGACGAAGTGGGCATAGCCGCCGGACGTGATCCAGCCGACGACGCGCCAGTTGCCATCCATGCGCGGGTCTGCCGGGCGCGGCATTTCCTTGCCGTTGGGCGAGAAGCGATGCGCGCCATAGCCGTGCGGCGAGTCGATGGTGCCATAGTCCTTGGAACCGACCTTCGCCCATACCGGCTCGTCGCCCATCACATCGGCGTCTTCTGCATCGACGATGAAGGAGACGCGGCGCAACTTGCCGCCGGATGCCTTCTCCGCAGCCGCTGCCTCGCGGCCGATGAAGTCGTTCTTCGACAGCTTGATGAACCGGTCCATGCCAGCCTCGAACGGGCCGTAGATCGGGCGCAGTTCGCGGAACCAGGTGGGGAAGTTTTTCTCCAGCCGCATGGAAAGAAGCGCACGCATGCCAAAGTCGACGATGCCGAACTCTGCACCTGCCTCCTTGATGTCCACGTACATCCGGCGCTGGAAAGGCGCATGCATCCATATTTCGTAGCCGAGATCGCCGGAGTAGGTGATGCGGTTGATCATGCAGGGGCAGCCGGCCACGTCCGCCTCGCGGAAGTCCATGAACCGGAAGCCACCGTTCGAGCAGTCGAAGTCGACGAGCTTCTCCAGCACCTTGCGCGCATTCGGACCGCAAATGGACAGGCCCACGAGATCGTTGCCGAACCGTTTGACCGATACCGAGCCGTCCTTGGGCAGGTGCCGCTCGAACCAGCGCATGTGATACTTCTGTGCCGCGATGGAACCCCACATCAGGAAGCGTTCGTCACTTGCCTTGGCGATGGTGAAATCGCCGATCAGCTTGCCCGCCTCGTTCAGCATGGGCGTCAGCACGATGCGGCCCGTCTTCGGCATGGTGTTGGTCATCAGCCGGTTGAGGAAACCTTCCGCGCCCGCACCAGTGAACTCATACTTGGCGAAGTTGGAAATCTCGGTGACACCAACGCTCTCGCGCGTCTTGCGCACTTCGTTGCCCACATGGGCGAAGTCGTTGGCGCGGTGATAGGACGGCGTATCGAACGCCTCATCGGCGGACGGCGCAAACCACAGCGGCGATTCCAGCCCCCACGAATCGCCCATGACGGCATGGTTGTCGCGCACCATGATGTCGCAGACCGGCGTGGTTTCCTGCGGCCGGGCGGCAGGCAGTTCCTCGTTGGGAAAACGGATCGAGAACCGGCGCGAATAGTTCTCGCGCACCTTGGCATTGGTGTAGCGAAGCGTCGCCCACTCGCCGAAGCGGGTCACGTCCATGCCCCAGATGTCGGCGCCGGGATCGCCGTTGACCATCCAGTTGGACAGCGCGAGGCCGACGCCGCCGCCCTGGCTGAAGCCCGCCATCACTGCGCAGGCGCACCAGAAATTGGTCAGCCCCTGTACGGGGCCAACGAGCGGGTTTCCGTCCGGCGCGAAGGTGAACGGGCCGTTGATGATCTGCTTGATGCCGGCCTTCTCCACGGCCGGATAGTGCTTGAAGCCGATCTCAAGCGATGGAGCGATGCGCTCGATGTCAGGCTGAAGCAGTTCGTGACCGAAGTCCCACGGTGTCTCCTTGGGCGACCACGGCTTGCATGCCTTCTCGTACGTGCCGAGCAGGATGCCCTTGCGCTCCTGGCGGGTGTATATCTCGCCCTTGAAGTCCATCACGCCGATCAGCTCGCGGCCCGTGGCGGCGTTGAACTCCTCCACTTCGGGCATGTCCTCGGTGAGAAGGTACATGTGCTCCATGGCCAGCAGCGGTAGTTCGAGGCCGACCATGCGGCCCACCTCGCGCGCCCAAAGACCGCCCGCGTTGACTACGTGCTCGCATTTCACGGTGCCCTTCTCGGTCACGACGTTCCAGGTGCCATCGGCATCCTGCATCAACTCGGTGACGCGGTTGCGCAGCTCGATCTCTGCGCCCAGCACGCGCGCCGCCTTGGCGTAGGCATGGGTGGTGCCGGAGGGATCGAGGTGGCCTTCGACCGGGTCCCACATGGCGCCGACGAAGTTGGTCTCGTCCATCAGCGGGAAAAGCGCCTTGGCCTCGGACGGTGTGATCAGTTCGGTCTGCATGCCGAGATAGCGGCCCTTGGCGTGGGCGAGGCGCAGGAAATCCATGCGCTCCGGCGTGTCGGCCATCATCACGCCGCCGGTGAGGTGCAACCCGCACGACTGGCCGGAAATCTCTTCCAGCTCCTTGTAGAGCGAGACCGTGTAAGCCTGCAGCTTAGCGACGTTGGGGTCGCCGTTGAGCGTGTGGAAGCCCCCCGCTGCGTGCCACGACGACCCGGATGTGAGTTCGGACCGTTCGATCAGCAGTACGTCCTTCCACCCGGCGCGGGCCAGGTGGAAAAGGACGGAGCAGCCGACGACGCCGCCCCCGATCACGATTGCACGATAATGGGACTTCATGGCGTCTCGGGCTCCCTTGGAAACTCAGGCTCGCATGAGGCTGGCGTCAGCGTCGAACAGCGGCTCTGCTTGCGGTGTGGCCTTGTATATTTGACCGAGAATCTCGATTTCGAAACCGTTAGATTCACTCACCAGTTGGCGCGGGATGTAACCCATGGCGACCGACTTTCCGGCCGCATGGGCATAGCCGCCCGAGGTGATCCAGCCGACGCAGTTGCCATCGTGATAGACCGGCTCGTCGCCGATCACGTCCACGTCGCTGCCTTGAATGGTGAACACGGTGAGGGCGCGCTTGCCGCCGTCTTCCTTCTCCTTCGCAGCAGCATCGCGGCCGATGAAATCGTTCTTCGACAGGGCTACGAAGCGGCCGAGGCCGGCCTCGTAGGGGCCATAGATGGGCCGGTATTCGCGTGCCCACGTACCCCAGTTCTTTTCAAGCCGCAGCGACATCAGCGCACGTCCTCCGACCGGCTTGATGCCGAACTCCTCGCCCGCTTGCATGATCATCGTGTGCAGCGTGGCCAGGTACTCGGCCTTGACCCAGATCTCGTAGCCCAGCGAGCCGGTGAAAGAGACGCGGCCCACCATTGCAGGGACCAGCCCGAGGTCCATCTCGCGGAAGGCCATGAACGGCAGGGCTGCGGTCGAGACGTCCTCGTCGGCGAGCTTGGCCAGCATTTTCCGAGCGTTCGGTCCGGCGATGGAAAGCCCGCACAGCTCCAGTCCCAATGCACGAACCTTGACCGAGCCATCCGCCGGCAGATGCTTCTCGAACCAGCGCATGTGGTAGTTTTCCGCCGCACCCGAGCCAAAGATGTAGAACCGCTCGTCCGCCGCCTTGACCAGCGAAAAGTCGCCAATCAGCTTGCCTGCATGGTTGAGCATCGGCGCCAGCGTCATGCGGCCCACGGACGGCACCTTGTTGGCCAGCATGTGGCTCAGCCAGCCTTCCGCGCCGGGGCCGGCGATCTCGTATTTGGCATAGCCTGATGTATCGAGACAACCCACCGAGTTCCGCACCGCACGGCATTCGTCGCCAACGATGTCAAAGACTTCCGAGCGCCGGAACGTGACGGCCTCTGCCGGGTCCACCTTGCCTTCGGGGTGGAACCACAGCGGCACTTCCATGCCGTAGGCCACGCCGAAGAAGGCGCCCATGTTGCGGTAGCGGTCATAAAGCGGTGTGGTGTGCAGCGGCCGTGCGGCCTTCAGTTCCTCGTTCGGGAACATGATGCGGAAGCGCCGGCCATAGTTTTCACGCACCTTTGCGTTGGTGAACGCCATGTTGGCGTAGGAACCATAGCGCGCGATGTCCATCGCCCAGACATCGAAGCCGGGATCGCCGTCGACGATCCAGTTCGACAGCGCCAGGCCCACGCCGCCGCCCTGGCTGAAGCCGGCCATGACGCCGCAAGCCACCCAGTAGTTATGCAGGCCGCGGATCGGGCCGACCAGCGGGTTGCCATCCGGGCCAAACGCGAACGGCCCGTGGATGACGTTCTTGATGCCGGTCTTCTGGAACGCCGGGTGATGCGCGAAGCCGCGTTCGAGATTGTCGGCGATCTGGTCCAGGTCCGGCGGCAGCAGTTCGGTGGAGAAGTCCCACGGTGCTTCCTTCGGCGACCACGGAATGCCGTTAGGCTCGTAGGTACCCATCAGCATGCCCTTGCCCTCCTGGCGCATGTAGATCTCGCCGTCGAAGTCGATGCAGTGCACGACCTTCTTGCCATTGCGCGCCTTGTTGTAGGCCACGACTTCTTCCATCTCCTCGGTAATCAGGTATTGGTGCGCCATGCAAAGGGCGGGGATCTCAATGCCTGCCATGCGTCCCACTTCGCGTCCCCACAGACCGCCCGCATTGATGAGATGCTCGCAGGTGACGGTGCCTTGCTCTGTCACCACCTGCCACTGGCCGTTCTCGATCTGGTTGGTTTCCAGCACCCGGTTCTTGCGCACGATTTCTGCACCGTTGACGCGGGCCGCCTTGGCGTAGGCATGGGTGGTTCCGGACGGGTCGAGATGGCCTTCGAGCGGATGCCACATGGCGCCGAGGAACTTCGACTTGTCCATCAGCGGAAAGTGCCCGGCAGCCTCGTCGATGGAAATCATCCGTGTTTCGACGCCGAGATACTTGTTGCGCGCATGCGCCATCTTGAGCCAGTCGAGGCGTTCGGGCGTCGACACCAGCATGACCCCGCCGGTGACGTTGATGCCGGTCGAATGTCCGGAAACCTCTTCGATCTCCTTGTACAGCTTGATGGTGTATTCCTGCAGCTTCGCAACGTTCGGATCGCCGTTGAGGGTGTGAAAGCCACCCGCGGCATGCCATGTGGAACCCGACGTCAGCTCATCGCGTTCGATCAGCAGGATGTCGCTCCAGCCCTTCTTGGTCAGGTGATAGAGCACGGAACATCCGACAACGCCGCCCCCGATGACAATTGCGCGGTAATGGGATTTCATTTGGGGCAATCCTCACTGCAAGGATGGAAGACGTTGACCGTGATGCAATCACCGCCCGCGAGCGGCAGTCATGCCTTGAAGCGACAGACGGCTGTCGGGATTGGCCGTGGCAGGCAAATCCGTGTCGCTTGGGCGGCATTGGCGATATCCGTGGCGGGGATGCTCGTCTCCACACCGGCGCGGGCCGGTGAAGTCGACCTCGAACTGGTTTTCGCAGTCGATGCCTCGGGAAGTGTCGACGACAGCGAATTCCGGCTGCAACTGCAGGGCATCGCAACTGCCTTGAACGACCCAGAGGTAACCGCCGCCATAGCTGCCGGCCAGAGCGGCGCCATTGCGGTGAACCTGCTGGTATGGGGCGAGGCGCGCTACCCCAAGGACGAGTCGGGCTGGTTCGAGATCAGGTCCGCCGCCGATGCGGATGCGTTTGCGCGCCTTGTTGCCGGTTATCCCAGAACCCAGGTTGGCGGCACGGGCCTTGGCGACGGCATCGCCAAGTCTGTCACCTCGATAACGGACAACGGGTTCACTGCGCCGCGCATGGTTGTCGATGTTTCGGGCGACGGCCCGGAAACTCCGCCGCGCGATCACACGGTGCTGCTGCCGCAAGCCCGGATGATGGCCAATTATCACGGCATTACCATCAACGGCCTCGCCATTCTCAACGAGGTGCCCGACCTCGATGACTATTATCGCAGTCAGATGATCGTGGGGCAGGGCAGCTTTGTCGAAGTGGCCCGCGACTATGCAGATTTCGCCCGCGCCATGAAACGTAAGCTGCTGCGCGAGGTGCAGCCCGAACCCGTAGTGGGGTTGCGCTGAACGGCGCGACCGTCAGCGACCGGACTTTTTGGCCAATGCCTTGGCCTGCTTCAACCAGTTGTCACGCTCGATGCGGCCCTTGAACGACAGCTCGTCATCGACAATGGCGATGTCCTTCTTCGTCCACCTGGCAATCTGCGAGAAGTGCCAGAAGCCCAGTTTGTTCAACGTCTGCTCCAGCTTCGGCCCGACGCCCGAGATCAGCTTCAGGTCGTCTGCCTTGCTTTCCGGCTTCTTCAGCCGGACAGGGCCAGCCGGTTTGGCCGCGGCCTTTTTGGCGGCGGCGGGCTTGCGCGCAGGTGCAACGGCTTTCTTCCTTGCCGGAGTAGCCGCAGGCCGGGCCTTCTCCTTGACCGGCGCAGGCATTGCAGCCAGCGCCGCAGCCGCAGCAGCGGCCTTGGCGCGCCCACTCGAGGGGGCAGTTGCCGGCTTGGCTGAGGCTTTCCCACGTTTGGCCTTGTCGCCGGGCATCGCGATCACCGGCTCCATCGACGTCAGCACGTCATCGTCCAGATGACACAGGATCCTGTGACCGTTGCCGAACTCCTTCAGCGGTGGCATCTGCTGTTCGCAGATGGCCCCGATCTTGCGCGGGCAACGCGTCTGGAACGGGCACCCCGAAGGCGGGTTCATCGGCGAGGGCAGGTCGCCTTCCAGCACGATGTGCTTTTTCTCGATCGAGGTATCCGCAATCGGCACCGCCGAGAGAAGCGCTTCCGTATAGGGATGGTAGGGGGGCGAGAAGATGTCTTCCGTGTTGCCCTGTTCCATGATCTGGCCAAGGTACATCACGACCACGCGATCCGCGAGGTAACGCACCACCGAAAGATCGTGGCTGATGAAAAGCAGCGTGGTGCGCCTCTTGCGCTGGATGTCGGTAAGAAGCCCGGTGACCGCCGCCTGCACCGACACGTCGAGTGCCGATACCGGTTCGTCCGCCACAACGACCGCAGCCTCGCCGCCGAATGCGCGCGCAATACCGACGCGCTGCTTCTGACCACCCGAAAGCTGGCGCGGGCGGCGCCGCGCGAAGTCGCGCGGCAACTTCACCAGATCGAGCAGTTCGAGAACCTTCTGGCGCGCCTCTTCCTTGTCCTTGGCCACGCCGAACTTGCGCAGCACGCGTGCGATCTGGCTGCCCACCGAATGCGATGGGTTGAGCGTTTCGAACGGGTTCTGGAACACCATTTGCAGCGAGCCGACCAGCTGTGGCGAGCGCTTGTTGACCGGCAGATTGCCGATTTCCTTGCCGTTCAGGATGACCTCGCCACCGGTGGCGGTTTCCAGGCCCATCATGACCTTGGCAAAGGTTGACTTGCCGCAGCCCGACTCGCCGACGATGGCAACCGTCTCCGCCTCGCGGGCTTCAAAGTCCAGCTTCTCGTTGGCCTTCACGTACCTGGTGGTTTTCCCGGTCAACAGTGCGCCGATGGAGCCATCGTTGACCTCGTAGTATTTCTGCATGTTCTTGACCTGCAGAACCGTCGGTCCGAATTCTATGGTCTCCGCCTCGACCGCCTTTGGCTTGGCCTTGTCCCAGTCGATGTCCTGGTATCTCACGCAGCGCACCGACTGGCCTGATTGTCCCTTCACAGGCTCCATGTGAAGTTCATGCACATTGCAAAGCCCGTCACGGAAATGGTCGCAGCGCGGTCCGAAATTGCAGCCCCTGGGCCGTTCGTGCGGCAATGGCAACTGGCCGCGGATCGGCACCAGCGGGCGGGCATGCCGGTCGGCGCCGGGCAGAGGGATGGAGTTGAACAGGCCCCGGGTATAGGGGTGGCGCATCTCGTCGAACACCTGCTTCACGGTGCCGAACTCGACCGCTTCGCCGGAATACATCACCGCGATCTTGTCGCAAGTTTCGAGGATCAGTCCCAGATTGTGCGAAATGTAGATCATCGAGGTGCCAAAGCGCTTCGAGATGTCCTTGATGAGTTCCACCACACCGGCTTCCACAGTCACGTCCAGCGCGGTCGTGGGCTCGTCCAGCAACAGAAGCTGCGGGTTGGACAGAAGCGCCATCGCGATCACCACGCGCTGTTGCTGCCCGCCGGAGATCTGGTGCGGATACGAATCCATCACCCGCTCGGGATCGGGTAGCCGGACCGCATCCAGCATCTCGATGGAGCGCCGGGTCGCCTCTTCGTCAGATATGCCCTCGTGGTAGATCAGTACCTCGTTGAGCTGCTCCCGGATTAACATCGACGGATTCAGCGACGCCATCGGTTCCTGGTAGACCATGGAGATGCGCGAACCGCGGATGTTGCGCAGTTCTTCTTCGGACATGGTGCGCATGTCCCGGCCCATGAACTTCAGCTCACCGCCGACGATGGCACCGTTCTTGCCCATGTACTGCATAATGGCGAGCGCCACGGTGGACTTGCCGCAGCCGGATTCACCCACGATGCCGACGGCCTCGCCCGGCATCACCTTCAGGTTGAAGTCGACCACGGCAGGAATCTCGCCGGCTCGCGTGTAATACGAGATTGACAGGTCCTTGCACTCCAGAACGGGAGTGTCCTTGTCCACGGTTGCGCCTTGCTTCGCCATTATCAATCCCTCAGCGAGATTTCACGCAGGCCGTCGGCCAGCAGGTTCAGACCCAGTACCAGCGACGAGATGGCAAGCGCTGGCCACAGCATCATGTTGAGACCGTTGTAGCCCCACTGGCGCCCGTCGGAGATCATCTTGCCCCAGTCCGGGTCCGGGGGCGGCAGGCCGAGCGACAGGAAGCCGAGCAGCGCAATGGTGATGATCACGTAGCCGAGACGCAGGCAGGCGTCGACGATCAGCGGCCCGCGTGCATTCGGCAGCAGTTCCACCAGCATGATGTAAAGCGGGCTTTCGCCGCGAACTTCCGCCGCCGCGATATAGTCGCGCGTCTTGAGGTCGAGCACGATGCCGCGCACGATGCGCGCCACCTGCGGCGCCGTGGAAAATGTGATGGCGATGATGATCAGGCTGCCCGAGACCAGCGTCTTGTCGAGGCCCAGTTCGTTTGTCATCCAGATGCCAAGCTGGGACGAAGGACCGAACGCGGTAATGATGACCAGCAGCAGCACGATCTGCGGGAACGCCAGGAAAACGTTGCCGATGAACGAGATGATCTCGTCCCACCAGCCGCCGCGATAACCGGCCGTCACGCCCATGATCATGCCGATCGAGTAGGCGACGACCGTCGCAAGCACGGACCAGAACAGCACCACGCGCGCGCCGTACATCAGCCGCGCCAGCATGTCGCGTCCGCGGTCGTCGGTGCCCATCCAGTGCATCACGTCCTTGGCGTCTGCGGTCAGCATCGGCAGCATCTGCGCGCCACGGGTCTGTGCCAGTGGGTCCTGCAGCGGCAACAGGTCGACGAACACGGCGATGAATACCCAGAAGCAGACCAGCACGGCACCGAACATGCCGACATAGCTTTCGCGCAGCAGGCCGATCGATTTCCACAGCCGCTTGAGCCCGGTGGGCGGCGCCGGCGCGGCGGTTTCAGCAGTCACGTCGCTCATGCGGATTGCCCTCTTAGCTGAACCGGATACGCGGGTTGAGATAGGTGTAGCCGATATCGGAAATCAGCTGGGACATCACGGCGATGAAAACCGCCACCATGGCGCAGGCCTCGATGACGTAGATGTCGCCGAACATCGCCGCCTCATACAGAAGCTTGCCAAAGCCCTTGTAGGAGAAGAACACCTCGGTGACGATCACGCCCGACAGCAGGTAGTTGAGCTGCAGGATCATCACTGTGAACGGCGCGATCAGCGCATTGCGAAGGGCATGACGCTTGATGACGCGGCCGTGGGGTAGGCCCTTCAGAATGGCCGTGCGCACATATTGCGAGGTCATCACTTCGGCCATCGAGGCCCGTGTCATGCGGGTGTAGTAGCCGAAATTATAGATCACCAGCACCATGACCGGCAGAACCAGTTGGTTCACGTCATTCCAGTTGAGCCCGTTGGTGAACGGCGAGGTGCCCGGCAGCCAGTCGAGCCAGAACACGAAGATGGCGACCAGGATGGTGGCCGAGGCGAACTCGGGGATCGAGGTGGTAAGCACGGCCAGCACCGTGATGCCGCGGTCGCGGCTCGAGCCTTCGGCGATGCCGGACAGCACGCCCAGCACCAGCGAGATGGAAACGGTAATGAAGAACACCAGCCCGCCAAGCACGGCGGTATTGAGCAGGTGTTCTTTCAGCAGCTTCGACACCGGCGTGGCGAACTGGATCGACTCGCCGAAATCGCCGCGCATGGCGTTCCACACCCACTCGAAATAGCGCACCGGCATGGGCCGGTTGTAGCCGTTGTTCTCCAGCCAGATCAGCCGTTGGTCGAGCGTCGAGTACTGGCTGAGGACCTTGGACGCGACGTTCAGCTTGTCCGCCTCGAAACTGAGAAACAGCAGAACGGACACAGTGATCATGATAAGGATCATCTGGACCAGGCGCTTGCCAACAAGCTGCAGCATGAAACCCCTCACTCCCTCTCGCATGGCCAGCAGGTGCGGCTTCTCGGGGCCGTTGCCTGCGCGCAGGTCTTGCTGCCTGCTTGTGGGCCATGAACTCTCATGACACCTCTGTCCAATCGGACAATGTTCCCGGCGTTCCCGATGCATTGTCAGCGACATGCCGTGTCGTTCTGGCGACATCAGGTGTTGTCCGGAGAACCTTAAAGCATGGGTACCACGTTGCAATAGGCGCAGGGGAAATCTTTGGATTCTGTTCGTGCCCCCTTCTTCAGGATCAATCTGGCATGGTATTGAGCCAGGTCTGCAACCGTGACAGTGAACGCGATCACCCGGCCTTAGTGGTTGATCGGGAAATGTTTTTCAGCTGATGAATCTCGCATCGCTACCCATGTACGACTTGCCTGAACTGGCTCGCGCAACCGATGCGTGGTGGTCGGGGCTGGCCCAGCACATGCGCCGTGAAGGTGTGGAGGACGTACCTGACCTGCTGACCCGCCCGCCGGAACTGAAGTCCCACTGGCTGTCGCGGAGGTTGCTCATGTCGCAGACGTGCGGATACCCGCTGACCCATGAACTGCGCGGCCAGGTGCAGCTCGTTGCGCTGCCTGTGTATGCCTGCGAAGGCTGCTATCCGGATGGCTTCTACTCATCCGCGATCGTGGTGCCGGCATCGTCGAACATCTATTCCATGTCGGACTGCGGCCGCCGCCGGGCGGTCTTCAATACGTCCGACAGCATGTCCGGAATGCTTGCGCTCAGGCTTTCGGCCAGTGCAGCTGCTGCAAGCCAGGGCCGCCCGGATGGCGAACCGTTCTTCGCCGCGCTTTCGGCGTCGGGCGCTCATGTCCGGTCGCTCGAGGCCTTGGCAGGCGGCCGTGCCGATGTCGCCACGATCGATGCCGTGACCTTTGCCCTTGTCAACCGGTCGCGGCCGGAACTGACCGGCGCGGTGCGCGTGCTGGGTTACACGCCACGCGTGCCGGGATTGCCCTACATCACCTCTCTGCAGACCCCGCCCGAGCAGACCGAGCGCTTGCGAAACGCACTGCGCAATGCCATTCAGGATGCTGATCTTGCCGGAGCGCGCGCCGAACTGCTGCTGACCGATATCAGTTTTCCGGAACCGGAAAGCTACGATCTCATTCTGCAACTGGAACAGGAGGCGAGCCGCTGGCCGCTGGCCTGATACCCGCCAACCCACTCACGAGGCAATCATGATCGACCTGTACACCTGGAGCACACCCAACGGCTACAAGGCGTCCATCGCGCTGGAAGAGATGGCGCTGGCCTATGAAGTGCACCCCATCGACATCACCAAGGACGAGCAGTTTCAGCCGCACTTCCTGAAAGTTTCGCCGAACAACCGCATTCCCGCCATCGTCGACAACGACACCGGGCAATCGGTTTTCGAGTCCGGCGCCATCCTGCTTTACCTCGCAGACAAGACCGGCAGCTTCCTCGCCAACGACGGGCCGCTTCGCTGGCAGGCGATGGAGTGGCTGATGTGGCAAATGGGCGGCTTCGGGCCGATGCTTGGCCAGGCCCATCACTTCCTGCAGTTCAATCCCGGCAAGGCGCCTTATGCCGAAGAGCGTTACGGCAACGAGGCCAGGAGGCTGTGGGGCGTGCTCGACCGGCGGCTGGCGCAGGAGGAATACGTGGCCCGCGACTACTCAATCGCCGACATGGCGATCTGGCCGTGGGCAGCACGTTTCGAATGGCAGCGCATCGACATGAACGAGTTTCCCAACGTGAAGCGCTGGTACAAGGCCATCGCCGCACGGCCCGCCGTCAAGGCCGGGTTCAAGGTGCCTAACCCCGAGCGCGAGATCCCGCAAGTTGACTGAGCCGCGCGCAACCGCATCCGCGGGAGCACCCACCCTGCCGCTGGCTGGCTTTGCGCTGCTGGCCGCGGTGACCTTGTTCTGGGGAGCCAACTGGCCGGGCATGAAGATCGTGCTGGGCGAAATTCCGCCGTGGTGGTTCCGCGCCATCTGCCTGGCGTTTGGCGGCACGGCGCTGCTGGCCATTTCCGCATCATCGGGCAATGTGCTGCGGGTGGCGCGTAACGACGTGGCGCCGCTGCTGCTTTGTGCGCTGTTCAACATGGTCGGCTGGCACCTGTTTTCCGCCTACGGGCTGACAATGGTTCCGGCCGGACGCGCCTCGATCATCGCCTTCACCATGCCGGTCTGGGCAGCGCTTGCCGCCATTCCCGTGCTGGGCGAACGGTTGACGCTGCCGGTGGTCGGGGGACTGGCGCTCGGCATGGCCGGTCTTGGCGTCCTGATCGGCCACGACATCGCTGTCCTGGGCTCCGCTCCGGTAGGCGCGTTCATGATGCTCGGCGCAGCCATCTCGTGGGGCATCGGCACCGTGCTGTTCAAGCGGTTCGACTGGCGCACGCCAGTCGCCACCGTCATCGGCTGGCAGCTTCTCATAGCTGCGGTACCCGTGGGCTCCGGCGCGCTGATGCTGGAGCCTGCGCCGGATCTGCTGAAGTTGTCTGGGCCGGCGGTAATAGCGCTTGTCTATGTGCTGGCCTTCCCGATGGTGTTCTGCCAGTGGGCCTATTTCAAGATCGTGCGCATGTTTCCCGCCGTCTACGCTGCCGTGGGTGTGCTGGCGGTTCCGATGGTAGGCGTCGTGTCCAGCTTGATCGTGCTGGGAGAGCCCGTTGGTTGGCGCGAGATTGCCGCCCTGGTGCTGGTGTCGTCGGCAATCTTTACAGTTCTCATCCTGCCGCGATTGAACTCTCGGGCGTGACCGGCGTTGATGTCGGTCTCGAACCGGACTTCAAGAATGATCTCTACACCCGAACATCTCGCCAGGGCATGCCTGATCCTAAATGCAGGTGCCGGCCAGGTCCTGTCCACCGGACAGGAGGCTGTGGAGCGCATGGCGCGCGCCGCGCTCGGCGACATGGTGGAGATCGTGATCGCACCGCCGGAATCCGTTCAGGACAGGCTTGAACGTTCCTTTGCAGATGACCGGATTGACACGGTCATTGCCGGTGGCGGCGACGGGACAGTGTCTTCAGCCGGCAAGTTGGCATTGAAGCGTGACAAGACTCTCAGCGTCTTGCCGCTTGGCACCATGAACCTGTTCGCCCGCGCGCTCGGCATGCCGCAAGGCATCGCCGAAGCCTTTGACGCCATCAGGGGCGCCAGGCCTGCGTGGGTAGATGTCGGCGAAGTGAACGGCGAGCTGTTCTTCAACCATACCAGCGTGGGGCTTCATGCCCGCATGATCAGGCTGCGCGAGCGCATGCCGTACACCGGCAGATTGACCAAGATTCTCGGAAGCCTGCTGGCATTGCGCCGCGCGGTGGCAGGCGCGTCGTCGCGGCAGATATCGATCAGGGCAGGAAACGACAGGCCGCGGCGCTTCAGGTCAGCCGCCACGGTCGTCACCGTCAATCCGGTGCCCGACCTTGCCGCGCAGCTGCCGTTCCGCCCCGGTCAGGACCACGGCCGGCTGGGCCTGTACATGTATGCCCGTGAGGGCGTGACCGACATGGCGGTGCTGCTGGCGGAACTGGCTGCCGGCAACTGGTCACAGAACCAGAACCTCGAACACCTCGAAGCGACCCGCATCCAGCTCGACAGCGGCCGTCAGATGCATGCCTCCGTGGACGGTGAACTGAGGCTGCTGAGGCCGCCAATCAGGTTCTCGATCAGGTCGAAGGCGCTGTGTGCGCTGGTCGTGCTGGATGGCAGCGATGCCTGAGCGTCAGAACGGCGACCAGAACGCAGTACCGTCGGCCGAAATGATGCGGTCGTCGGAGAGCGATGTCATCACGCAACCGCGCGATTCCACCGGCTCATGATGTCCGAATCCCGAAGGCGCCCATGAACGCGGCGACTGGGAACTGTTGCCGCTGGTGCTGGTCGGCGATGATACGCTGTTACTCACTGTGCCCCCATGGGCCGGCTCTCCGTCCGGCCGCTGGCTGTCTGCAATGTTGAGGAAGTCTAAAGCGCAACAGTTCACGCCGCTTTAAGCAGGCTGGTAAACGAATTGCACTTGCCGAATGGGTAAATTGCAACGCATTTTAAACGCCTTCGACCTTGTTTAGCACTCTGCACCGGCAGGTTAACAATTCGTTAGCAGGCGCAAGAATTTATCGCTTGCGAAGCGGGCCGATTGGTCATACATGACGCGATACAGACGCCAACGCACGCGCCTCTGGCCGGTGTTCTCAAACGCTCGCGTTTATGCAGCGACGGTAACGTCTCCACTTGAAGCCTGAAGGTCATTCGTGACCCGTTCTTTTGGAGATGACCATGAACGCCCCAGTCGCCGGCCTCGCGGCCGTTGAAGCCGTACGCTTTTCTTCCACCATCGAAGACTACATCCGAGGCAAGCGATTTGAGCGCCCGACGCTGGTGCTCGACACCTCCGCCGTGGCGCGTCACTACCGCTGGCTCAAGGCAGGCCTGGGCAATGCCCACGTCCACTATGCCGTTAAGGCCAACCCGCACCGCGAAATCCTGCGCACGCTCGTTGCCGAAGGCTCGAGCTTCGATGCGGCCTCGCGCGGCGAGATCGACCTTTGCCTCGAACTGGGCGCCCAGCCGCACCAGATCTCGTTCGGCAATACGGTCAAGAAAGTTTCCGACATCGCTCGCGCTCACGAGCAGGGCATCACTTTGTTCGCAGCCGACGCCGAGGAAGAACTCGACAAGCTGGGCGAGCATGCGCGGGGTGCGGAAGTTTATATCCGCGTCATCGTCGATGCATCCGAGGCCGACTGGCCGCTCAGCCGCAAGTTCGGCTGCGCACGCGACAAGGTCGTCTCCTTGCTGCACTACGCCCGCGAACGGGGCCTCAAGCCCGTGGGCCTGTCATTCCACGTGGGCTCGCAGACCCGTCTGGCCTCCATGTGGCGCACGACGCTCGATCAGGTGGCTGCCGTCTGGCATGCCGCGCGCGCTGAAGGGTTCGAGCTGGACCTGCTGAACATCGGCGGCGGTTTCCCGGCCTTTTATGGCGAACAGGTCACCCACCCGATGATCTACGCCGCACAGGTCATGGAACTGGTCAACGAGCGTTTCGGCAACGTGCCGCGCGTCATGGCCGAGCCGGGCCGCGGCCTGGTTGCCGAGGCCGGTATGATCGCGGCTGAAGTGTTGCTGGTGTCCAAGAAGTCCGACATGGACACCCACCGCTGGGTGTATCTGGACATCGGCAAGTTCTCAGGCCTGGCCGAAACCATGGACGAGGCGATCCGCTACCAGTTCATCACCGACCGTGATCATGAAAACACCGGTCCATGCGTGCTGGCCGGCCCGTCGTGTGACAGTGCCGACGTACTGTACGAGAAGCGCCCGGTTCAGCTGCCGCTTGGTCTCAAGGCCGGCGACCGCATCATCATCCGCAATTGCGGCGCCTACACCTCGACCTACTCTTCGGTCTGGTTCAACGGCTTCCCGCCGCTGGACGTGGAAGTGATCTGACCGTCGCGGGCTGCAATCATCGATTGCAGCCACGGACGCACCGGCAAAAAGGCCCGGTAGGCCAGCTCGAGCAGATGCACGATGCCGGGCAGCCGGGCCAACCGCCCCGCCCACGCAAAGGCGGGCAACCAAGTCCACAATTCCGCAAAGGCCGCCGCGCCGGACTTGATCTCGCCATGTGCGTTGCGCACGTGAAACCGCTTCATTGCCGTCGTGCATTCCAGACCAGGCGCCACGCATGCGTCGCCTGAAATCGACGATACGTCCTGCCAGTCGATGGCGTCCGCCCCGCGCTGGCGCTGGTAGAAGCCGATCTCGCGCCGGCACAATGGACACGATCCGTCATAGAAAACGGTGGGCTTGCTGTTGCTCATGGCCCTTCAACGCGGGCACGGGCAGCGGGGTTGCCTGTGGCAGGCCTAGCCCCACAGCCTGTCTTCAATGCGCCGCCGCCCCATCAAGGGTAGCAACGCGGCCAGTTCCGGCCCGTGCGGCTGGCCGGTGAGTGCAAGGCGCAGCGGCATGAACAGCCCCTTGCCCTTCCGGCCCGAGGCCTCTTTCACGGCGTCGGTCCAGGTTTTCCAGGTGGTGTCATCCCACGGCTCGGGCGGCAACGCGTGCGCAGCCTGCGAAATGAACTCACGGTCTTCATCCGCCACCACGCCCGGCGCATCGCCAAACACGATCGAGTACCAGCCCTCGGCCTCGCCCACCCTGGTCAGGTTGCCGCGAATGGCAAGCCAGAACGCCTCGCCGCCATCGGCATGCAGCGCATGCAGCCGCTCGCGCACGGCGTCGTAGGCCAGCTCATGCACGATGCGGGCGTTCAGGTTCTCAAGCTCGGCCATGTCGAACCGGCCCGGCGCGCGCGACAGCTTCGACAGGTCGAACACGTCGAGCAGCGTGTCCATCGAGGTGTGCGGTTCGATTGCCTCGGACGTGCCAATCAATGCGCCGTGGCTGACCACGGCCATCGGCTCCAGCCCTCCCTCGCGCATCTCGGCAATCGCCAGTGAGCCCAGTCGCTTCGACAGGCCCTTGCCGTCCGCACCGACCAGCAGCGAGTGGTGCGCGAACGCCGGCGCCTTGCCGGCCAGCGCCTCGAAAATCTCGATCTGCACGGCGGCATTGGTCACGTGGTCTTCGCCGCGGATCACGTGGGTTATTCCCATGTCAATGTCGTCGACGACAGAGGGCAGGGTGTAGAGGTATGACCCGTCCTCGCGGATCAGCACGGGATCCGACAGCGAGGCCGTGTCGATGCGGGTTTCGCCGCGCACGAGATCGGTCCAGACCACCTCGCGCTGGTCCAGCTTGAAACGCCAGTGCGCCTTGCGGCCTTCCGCTTCCAGCTTCGCGCGCTCGTCATCGGAGAGGTTCAGGCCGGTGCGGTCATAAACCGGCGGCAGGCCGCGCGCGAGCTTGCGCTTGCGCTTGTACTCAAGCTCTTCGGCTGTCTCGTAGCAGGCATAGAGCCGGCCATCAGAGCGCAGCTTGTCGGCCGCAGCATCGTACAGCGCGAAGCGCTCCGACTGGCGGTATACGGCGTCTGGTGCAAGGCCCAGCCATACGAGATCATCGGCGATGCCGTCGGCGAACTCCTGCGTGGAGCGCTCGAGATCGGTGTCGTCATAGCGCAGGATGAAGCGGCCACGGTCTTTGCGGGCGAACAGCCAGTTGAGAATGGCGGTGCGCGCATTGCCAATGTGGATGCGGCCGGTGGGCGAGGGGGCGAAGCGGACGGTGGTGGTCATGGATTGCGATCAGCCTTTCGCAGGCACGTCCATGGCGGGGTTCTCATTGAAGAAGCCGGATGGCATCCAGTGGAACCCGACATAGACGACAGGCTGCACCGGCCAGTCTTCCGGCCGTGCCAGATGGTGATAGTTCAACGTGTACCATACCACGATGTCGGTGTTGTCGACGTTGCGGTTCTGCCTCGTCCACACCGGCAGGCCATCTTCGCCCTTCGACTGGTTGGGGTACCAGCCGGCGGAGAACCGCTCGCGCGGCTGATAAGGCGTCACCCACAGGTGCTTGAACATGAAGCCTGCACGCTTCGCCATCCACGAATCCTCGTGCAGGAACGGCAGGGCATTGGTACCCGGCACAAGCTTGTAGCCCACCGGCGCGCCATGGGTGTTGAGCTTGTTCGGGTTGATGACCTTCCAGAACCGCGCCGAGGCGAAGTCCATCTCGCGCTGGGCTTCCGCCTCGGTCTTCAGTGCCCTTACGCGCGTGGCCATGCCGTTGCCATACGGGTTTTCCGGCCCCTTGGGCATCTTGTCGAAATTGATCTCGGTTGCCGTATTGGCATCGCCGTCGATCGCCATGTCGAAGCGGAACGAGAATACGTGCTGGTGCACGTCGGAGGTCACGCCGTCCGTCATCACCGGGCCATAGGTCGTGCCGGTGTCGCTGGTCAGGGCCGTTGGCATCGGAATGCCGGTCGCCTTGATTTCGACCCCGATATTGCCGTCCTGGTAGAAGTACCAGAAGAAGCCGTAGATATAGTTGCCTATGGTGCACACCGACGAGATCACCAGCCGCCGTGACCGCGCCACGCTGGTCTGACCGGTCGTGAAGTCGGAAAACTTCCACAGCATGCCGAAGTCTTCCTCGTGCATGCAGATGGCATTCCTGATGGTGCGCGCAGCACCCGTCCAGTCGTGCACAGCCGCATCGAAATAGTGGATATGGCCGAGACAGTCACAGCCGAGCTTCAGGCTGTCGGTCAACTGGCCGATGCCGTACTCCCCGGTATCGAAGGCGTTGCGCCTGAACTTGCCGCGCCCCGGGTTGCCATAGGGCACCACCATTTCCGCCATTGAGGCGCGATGCATGATCGGGCGCAGCCTGCCGCCGTCCTCATAGCCGATCTGGTGCAGCACCAGTCCTTCGCGCAGGTCGAAGCCCACCCGGATGTGCCACTTCTGCCAACGCACTAGCCAGCCATCCACGCTGAAGCTGGGGCCGTCCGGCTGGGTAATGTCGAGCCGATTGATGTCCGTGCGCAGGTTGTGCTTTCGCCGGATGCGCGAGCCCGATGGTGGCAGCTCCTGTGCGCCGAAATCGTCGATCCGAACCAGCTTACGGCGGTTGAGGTCGATCACCGGGTGCAGGTTGGCGATGGGCCGCGCGTAGGGGTTGTCACCCTTATCGTTGGCAACCCAGCAATGGCCATAGGCCAGCCGCTCGCCATCTTCGCCCTCGATGCCGAAGTATCCCGCTGACCAGGGCTCTACGAGAACCTTGCCGAGGTCGGTGATGCCACGCTTTGCCAGCGCAGCCTGAAACGTCTCGTCGGCCAGCGCAATCTCGCCGCCCATGACGAACTCGTCCGGGCCGATGCGCGCCTGCACGCCGTCGATCTTTTCCCAACGCTTGATGGCGCAGCCGTCGTCGAGGTCTACCGACGCCTCGATGGTGGCATTGTTGGCAGGCTCGTAGCAAGTTATAAAAGCCGTCCGCGCCGGCCGTGGGCCGGTCCCTGCCTCGTAGTCCCGCAACTGCGCCTTGACGGGCTCATCTAGGGTGATGGTCTCGAACCAGCCGCCCGGGTGCAGCTTCCCGCTGGTCCGGATTGCAGCCGTGACCTGGTCAATCTCGCCAGCGGTGAGCGGGTCGAGCGAATGGGAGGTCGTACTGGTCATGCCTTGTCACGAAAGCCGTTGGTGATCGGGTAGCGCCGTTCCTTGCCGAAGGCGCGGCGGGTGATCTTGACCCCCGGTGCCGCCTGCCGGCGCTTGTACTCGGCAATGTAGAGCAGGTGCTGGATGCGCTCCACCGTGGCCTTATCGTAGCCCTTCTCCACCAGTTCGGTGAGCGAGGTCTCGCCTTCCACCAGGCCGTCGAGAATGGCGTCGAGCACGTCGTAGGGCGGCAGCGAGTCCTGGTCGGTCTGGTCCGGGCGCAGCTCGGCCGATGGCGGTCGGGTGATGATGCGCTCGGGGATGACCCGGCCAGCAGGTCCGCGAAGCCCGGTGGCATCCGACTGGTTGCGCCACTTCGCCAGCGCATAGACGTCGGACTTGTAAACATCCTTGATCGGATTGAAGCCGCCGTTCATGTCGCCATAGAGCGTGGCATAGCCGACAGACATTTCCGACTTGTTGCCGGTGGTCAGTACCATCGAAGCGAACTTGTTGGAGATCGCCATCAGGATGGCGCCGCGGGTGCGCGACTGAATGTTTTCCTCCGTCACGCCCTCGGTGGTGCCTTCGAACATCGGCCCCAGCGCATCGAGAAAGCCCTCGACCGGTGCCTTGATCGGCACCACGTCATAGCGCACGCCAAGCGCTTCAGCGCAGGCCTCGGCGTCCTCGAGGCTGATCTTCGCCGTGTATTCGTAAGGCAGCATCACGCAGTGCACCTTGTCCGGCCCCAGCGCATCCACCGCCATGGCCGCGACGACGGCTGAGTCGATGCCGCCCGACAGGCCCAGCACCACGCCGTCGAACCGGTTCTTCTTCACGTAGTCGCGGGTGCCGAGCACGCAGGCGTGCCATATCTCTTCGTAGCCAACCAGCTGCCGCGCGGTTGCCGCTGGGGCGCAGCGCCAGCCATCATCGGTGCGGCTCCACTCGGTGAGCAGCATCCCTTCCTCGAACTCCGCCATCTGGCATGCAAGCGACCGGTCGGCGTTGAGCACGAACGAGGCGCCGTCGAACACCAGCTCGTCCTGCCCGCCTACCTGGTTCAGGTAGATCATCGGCAGGCCAGTTTCGGTGACGCGGGCGACAACGAGGTTCAGCCGCACGTCCTGCTTGTCGCGCTCGAACGGAGAGCCATTCGGCACAATCAGAAGCTCAGCGCCGGTTTCCTCCAGCGTCTCGCAAACCTCTTCCGTCCAGATGTCCTCGCAGATCGGTACGCCGAGGCGCACGCCGCGAAAATTAACCGGACCCGGGGCAGGGCCTGCCTCGAACACCCGCTTTTCATCGAAAACGCCGTAATTGGGCAAATCGTGCTTGTAGCGCACTGCCGAAACCTTGCCACCGTCCAGCAGGATCGCGGCATTGTAGACTTTGCCGTCTTCCGGCCACGGCGCCGTAACCAGCATGCCCGGTGCGCCATCTGCGGTCAGCGATGCGAGGTCTTCGACCCTTCTTCGGCACGCCCTCACAAAGGCCGGTTTCAGCACCAGGTCTTCAGGCGGGTAACCCGAAATGAACAGTTCCGGAAACACCACAAGGTCAGCCACGGCCCTGACCGCTATGTCATGGGCATCGCGGGCCTTTTCCACATTGGCGTCCAGCGCGCCAACCGTTGGGTTAAGCTGCGCCAGCATGATCTTGAGAGTGTCAACCATGCCGCCCTCTTAGCCGTATGTTTCGCGCCCGGCAATCATTGGTTTAAGATTTTTTCGTACCATGATCTAATAGTGGTGCCGGGGGTCGATGGGCTGAATTGGGAGAGATGGCTCATGTGTTCCCTGCACCTGGATTTGCAACCCCCGGACCGGATCTCTCCATATGCAGCAGGCTCGACTCAAAGGGACGGATAATGGCGCGGCGGCAACAGCACTGTTGCAGGCGATGCTCGAAGCCGTCGACACCGGTGTCGCCGCATTCGACGATCAAGGCTGCCTGCTGGCAGGCAATGGCCTCTTCATTACGATGCTTGACCGTGCCGGCCTTTTGTCGCCCGGCCACGCTGGAGTTGAACCGGACCGGCTGGGCGGTGTGGCGTTGAATGACCTGGCGCCCGGGCTTGCGGACCGTCCTGCCCAGGTTCGCGGACCCGGTGGACGCGTGTTCGACATTTCCTACAAGACCGACCCGGCAGGACTGGATGGCACGCTGATCCAGCTGCTGGATGTCACGGGCCGGGTGATCGATGCTGGCGCCGTCGATGAGGCGAGGCTGAAGGCCGAGCAGATCGAGCACGCCCGCAACGCGTTCGTGTCCCAGGTGGCGCACCACTTCCGCACGCCGCTTCACGTCATTCTGGGATATGTCGATCTTCTTGCCAACGCCGAGCCAGGCAGCCTCGATCCGGCCGCCCGCAACTCGTATCTGGATTTCATTCGCGAATCTGCTGCCGCGCTGCTGCTCAACATGAACGAGATGATGGAAATCATCCGCCTGCAAAGGGGCGAACTGCCGGTGGAGCTCGAGATTCGCGACCTCGGCCAGCTTGTCGGTTCTGCCGTGCAGGAGGTGCAGGCCGACCTGGATGCGGAGCAAGCTGTGCTGGATTCCGCCGCCGCAGTCGCCGATCTCACCGGGGTTCGCTCCAATATCGATGTGCGTCTGGCGCGACGGGGCATCAATTCGCTGTTGCGCACCTGTGCGGTTCTGGGCGGCCAGGGCTGCCAGCTGGAGCTTTCGTCCGGCGCGTCCGGCGCGGACAAGGCCAGGCTGAACCTGTCGTTCCACACCGGCCGCGCAAGCCCCGAAGATGTCGTGGCCTCCGTCGATCTGCACGAACCGGTCAAGGAGATCAGCCTGACCGGCCGGGCCAGCGGTTACGGTATCGTTCTCGCCGTGCTGCTGCTCAAGGCGTGCAATGTGCAGGTTGCAGTCGAAGCGGGCGAAGGCAGTCTCGTGGTCATTACGATCAGCTTTGATGCCATATCAAGAAATTGATATCACTTAATAAACTCGATTTCTGAACAACCTGCACCACAATGCGGAATGCCGACTCCGCGACATGCCGAACGTGTGCGATATCTCTGGTACGTGGTATACCAAGTACCTGATACGGAAACGCGCGCGTCATGTCGAACCGGCTCAAACTGAAGCCTATAGGGACCAACTTCAGCCTCAAGGAGCATATCTATGAGGCGCTGAAGGAGGCCATATCCAATGTCGACATCTATGCCGTCGATGCCAACCTGAAGCTGGACGAGCGTGCACTTGCCGAGCAGCTCGGCATTTCCCGTACGCCGGTGCGGGAAGCGCTGACGCGGCTTGAGCAGGAAGGGTTCGTCGAGGTCTTGTCGCGCCGTGGCGTGTTCATTCGCCGTCGCACGCTTGAAGACGTGCTGGACCTGATCGTCGTGTGGGCGGCGCTGGAAAGCATGGCGGCCCGGATGGCGGCGGCCAATGCCAGCAATGCGCAGATTGCGGCCCTGCGCAAGCATGCGGCCAAACACAGCGAGAGTTCGGCCCAGGCCGATCTCAGCGAGTATTCCGACGCGAATATCCGTTTTCACCAGATGATTCTGGAAATGTCCGGCTGCAAATTGCTGGCGCAGATGGCCGACGGCCTCTTCGTCCACATGCATGCGGTGCGCCGGCGCGCAATCGAAGAGAACAACCGGGCCTCGCGCTCGGTCGTTGATCACCTCGGCATCATCGAAGCGCTCGAGGAGCGCGACGCTGAACTTGCCGCACAACTCGTGCGCAAACACACGATGCGGCTGCACGACCACGTGCGCCGTGCATGGAAGAAGCTCGAACATAGAGACCAGGAAGACAACGCCGGATAACGGCGATGGAGGAGCACAATATGGCTGAAGCAGCAGTTAAACTCGGATCGGACGCGGCGCAGGCCGAGTTGACGGACGGTTTCCACCTGATCATCGATGCCCTGAAGCTGAACGGCATCGAGAACATCTATCACGTGCCGGGCATTCCGGTGACGGACCTTGGCCGCATGATGCAGGCTGAAGGGCTCCGAGTGATTTCGTTCCGCCATGAATCGAATGCAGGCAATGCTGCTGCAGTGGCCGGCTACCTGACCAAGAAGCCGGGCGTCTGCCTGACCGTGTCTGCACCGGGCTTCCTGAACGGCCTCGTCGCACTCAGCCATGCCACCACCAACTGCTGGCCGATGATCCTGATTTCCGGCTCTTCCGAGCGCGAAATCGTCGACCTGCAGAAGGGCGATTACGAGGAAATGGACCAACTGGCCATCGCCAAGCCGCTGGGCAAGGCCGCTTACCGCATTCTGCATGCCGAAGACATCGGCGTTGGCGTTGCCCGCGCCGTGCGCGCTGCCCTGTCGGGCCGTCCCGGCGGCGTCTATCTCGACATCCCGGCTTCGCTGCTGGGTCAGACCATGGATGCGCTGCAGGGCGAGAAGTCGCTGATCAAGGTGGTCGAACCGGCCCCGGCGCAGTTCCCATCGCAGGTTGCAATCGATCGCGCGCTGAACCTGCTGAAGTCGGCCAAGAAGCCGCTGATCATCCTCGGCAAGGGTGCGTCCTACGCCCAGTGCGATGATCTCGTTAAGGAATTCGTCGAGAAATCCGGCATTCCCTACATCGCGATGTCGATGGCAAAAGGCCTGCTGCCCGACGATCACCCGCAATATGCCGGTGCCGCCCGTTCGCTGGTGCTCAAGGACAGCGACTGCGTCATGCTCGTCGGTGCCCGCCTCAACTGGCTGCTGAGCCACGGCAAGGGCAAGCAGTGGGGCGAGCCGTTCACCAAGAAGTTCATCCAGATCGACATCGATCCGAAGGAAATGGACTCGAACCAGCCCATCGATGCTCCTCTCGTCGGTGATATCGAAAGCGTTCTGACCATGATGGTCAAGGGCATGGACGGCTGGAAGAAGCCGTCCGAGGAATGGACCGGCGCGGTTGCCGCCAAGTCTGCCGAAAACGTTGAGAAGATGTCGGGCAAGCTGATGTCCAACGCCGTGCCGATGGACTTCCACGGCGCGCTGGGCCGCCTGAAGCGCATCTTCGCCGACAATCCGGACGCTGTGCTCGTCAACGAAGGCGCCAACACGCTCGACTTCGCCCGCTCCATCATCGACATGTACAAGCCGCGCAAGCGCCTTGACGTTGGTACCTGGGGCGTAATGGGCATCGGCATGGGCACCGCGGTGGCCGCCGCCGTCGAGACTGGCCAACCTGTGGTGTGCATTGAGGGCGACAGCGCCTTCGGTTTCTCCGGCATGGAAATCGAGACGATTTGCCGGTACAAGCTGCCGGTCTGCATCGTCATCTTCAACAATTCCGGCATCTACCGCGGCACCGATACCGACCCGACGGGCCGCGACCCGGGTACCACGGTATTCGTGCCGGAAGCGAAGTACGACATGATGATGGAAGCCTTCGGTGGCGTCGGCGTCACGGCCCGCACGCCGGACGATCTGGAGCGCGCGGTGCGTGAGGCGATCGCCAGCGGCAAGCCGACGCTCGTCAACGCCATCATCGATCCGCAAGCCGGTACCGAATCCGGCCGCATCGGCAACCTGAACCCGCAGAGCGTGGTTCAGAAGAAGAAGTAATCAGGTCTGTGGCTGCAGCCCGCACATCAGTGGCGGGCGGACACCTCCGGCTTCGACAGCATCAATCCCCGGTAGTGAACACGGGGAACCAGGGAGACAAAAATGCAAGCACTCAAAGGCATCAAGGTTCTGGACTTCACCCACGTGCAATCGGGCCCAACCTGCACCCAGCTCCTCGCCTGGCTTGGCGCGGATGTGATCAAGGTCGAGCGTCCCGGCGTGGGCGATGCGACCCGCGGCCAGCTTCGCGACGTGCCCAACGCCGACTCGCTCTACTTCACCATGTTGAACCATAACAAGCGGTCCCTGACGCTCGACTCCAAGAATGCCAAGGGCAAGGAAGTCCTCGAGAAGCTGGTCAAGAGCTGCGATATCCTGGTTGAAAACTTCGCCCCCGGCGCGCTTGACCGCATGGGTCTGACCTGGGAGCGCATCCAGGAACTCAACCCGCGCATGATCTACGCCTCGGTCAAGGGCTTTGGCCCCGGCCCCTACGAAGAGTGCAAGGTGTACGAAAACGTTGCCCAGTGCGCCGGCGGCTCTGCATCCACCACCGGCTTCCTCGATGGTCCGCCGACCGTGACCGGCGCCCAGATCGGCGACTCGGGCACCGGCCTGCACCTGGCCTTCGGCATCCTGGCCGCGCTCTACCAGCGCACCCACTCCGGCAAGGGCCAGCGCGTGCTGGCCGCCATGCAGGACGGCGTGCTGAACCTGTGCCGCGTCAAGCTGCGCGATCAGCAGCGCCTCGCGCATGGCCCGCTGAGGGAATACTCGCAGTTCGGCCAGGGCATTCCGTTCGGCGAAGCCACCCCGCGTGCGGGCAATGACTCCGGCGGCGGCCAGCCTGGCAAGATCCTCAAGTGCAAGGGCTGGGAAACCGACCCGAACGCCTACACCTATTTCATCACCCAGGCGGCCGTCTGGGAGAAGGTGTGCGACCTGATCGGCGAGCCTGACTGGAAGACCGATCCCGGCTACGCAACGCCGCCCGCCCGTCTCGACAAGCTCGACGCCATCTTTGACCGCATTGAGCAATGGACCATGACCAAAACCAAGTTCGAGGTCATGAACCTGTGCAACCCGCTCGACATTCCGGTCGGCCCGATCCTGTCGATGAAGGAAATCGCAGAGGACATGTCGCTGCGCGAAACCGGCACGGTGGTCGAGGTCGACCATCCCGAGCGCGGCAAGTACCTGACCGTGGGCATGCCGGTGAAGCTGTCGGACTCTCCCGCAGAGGTGAAGCGTTCGCCGCTGCTGGGCGAGCACAACGAGGAAATTCTTGCAGAAGTGCTGGGTTATTCCGCGGAAGACATCGAGGCGATCCGCGCATCCGGCGCAATCGGCGCGATGAAGCAGGCCGCCGAGTAACATCACCGGCAAGAACAACAAGAATATGGGAAGGAAGCAGTAATGGCGGAAGACAACCGCGGCATCTGGCGCAAGCCGAGTGACAAGATGAGGCTCATCGTCATGGGCCAGCAGGCATTCGGCAAGGACGTGCTGGCGAAGCTGCTGGACGAAGGCAGGGATGAAGTGGTCGCGGTCTATTGCGAGCCCGACAAGGAGGGCAAGCCGGCCGACCCGATCAAGGCCTTTGCCCTTGAGAAGGGACTGCCGGTCGAGCAGCCGGCCAATTTCGACGACAAGGCCACGCTCGACAAGCTGGCCTCGTACGATGCCGATCTCATGGTCATGGCCTTCGTCAACGTGTTCGTGCCGGAAGCGGCCCGCGACACCCCGCGCTTCGGCTCGATCTGCTTCCACCCCTCGCTGCTGCCGCTGCACCGCGGTCCCAGCGCGGTCAACTGGCCGATCATCATGGGATCGGCCAAGTCTGGTTACAGCTGGTTCTATCCGTCTGACGGGCTGGACGAAGGCGACAGCCTGATGCAGTGGGAATGCGACATTGCGCCCGACGACACGGTGATCGATCTCTATTTCAAGAAGATCTACCCCTCTGCCGTGGACAGCATCATGGAAGTCTGTGAGCTTTTCCGCACCGGCAACCCGCCGCGCATCGTGGCCGATGAAGCCCAGGCAACCTACGAACGCCGCTGCACGGCCAAGCATGTGAAAATCGACTGGAACAAGCCGGTCAGTCAGGTCTACGACCTGATCCGTGGCACCAACCCCAGCCCCGGCGCATGGACCACGCTGAACGGTGCGCAGGTACAGGTGTTCGATTGCCGGCGCGAGCCAGGCGACGGCATCTCTTCCAAGGTCACGGCTGTTTCGGAAGAGGGCGTCACTGTACAGTGCATCGGCGGCCGCATCCGCATCATGCGCGTGCGTCCGGTCGGTAGCGACAAGATGGCGGCCCACGAATGGGCGGCGCAGGCCGGCGTTGAAAAGGGAACCGCGCTCGGCGAATAGGCCGGGATCAACAATAAGGCCCGAGCTGGCAAACAGCGGGCACCAAAGGGAAGGAAGAAGTCATGTCGGTACGCAGGATTCTGGTGCCCATCCGGCTCGACGGCAAGGGCGAGAACGTGCTCGATCACGCCCTGGCGCTGGCAGGCAAGAACTCGCACATCGAAGTGGTCCATTGCCGCCCTGCGCCGAAGGACCTGATCCCATTCGGAGTTTCGGTGCCCTCAATCCTGCGCGAGCAGATTACCAAGTCTGGCGACGAGCTGGCGCTGGCCGAGGAAAAGCGGGTTGTCGAGCTGTTCGATTCCTATGCCAAGAGCCGCAAGCTCAAGGTAGTCGCTCCCGGTGAGGCTCACCCGAAGAACGCCATGTCGGCAACCTTCCGCGTCGAGCGCGGCAAGCAGGCCAATATCGTGTCACTGCGTGGCCGGCTGGCCGACGTGGTTGCTGTGGCCAAGCCTGACCGCGACCGGGCAATCGGCCGCAACACGCTGGAAGCCGCACTGGTCAACACCGGATCGCTGGTCATGATGTGTCCGGAACAGGCCCCGCCCAAGGTGCTTGGCCAGCATGTCGCCATTGCCTGGAACGGTTCGCGCGAAGCGGCTCGCGCCCTTGCGCTGGCGATCCCGCTGTTGGCGGCGGCCAGCAAGCTGTCGATCCTGACCATTGCCGGCGAGGAACTGGAACTGACGGCTCAGCACCTGATGAGCTATCTTGGCGACCATGACCTGAAGGCCGAACATCTGCAGGTCAAGGCTGACCACAATGTCGGCAAGGTGTTGCTCGAAGGTGCAGGAACCAGTGGCGCCGACAGCCTTTTGATGGGCGCATACGGCTCAAGCCGCGGACGCGAACTGGTGCTTGGCGGTGCCACCCAATACGTTATCGACCACTCGACCATTCCTGTACTGATGGCTCACTAAACGATTGGGGCGAAATGGCTTTCACAGAGCGGAAAACTTGAGGAGAGACTGCGACATACTGTCAGGTTTTCACTTGCCGAGGTCTGGCGTTCTGCTACGCTCTGACAGTTTCTGGTATACCACACGCCAGAAATAAAAATAAAAACGTGGTAAATCAGTCGCTTGATAGCGAGGTTTGTTTGCTCGAAAGATTGCTTTGCCATAGGTTTGGCAGCGAGCGGCATGCCCGTTAGACTATCCGGCTTCCGCCACTCAGGTGGAAGGCGTTCATGACCCAAAAGGGAGGAAAACCATGGGTATTACTAGAAGACTTGCAATGGCTCTGACTTGCGCGGCTGGCCTGATGACGGGTGTTGCCGGCATGTCGACCTCGGCACACGCCTGGGAGCCGACCAAGCCGATCGACTTCGTGATCATGGCTGGTGCCGGTGGCGGTGCTGACCAGATTGCACGCTTCATCCAGTCGGTCGTGGAAAAGAACAAGCTGTCTCCGCGTCCGCTGGTGCCGAACAACAAGGGCGGTGGTTCGGGCGCAGAAGCCCTCATTGCGCTGAAAGGTACTTCCGATCCGGATCACACCATCCTGGTGACGCTGAACTCCTTCTTCACCACCCCGCTGCGCCAGGCCAACCTGGGCATCGACATCATGACCTTCACCCCCATCAACATGATGGGCGTGGATCCGTTCGTTCTGTGGGTGCACAAGGATTCGGGCATCACCACGTTCGAACAGTGGCTTGAGAAGGTGAAGGCCGACAATGGCGAGTACGTCATGGGCGGCACCGGCAAGGGTCAGGAAGACTCCATCGTGATCAAGTGGATGGAGCAGAACTACGACCTGAAGATCAAGTACATCCCCTACAAGGGCGGCGGCGCAGTGGCCAAGGACCTGGCCGGCCAGCAGATCATGGCTTCGGTGAACAACCCGTCTGAAGCCAAGGGCTTCTACGAGTCCGGCGACGTGATCCCGCTGATCGCGTTCTCTGACGAGCGTCTGCCGAACCTGCCTGACGTCCGCACGGTCAAGGAACTGGGCAAGGACTTCTCCTACTACAACCAGCGTGCCGTCGTTGGCGCACCTGGCATGTCGGATGACGCAGCTGCCTGGTATCGTGACCTGTTCCAGAAGGTGTACGACTCCGAAGAATGGCAGGGCTACATGAAGTCGGAAAGCCTCGAAGGCCTGCCGATGGATGCTGAACAGCAGAAGGAATACTGGAAGACTCAGGTCGCCCGTCACACCGAGCTGCTGAAGGCGCTCGGCGAGTAATGGCGGTCTGACGCCAGCAATATCCGCCGGGGTGGGCTTTGGTCCGCCACAGGACCTTCCACCCCGGCATACCTTTTAATCAACAGCGATCAGACGGACGGGCAATGGGCCGCGTCCGAATGATAATGCACGGGAGGAAGCCGCCATGCGGCGCGGTGAGATCATTACAGCAGGCATCCTGGCACTGCTCTCCATTTACATGATGTACAAGAGCACCGAGCTTGAGATCGGGTACATCTCGGGTGAGGGGCCTGGCGGTGGAGCCTGGCCGTTCTGGCTTTCTGCAATCATGCTGATTTGCACGGTGTTCATCGCCATCAACTGGGCCCGCAGGACTTCGCCTCCTTCGCAATCCACCGAACCGATGCTGGACTCCTATGGCATGAAGATGCTGTTCCTCGTCGGCGGCGGCATTGCCGCATTCATCGGACTGAGCAGCATCATTTCGATGTACGGCGGCATCTTCGTCTTCCTCGTCTATTACCTGCGCTTCCTGGGCCGCCACTCGTGGGCGCTGACGATGACCCTGGCGACGTCTGTTCCGATTATCTTCTTCTTCTTCTTCGAGGCGCTGATGCGTATCACGCTGCCCAAGGGATGGAGCTTCACCGAGCCGCTGTTCAACTGGCTCAACAACTTCATTTACTGAATTCCTTCGGGCGTGCCACACGCCGCCCAACCGCAAGGGGCTAGAATAAGATGGAAATTCTCGGACTTTTGAGCGACGGCTTTTTGCTGGCCATGCAGCCGCTGAACCTGCTGCTGATCATTGTCGGCGTCACGCTTGGCTTGTTCATCGGTGCCATGCCCGGCCTCGGCTCGGTCAACGGGGTGGCAATCCTGCTGCCCATCACCTTCCTGGTGCCGCCGAACTCGGCCATCATTTTCCTGGCAGCCATCTATTACGGCGCCATGTACGGAGGGGCGATCAGTTCGATTACTCTTGGCATTCCCGGTGCTTCAACCGCCGTGGCGACGACCTTCGACGGCCGGCCACTGGCGATGAAGGGCAGGGCCAGCCTCGCGCTCGTCACTGCTGCAGTGGCGTCCTTCATTGGGGGCACGGTGTCGAACATCTTCTTCACCGCATTCGCCCCGCCGCTGGCATCCGTCGCGCTGAGCTTCGGCAACCCCGAGATCTTCGCGCTGATGCTGCTCGCCTTCGCAACCTTCGTCGGCCTTGGCGGTGACGACATTCCGAAGACCATCTTCTCGATCTGCATCGGTCTTGTGTTCGCGGCTGTGGGATATGACGAAATCTCCGGCGCACCCCGCCTGATCTTCTTCGATATCTCCGGCTTCCTGCACGGTATCAACTTCCTCGTGCTTGCAATCGGTGTATACGGCATCGGCGAGATGCTGTGGACCATCGACTCGACCCGCGGTAAGATCACCTCGACCGAGGCCAAGTTCTCCATCAAGGGTGTCACCGCCGACGCCAAGGAAGCGCTGCAGCGCGGCTGGAAGGGCACGACCATCGGCTCGCTGATCGGCTTCTTCGTCGGCATCCTGCCGGCGGCAGGCGCCACGCCCGGCTCGTTGATGAGCTATGGCGTTGCCAAGATGCTGTCGAAGAATCCAAAGGATTACGGCCAGGGCCACCCCGATGGCGTGGCTGCACCTGAAGCCGCAAACAACTCGGCTTCTACCGGCTCGATGTTGCCCATGCTTACCCTGGGCATCCCCGGCTCGCCGACCACCGCCATCCTGCTCGGCGGCATGGTGATCTGGGGCCTGACGCCGGGTCCGCGCCTGTTCGTCGACCAGAGCGAATTCGTGTGGGGCCTGATCGGTTCTTTCTATGTGTCGAACTTCTTTGCCCTGGTGGTGAACCTCGCCTTCATCCCGGTCTTCATCTGGATGCTGCGCATGCCCTTCACCATCCTGGCGCCGATGATCTTCGTGCTTTCGGTCGTGGGTGGTTATGCGGCAACGCGTGACATGCACGATGTCTGGCTCATGCTGATCTTCGGTATCGGCGCATTCTTCCTGCGCAAGCTGGACTATCCGGTCGCGCCTGCGGTGCTCGCCATCGTGCTTGGCCCGATCGCCGAACCGACCTTACGCCAGTCGCTGCTGCTGTCGTCAGGCGATCCGATGATCTTTTTGAACCGCCCGATTGCCGGCCCGATCACGGTAATCGCGGTCATCTTGATCCTGTTGCCGCTGTTCAAGTTCGGCTGGAACAAGTTCAAGAAGTCAGGCGGCACCCAGCCCGCTCAGCAAGGCTGAAATCGGCAGGCTGCCTGAAAAGCATCCGGACAAGGGCGCCTCTGAAATGGGGCGCCCTTTTCCTTGTTACAACGTCAAGCAGCCCATTTATTGGTTGCAGTCGCTGCATCTTTGAAGTGTAAACTCACGTTCGCATTGCGGTGAGTTTCGTGGAGGCAGGCCATGCGCCTTGATGACGAGAAAGCCAGTTCAAACGTTGAAGACCGGCGCGGCCAGGGCGGCATGGGGCGTGGAGGCATCCGCATTCCCATGGGCCGTGGTAGCGGCATCGGCATCGGCACCATCGTCATCCTTGGCATCATGTGGCTGGTGTTCGGCATCAATCCGCTCGACATGCTGACCGGCGGCATGCAGCCCCAGCAGCAGACCCAGCAGGTGCCGCAGTCTCCCTCGGCAGGGGGCTCTGCCACATCGGACGAGTGGGGGCAGTTCGCCGCCAAGGTGCTCGGCACCACCGAACGCACATGGACCCGTGTGTTCCAGGAAAACGGCCGCACCTACGAAGCGCCTCGCATGGTGCTGTTTTCCGGTTTCGTCCAGTCGGCTTGCGGCATGGCGCAGTCGGCAATGGGTCCGTTCTATTGCCCTCGTGACAACAAGGTCTACATCGACCTCACCTTTTTCCAGGACATGCGGTCGCGTCTCGGCGCGGGCGGTGATTTTGCCTACGCCTACGTGATCGCGCACGAGGTCGGTCACCACGTCCAGAACCAGCTCGGCATTGCCGACAAGGTCATGGCGGCGCGCATGCGGTCCTCGCAGGCCGAGGCCAACCAGCTTTCCGTGCGCATGGAACTACAGGCTGACTGTCTGGCTGGCGTGTGGGCGCGAGACAACAAGAACCTGCTCGAGCAGGGCGACATCGAAGAAGCCCTCAATGCGGCAACCGCAATTGGCGATGATCGCCTGCAAAAACGCAGCCAGGGTTATGTGGTGCCGGAGTCGTTCACGCACGGTACGTCGGCGCAGCGCACGACATGGCTCAAGCGCGGCATGGAAACCGGCAGCATTTCTGCCTGTGATACGTTCAGCTGACACCGGCCCGCCAAATAATCAACACAACACGTTGATTTTGTTATATTAAAAAAGAAAGTCGTTCAGTTCACCCCACAAAAAACCCCACAACAGGCTTTGAAGTGAGGCTCTAACAGGTTTCACTTTCGATTCCTGGCCGTTCGCAGAAAATGCACGGCAGCGTCGGCGGCCTGTCCAGAGATGCGCCCAGGCCATAGGTTTCTATCGGCCTGGGTATGACCTCAGCGCAAAGCAGGCGCTCCCCGAAGGAAACGCCCGTCAAAACTGCAAGCCTGAGATTGTCTGGTGTCAGGCAGCTACGGCCTTGCGTCTGGTATCGCATTCCATAGATCGTGCCCCAAACAGGCATAACGCGAGAGCCGTGCGCCTTGCCGCCGAATTTATTATGCAGCCGAACACCCCGCTACCAAAGATACCTGCTTTGGGCAGAAAAGTAGACTTCTTGCTGTGCCGAGAATCGAGTGAGTGCAACAAGCATTCTCGCGGAAAGGACAGGCGACAAGCGCCTAGCCGACCACGTCAGCAGCCAGTATCGCAGCTAGTCGAGGTGCCACGCAGTCATCTCCTGAAGAGGCCCGATTCCACTCAAAGATCAGCGAAAAAATCGCCTATTACAACATCGCAATTGAAAGCCCAGTCACTCTTGCCGACCGTCATATTGAACGCAATGATAGCCCGTTCTGCGAGCTACTCGCCAAGCTCATGCAGTTAACTTGATCTGCGCCACTCGACGGAAGTGGTGCCGCTACTCCGCCTAGGGTTTTGCTTTGAAGATAGCCTGATACCGCGGGGCAAAGAAGGCTGTGAAGGCCTTGACTTCCGGGCGACGATACGCGTCTGGGCTGATAAGAAGCCAGGAGACAGACGAAGTCCCTTCAGGAGGTGGAAAGCACTGCCTCAGGTAGGAGTCGTCGCGGGCAAGCGATGTTGGCGCGATGCCTATGCCAATGCCGGCCTTTATTGCGGCAATCATTGCTTCGACATCTGAGCAGCGCGAGACGATCTGTATGCTGTCTATGCGATCCAGAAGCCATTCGTTGACGCCAAAGGTACTCGAATATCGATCATAGACCACGAACTTGTGTCCGCCGAATTCCGATGGTGAGCTCGGAAGTCCATTGCGTTCTGCATAAGCGACCGATGCATACAGGGAGGCGGTGACCCGCTCGTTCAGTTTTCGGCAAATCAACCGGTCATCTTTAATCTTCTTCGCGATCCGGATCGCTACGTCGGCCTCCCCGGCGGCGAGATCAAGCACATCATCGGTCGAAATGAACTCAAAATGGGTTCCGGGATGCTCCGCACTGAAGTCGGATAGGATCCTTGCAAAGTTGGTGGAGAAGTTCACTCGAGGAGCTGTGATCCGTATGGGGTGAGAATTAGCCCTTAGCGAATTCTCTGCTTCGCCAACAAACGCAGCTATTGAGGCGTCTACATCTTCTGCGGCTAACAGCAGTCGTTTGGCTTCCTGTGTTGGATGAAATCCCCGCGTATCCCTGTCAAACAGCGTCAATCTGAGCGCGTGCTCCAAGGCATCAATCCGCCGGGCGACAGTTGGTTGTGACATGCCAAGCTGCCTGGAAGCAGCCAATGTCGAACCTGTTCTCACAACTGCGAGAAAGACCTTGATGTCAGACCAGTTGCTGAAAGAGCTCTTCATTTTTGAAGAACAGCACAACGTCAGGCGGGATACCAGTGGAATGTTGCACTCGGATAAATTTGCTTCGGCTGGTTTATTTCCGAAAGGACATGAAAATGATGCAGCTGACCTCCTTGCTAGCATTCTGGCAGAAACTAAGGATGCTAGCTGATCTCTTCACCGGCAACTCTGCGCGAACCTCTGATCCCGAACAGTTCATGGAAACCAGGCGGGCCGCACAAGAAGTGCTATTCGAAAACATCTGGAGCCACCCGGAAGCGTTTTCGAATGAGCTCGACCTCTACTACCAAGCGCACTTATGTCGTGGCTTGGAGTAACTGCCCTCCTCTCAGTCCGCGTTATTTGGTGATCTTGAAATCGACTTCATGGCTCGTCTCTTTGAGGGCGTACTGCTATGCCCGTCGAGTGAGGGATGCCAGAAAGGAGATCCCGCGTGAGAAAGAAACTTGCCGCGCCCAAAAAACAGGAGCAACTTCAATAAGGCGGCGTTCTACTTGAGGGATGCCGGATCAAGGATTAGGCGACAGTGAAACAGGAACTTCTGCCGACCGACCATTACGGAGTTGTGATCTGGCTCGGCCGGACCCCACTGCGTCAGGACATCCTGAAGGGCGTCGAAGAGGCCGAAATCATGCTCGGCTTCGAGGGCATCGCCGGGGACGTTCATGAAGGGTCGACGCGGCCATCATGCTCGCGAGTTACACAGCTTTACCCTTTGAACACAGAAATTCGCAACACACGCCAGCTGACTATTCTTTCAGCTGAGAACCTTGCAGAGATCGCGCGCGACATGGGGCTCGAGAGGCTCGCGCCTGAG
>JAHEBA010000073.1 GCA_024642465.1 Alphaproteobacteria bacterium
TCTCGGCCTGCCTGAGGGCGGCAATGAAACTGGACGGATTGGCCTTGCCCGTCCCGGCCAGCGCCAGCGCCGTGCCATGGTCGGGCGAGGTACGGATGAAGGGCAGGCCGAGCGTCGTGTTGACGCCGATATGAAAGCCCAGCGTCTTGACCGGAATGAGCGCCTGGTCGTGGTACATGCAGAGCGCCAGGTCGTAGGTGGCGCGGGCTTCCTCGTGGAACATCGTATCCGCCGAAATCGGGCCGAATGCGTCGATGCCCTCACTCACCAGCGCCGCTATTGCCGGGCCGATGATGTCGCGATCCTCGATGCCGATGCTGCCGCCTTCGCCGGCATGCGGGTTCAGTCCAGCCACCGCAATGCGCGGGCGCTCGATGGCGAACATGCATCTCAGGTCGCGCGCAATGATGCGCACTTGCGCAATTATGGCCGTGCCCGTCACCAGTTCCGGCACCTGAGACAACGGCACGTGGACCGTCAACGGCACGGTGCGGAAGTTGCCGGCCGACAGCATCATCACCGGTTCGGCCTCATGTCCTGCCTCTCGGGCAAGATGGGCAAGGTAATCCGTGTGTCCCTGGAAGCTGAAGCCCGCCTGATACAGCGTTTCCTTCTGGATCGGGCCGGTGACGACACCCGCCGCACTGCCCGCGGTGACCAGCCTGACGGCTTCCTCGATCCAGTCGGTGACCCGGCCGGCAGTTTCGGCGGTAGGCTTGCCGGGGATGATGCGCGCCTTAAGCGGCATGTCGAGCACCGGCAGCCCATGCGCAAAGACAGCGGCGGCCTCGTCCATCGACCCGATCCGCACCACCTTCGCACCGGTTAGCCCGCACTGGATGGCGCGTGCCTGCATGAGGTCGGCACACCCTGCCACCGCGAAGGCAGGCAATGCCTCCCGCATGGCAGCCGCATGGGCCATCAATACGATGTCAGGGCCGATCCCCGCCGGCTCACCGGGAGTGACGATCAGTGCAGGGGAGGGAGATGTCATGGCGCGCGCCGCAAACTCCGCCAGCCCGGGCCTCAGGGCCTGAACGCGGGGTCCTTGTAATCGACGAAGCTTTCCTTGCGGGCTTCGGCCATGGCCTGCTGGATCACGTTTTCATACTGCTCGTTGCGCACGGCTGCCTCGATCTGCTCGCGGCTGGGCGCAGGCGGCGAGATCTTTCGCGTTCCACAGTTAGCGAACAGGCGCACGCCTTGCGGTCCAGGAATCGGACCAATCAGCTTGCGGGTGCCGGCTTTCACAAGCGCGCCGCGCAACTCCTTCGGCAACTTCTCGAGATCGGCCTCTAGTGGCTTGCCGATCTTGACGTTGAAGATGTCGCGGCTCGCAGCCTTCAGGCTGTCGCACCCCTGGTAGCGCTGCATGATCTGCTGTGCCTCGACGGCGCGCGCGTAAATCAGCTGCTGCTGCATCGCACCAGCCGAACCTTCGACCGGCAGGTCCACCTGGCGCACGGTCACCACGGTCACCGGCCTCATGCGCGGGTCATTGACGATTTCATTGTATTTCTGGTCGACCTTGGCCTGATCGACCTTCACGTCCGTGTCCACCTGCTGCTGGGCCAGGACCCAGCTGATGTACATCGAGCCTTCCATCTGGGTCTTCAGCGTCGATTCATCCACGCCCTTCTGCGCCAGCTGCTTGCGCAGTTCCTCGCGGCTGATCTTCATCCGCTTGACCATGCCGTTGACGCGCCCCTCCAGGTCGCGGTCAGACAGCTGGTAGCCCATCCGTTGGGCCTTGGATTTTGCAACCTTTTCGTTGACGAGCGTTCCCAGGATGCGCTTGCGCGTTTCAAAGTCCGTGCCCACGCGCCCACCCAGCGCATTTTCCAGGTTGATGCGCTGCGAGATATCGAAATTGGTGATCGGCAGGTCATCGACCGTAACCGCAACACCTTGCGCGTTCTTGAGGCTTACCCTCTCGATGCCGCTGGACGGCTGTGCCGCAGCAAGCGCCTGGTCCACGTTGCCGAGACCGCCGTCGCTGCCGGGGGCGGCATTGACAGGCTCGGCGCCGGGGGCCGCGGGCGGAGCTGTCAGGGGCTGGCCTGCCGTGGCCGGCGCATTGGCCGTGGAGGAGGGCTGCGAGTCGCCGCCAAGATAATCGTAAAGGTCGAGCTGGCCGCCACCGCAACCGGTCACCAGCAGCAACGCCGCAGTTGCCACCGCCATGCGCACTGCCCGACCCGCAGCCTTGCTACTGCCCGGGCGAGCCGTCGAATTTCGTGTCTCGTGGCTCATCGCTGCTCCGAGGTGCCCGTTCCAATTGACGTGCTGCCGAGTGTCACCAGCTCAACGTCGAGCAGGACCGATCTGTCGCGCTCATTGTCGCGGTCGGTTAGGAATTCTTCCTTGTAGCGCAAGCGCAGCTTCATGCAGTCGCAGTCGAAGCCGAGGCCAATGTGCCGGTCGATGACCTGATCAGCGATCAGGTCATATCTCCCACCGCCGAATATGCTTACGCCATTACCAAGGGCGAACTCTGCCGAACCCCAAATCTGTTCCTGGTTGTTCGGGCGGCCATAGGCCACCGCCTTGTCCACCATGACGTAATTGAGGGCAGATTTAAGGCGCCAGAAGTCTGCACTCACCCCGATGTCCTGTTCCCGCATCGCCACCGCATCTGCGTCGAAACGAGCCTGGTAGCTGAACCGGAAGTGCTCGTCAGGCTGGAACCAGACCGCGCCCACCAGGTCGGAAGCCTGTCTGTCCAGACCGGAGCCTTTGACGAAACTGTTTTGACCGGCAATGTGATAGGACTGCCCGAAGCTGGCGTTGAACGAACCGCCGTCCGCCAGGCCAAGCGTGTAGAGGAACCCGGCGTTGACGCGTGTGCCGCCCTCGTAGCGGTCGTTGCCGGTGAAACGGTTTTCAAGGAACAGGTTGGTGGTTGTGTAGTTGAGCGAGATGGCATCCTCATTGCCCCAACCGGAAATATCGCCTTCGTCTGGCGACGCAATGATCTGCGCGATCGGCGTCAGGATGTGCGTGCCCAGACTGTCCGACTTGGCCAGCGGCATGCGGACGTCAACACCGCCGGACGGAAGGATCCGTGTGTCGCTCACATCGCCATAAGTGGGCAGCGGGTCTGCGCTGCCATCACCCTGCAGCGGGACGTTGTCCGACAGCAGCAGGTCGCCGCGAAGTCGGGCAAACGGTGTGACGATCAAGCCGGGATCGGTGACGATCTCCTTGCGCCAGTGCAGCTGTGTCGTGGCACGCATCTGGCGCGTGCCTTGCACGACATCGTAAGTCTGTGGGTTGGTGTCGTACGCAACCCAGGCCTGATCTCGGAACAGCGCATAGGCATCGGTGCTGATGCCAAGTTCCCCGCCAAGCACGGGGAAGTCAAACGTGTAGTCATGCCGAAAATAGGGTGCTGCCGTCGGGAACGTATCTTGGTCGTCCGTTCCCAAAAGCCCCTTGAAGTTGTAGGCCCGAACGGTCGTGTAGTTGCGATCATAAATCCCGTCGAGATAGATAAAATTAGCGATCTCGGTTCGTTTGTCGAAATCATACTCGCGGCCGAACGTTTCGTCTGACACGATCGTACCGTCCCAGCCCCACTGCCACCAACGGTTGATCTCGAACTTGCCCGCGGTGTGCAGCCAGCCTCTCCAGCGCTCGTTGCCGGGTGAGGGCAGGTCTTCGGGGTGCAGCTGATAGACGCCGGCGCCCTTGATCGAGTACTCGCCGTTGACTAGCCGGTGGCGGAACTCGGCCCGCATCATCGGTCCCTGTTCCGACGTCACCTTCGGCATCAGCGTCAGGTCCATGTTGGGCGCGATGTTCCAGAAATACGGCTGCTCGTAGCCAAAACCGAAAACCGTCGAGTGACTGAACCGCGGGATCAGCCAGCCGGACCGGCGCTTCACGGTCGGGTCCGGATGCGACAGGTATGGCCAGTAGAATACCGGCACGCCCAGCAGCTCGAGCCGGGCGTCGCGATGGTACAGCGTGCCCTCGTTCTCGTCGTGGGTCGTCTCCCTGGTCACCAGTTGCCATGCCAGCGTGCCGCTTTCGGTGACGCAGGTCCGGCAGCGCGTGTAGGTAACGCGCTCGTAAACCGTGAGATAGCCGTCCCGGCGCTTGGCATAGCTGGCCGTCACTACCGCCTGGTTGGTCAGCAGCAGCCTCAGGTGTTCGGCAAAGCCATCGCGGAAGCGGTTCTGCAGTTCGAGAATGTCGGCTTCGAGAATGTTGCCGCCCGGTTCCCGCATGCGGATCTCGCCTTCCGCGCGCATCACGTCCGTGGCTCGGTTGTAGGTGATCCGGCGGGCGAGCATGACGTAATCGCCGTAGGTCAGCACGACATTGCCGGTGGCGATGGCGGTGTTACTGCGGTCGTCGAAAACGATCTGGTCGGCATCGACATCGACGGCCGTGCCGCGCGGTGGCGTCTTGAACTTTGCCCGGCTCTGGCCGAAGTCTGATTTGCCGCTGGCTGCCGACTGGGCGAGCGCTGAATCGGACCGTGTGCCTATCGCCATGCTGGCAAATGCCAGCGCAGCGAGAACGAGGGCAAACGCCATCGCACGCGCCCGCTCGCGCCCGCTCGCGTATACCCGCGCGCGCGCGCGCTGCGAACCCGCCGGGTCATATTTCGGCGCCTGCGCTATGCCGTTTCCCCTGTTCTTCGGTCTTGCCGCCCGTGCTACCCCTCGGGTCGCGCGGCACGGTCAGACCAATTTCAAACCCCTCGCGGAAAGCCCGCCACCGGCACTTCAACCGCTGGCTGATGAATGTCACGACCCCAAGGCATTATGCCCAGCCTGCAATGGCAGGACGAGCATGTTTCACCAACCATATGCTTGTAACCCGGTTTGCACGGCTAAGAGAAGGCCTTGACAAGATATTTTTAACTTTTGCAGTGCGTTGAATCAGGCCCGTTTGGCATGCTGGTAAACAATTGGTGAAGCAGTCGCTTCAGCTTGAATCAGCCGCCACACTGCGGCCATTGCAAGGCCGGATTGCCGCCGTTACTAATGGACGGGAAGTGCAAGGGGCGGCCTGGCCCGAATTGGCGCCGCCGAACTCAGAGCAAGGTCAAACCACATGAAAGTTTCGTTTTCTCCGTTCTCACTGCCAAAGTCCGGCGCGCTCGGCATCCTGGTTGCCGAAGGCGGCAAGCTGTCGGCTGACGCCGAGGCTGTCGACAAGGCCCTGGGCGGGGCGTTGGCGAATGCCCTCAAGGTGGCCGGCTTCAAGGGTGAAAGGGACAAGACGCTCGACCTGATCGTGCCGGGCGGTGGAGCGGTTGAACGCATCATCGCGGTAGGGACTGGTAAGGCCGATGAACTGGATGAGGTTCGCGCCGAGTATGCCGGTGGCAGCCTTGCCGGCGCCGCCCAGGCCGCCGGACTGACCGCCATCACGGTATGCGCAAGCCTGGCCGGCAAGCCGAAGCTGGCGGGGGCCGAACTTGCCGCGCGCATCGCGTCCGGCATGCGTCTCAGGGTCTACAGCTTCGAAAAGTACAAGACCAAGAAGGCCCCGAACGGCAAGCAGCTGACCTCGGTGAAAGTACTCGCTGAAGGTGCTGCCGCCGCGCGCAAGACCTTTGCCGGACTCGAAGCCGTGGCGGCTGGCGTTCACCTTGCGCGCGACCTTGTGAACGAGCCGTCCAACCACCTCCACCCTGGTTCTTTTGCCAATGAAATCAATAAGCTGTCGAAGCTTGGCGTGAAGGTCGAGCTACTGGACGAGAAGGCAATGAAGAAGCTCGGCATGGGCTCGCTGCTAGGCGTTGCGCAAGGATCGGCCCACAAGCCATATCTCGCCGTGATGACGTGGGAAGGCGGCAAGAAGGGCGATCAACCGGTCGCCTTCGTCGGCAAGGGCGTGACCTTCGACACCGGCGGCATTTCGATCAAGCCGGCCGGGGGCATGGAGGACATGAAGGGCGACATGGGCGGTGCTGCCTGCGTCACCGGACTGATGGCGGCGCTGGCCGGGCGCAAGGCGAAGGTCAACGCGATCGGCGTGGTCGGCCTCGTCGAAAACATGCCCGGCCACAATGCCCAGCGCCCGGGCGACGTGGTCACGTCGATGTCTGGCCAGACCATCGCCGTGCTGAACACCGACGCCGAGGGCCGCCTCGTGCTGGCCGATGCGCTCTGGTACACCCAGGACCGCTTCAAGCCGAAATTCATGGTCAACCTTGCGACGCTGACCGGCGCCATCCTGATTGCGCTCGGCAAGGAACACGCAGGCTTGTTCTCCAATGACGACAAGCTGTCCGATCAGCTGTCGAAGGCAGGGCAAGCGACGCTGGAGAAGGTATGGCGGATGCCGCTCACGCCGGAATACGACAAGATGATCGACAGCGACATCGCCGACATGAAGAACATCGGCGGCCGTCATGCCGGTTCGATCACGGCGGGTCAGTTCCTGCAGCGATTCGTCAACAATGTGCCCTGGGCGCACCTCGATGTCGCAGGCACGGCGATGGATTCGACCAAGAACGCCATCAACCAGTCATGGGGTTCCGGTTGGGGCGTGCGTCTGCTCGACAAGCTGGTGCGCGATCACTACGAAAGTTGACTCGCGCGCCAACGGCAGGTCTGGAGCCTACAGGTCGCGTACGGCGGCGATGTAGGCCTGGATGCCGTGCTGGTAGTTGATGATGGCTTCTTCGCGCACGGTCTGGCTCGCCTTGAACTCATCCAGCGATGCCTTGCCGCGCTTCATGTCGCGCAAGGTGCGGCGTGCCCGGACTTCAGTGGCGCTGCGCTGCACCTCCAGCCACCTTCGCAGTGCTTCCAGTTCCTGACGGCTCGCGCCTGACAGGGCCAGTCCCTTGAAGCTGAAGCCATTGAGCGGTCTGTCCCCGCCAATTGAGTTGGCGTCGCCATGCCATGCGGTGGGCCGGCAAGCCCCGCCGGCGGAGTTGGCCGCCTCGCAAGCCACCTTGCAAAGTTCCTCCACCGTGCCATTGCAGCAGTTGCATACGCCCGCGGCTTGCGCCGGTCCGGTGGTCAAACCGGCAAGTGCGAATGCGCCGATGGCAAACGTTCCTCTCAACAATGATCTCATGTCAGCCCCCGTGATTCGCTGAACTCAGTCCCGCACCAAGCCTACAGTGACTGCCAAAAGGCTGGAAAGCAGTGAATTCCCCTTGACCACATCTTCATCGCCGCGTTCCCTAGCCGCAATCATGACCGAAGCCCTATTCTATCATCTCGAACGCGCTCGCGCGGAAGATGTGCTACCGCAACTGGTCCAGCGCTCGCTGGAACGTGGCTGGCGCGCCGTGGTCCAGTCGGTGAGCGAGGAGCGTGTAGAGGAATTATCCCGCCTGCTCTGGACCTGGGCCGATGATGAATTCCTGGCCCACGGTACCGCTGCGGACGGCAACGCCGGGCTGCAACCGGTCTGGCTGACGGCGGGCAGTGACACGCCCAACGCGGCAACGGTGCGTATCCTTGTCGATGGCGCGCAGCACGACAGCCTGGACGGGCTCGACCGGCTTGTCATCATGTTCGATGGCGCTGACGAAGCTGCCGTGTCTGCTGCCCGGCAGAAGTGGAAGCAGGTGACGGCGGTCGATGGTGTCACCGCCACATACTGGCAACAGGACGAGCGCGGCCGCTGGGTAAAGAAGGCAACGGCGGGCGAGGGGGCTGCGTCCAAGGATGAGCAATGATTTCTCCAGCCGCCGCCAGCAGGCCCGCGCCCGCACCGGAACGCTGCAGGCCGAGGCCGAAGCCCGCGGCGAACCGCTGGCATGGTTTGACGAAGTCTACCGTCACGCGCAGGGAGACACCGCACAGGTGCCTTGGGCCGACGAGGAACCGCATCCCGGCCTGGCGGAGTGGATCGCCCGCTCCGGCGAGATCCACGAGGGAACCTGCCTCGATGTGGGCTGCGGTCTGGGCGACAACGCCGAGGCCCTGTCGGCAGCAGGCTACGACGTGACCGCCTTCGACCTGTCGCCGGTGGCGATCGACTGGGCGAAGAAACGCCATCCCCATACCCGCGTGACCTACGTCGCCGCCTCGCTGCTCGAACCGCCAAAGGAATGGGCCGGTGCCTTCCACCTGGTTCACGAGACATACACCCTGCAGGCGCTGAAGCAGCCCGAACAGGAACGCGCGTTCCCCGCGCTGGCAAGCCTCGTCGCGCCCGGCGGAAAATTGCTGGTGATCTGCCGCGCCCGCGAGGAAGACAGCGAACTGACCGGGCCGCCGTGGCCGCTGACCCGCTCGCAGGTGCTGCGCTTCGAGGAGTTCGGTCTGACCGCGCGCGCCTTCCAGAGCTTCGTGGTGCGTGACGGTGACCGTGAAATACCACATGCCCGCGCAGTATTTGTGCGCGAAACTTGAGGAACCGACGACGATGAGCGAACAACTCGGCTACCGCCTGCTGACCGGCAAGGACGACAGGAGCTTCTGCGAGCGCGTGTCCAAGGCGCTCGAAGAGGGCTACGAACTCTATGGCTCACCGGCGATCACCCATAACGGAGAGCACTGCGTGGTGGCGCAGGCCATCGTGCTGAAGCGGACATGAAGCTCTACGAACTCGCTGCTGCCGACGGACGCCGCTTCTCGCCGTACTGCTGGCGCATCCGGATGGCGCTTGCCCTCAAGGCCATGAGCGCCACCCCGGTGCCTGTCGAGTTCCTGCAGATACCGCAGATTTGCGGCGGAACGGGCAAGTCGGTGCCGACGCTGGAACTGGACGACGGCGAGGTCATCGTGGACAGCTTCGCCATCGCGCTACGGCTCGATGAGATGAACCCGGTGAGGCCGCTTTTCACCAGCTCCGCGGCGCGGTCGCACTGCCGCGTGATCGAGGGATGGGCCAACACCGCGGTTGCCGCCGAAGTGCGCAACATGATCATCATGGACATCTGGAAGGCCCAGTCGCCCGAGAACCAGGCATACTTTCGCGCAAGTCGCGAGAAGCGCTTCGGCCGCCGGCTCGAGGACATCCAGGCCGGACGGGAAGGCCGCGGGGCTACCTTCAACACTGTGACCCTGGCCCCGCTCGCCCACGCCCTCGGCCATGCGCACTGGCTCGGCGGAAACGAACCCGATTATGCCGACTGCCTTATGTTCGGCTCGCTGGTGTGGGGTCCCATCCTCTCTGACTTCCCGATCCTGAACGACGGGCCGGTGAAGGACTGGTTCGCCCGCTGCTGCGGCCTGCTGAAGGACGAACCGGGGGTGGCCGCGATACGCCTTTAGCTGCCGCAAGGGAAAGTTGCCAGCAGCGCCTCGCGCACCACGCCCGCGGCAGGCGCCTGTTCAAGTTCAGGTTGGCGGGCAAGATAGCGCCGCACCATCCTGGCGAAGTCCGACGACGACACGTCGCGTGGCAGGCACAGCTTGCCCGCCATGTCCGGCTCCGCCGCCATCATGTCGGCCACCCCGGTAATGTATCCGGCACACACGCCATCATCGTACGGTGCACCGCGCGGGGAGGCGCAGAAGGCCACCAGCACCTTTGCCGAAAACCGCTCGCCTGCAGCCTGTGCGGGAAAAATAACCAAAATTAAACAAAGACTTATCGTCAGCAGTCCAACTAACGAGCGTTCAATTAATGTGCCAACGATATCAATCATACAGCAGCTTCCCCTTGCGCTCGGGCAGCGGCTTTTCGCACTGCACCTTGCCCACCACCTCACCCGGCCAGGCGAGGCGCTGGTTCGAGCGGGCAAAGAAACGGCCCTTTGCCGCCGCCCTGATCTGGCCCGCCACCGCCTCACCGGGGCCGGCCATCGGGTCGATGATTTCGGCCAGCACCTGTCCCTTCTTCACGGTGCTGCCCAGTTCGGCGGTGAACACCAGGATGCCGGCGGCAGGGCAGCGCAGCGTCTGCGTTGCCGAGAACGGACCGGCCATGCCGGTGAATTTCGACGCTTTCGCCTTGCCTGAAACCGCCCCGCGCAGGGTGAGGAAGCGAAGTGCCGCAACGGCATCCTTTCGGGCCAGGCCGTGGTCGGTATCATACTCGCCGCGCAGCTCCAAAACCACGGTGAGCGGCAGGTCGATGGCGTCAGCCCCGTACACCTCGCGCACCCGCACATAGGGCCAGGCGATGGTTTCCTCGAACGGCCCGCCGCCGGACGTGCGCGCGAACATCACCACCTTCGCATCCAGCAGCGCGGCCAGGTCTGACGCTTCAGGCCAGTGGTCCTCGTCGAGATAGAGATGCAGCTCGGCATCTGAATCGGTGTGCAGGTCGAGCACGATGTCGGCGTCGTGCGCCAGCTTCATCAACTCCAGCCGCAGCGCCTGCGCCTCGTTGGACGGCGTCACCGTCTCCAGCGCCTTCAGGACCTCGCCGCGCACCAGCGCAAGGTCGGCAGCCGGGCCTTCCGCCATGCGCCCGTCGATCGCCTCGAGAACGGCTTCGCTCACATCAGGAAAGCCGCGATTGTAGTTCTCGCCCGAGGGCAGGTGATAGCGGCCATTGTGGGCGCGAAGGGTGACGTTGTTGAAGCCGATCGGGTTGGCCACCGGCACGAGGATGATCTCGCCGGCAATGCGGCCTTCGCCATCCGCCTTGTGCAGGAGCTCCAGCAGCTTCGATGCGGCGAGGTTGGCCGGCAGTTCGTCCGCATGGATGCCGGCCTGGATGTAGACCTTGGGCCGCGCGCCCGCCTTGCCAAAGCGCCAGACCTTGAGGCTGTGCTGGGTGCCCACGGCATAGCGGGGCAGGTCGATGGTACGGCACTCGGCCATGGGCGGCTCCTCGTGGCGAGACAGGGTGGTGTGCGTAGGCTCCATGCTTAGCAGCCAGGGCGGGACGTGGCGAGTGGGGAGTAGGGAGCAGGGAGTGGGGAGCAGGGAGTAGGGAGTAGCGAGTGGGGAGTAGGGAGTGGCGGAATTCTTTCTTGCCTCTCTCGGGCTTGACCCGAGGGTCAAGCAGCAATGGGTCCACGGGTCGCGGGCGTACCGCCCTTGCCCGAGGAAGGCGATGAAGAAGTCTCTCAATCCCTAAGGGGGAGAATGGGCAACCGCACACTTGCCCCGCGCCCCGTCATCCGCGCTATGCTGGCCGCTTCCGTCATTCCACGCCGCTACCCGCGAAAGGGCCCGCCATGACCTTGCTGGACACGCCCACGTCCTACCATCTCCGCCACATCCTCGTCGTCGGCGCGGGCTCCGGCCTGTCCGCCAGCGTCGCCCGGCGGTTCGCGGCGGAAGGCCTCGCCGTGTCACTGGCCGCGCGCGATACGGACAAGCTCTCAGGACTTGCCAGCGAAGTGTCCGCCGAGGTCTACCCCTGCGATGCGTCCCAGTCCGATCAGGTGGACACGCTATTCGCCAATCTCGACAAGGCGCCGGCGGGGGCGCCGGACGTGGTGGTCTACAACCCGTCTGCCCGGGTGCGCGGCTCGATCACCGAGCTCAACCCGGACGACGTGCATTACGCGCTGATGGTGACGGCGTTTGGCGGTTTCCTGGTGGCGCGGGCTGCTGCAAGGCGCATGGAGGCGGCGCGCAGGGGCGTCATCATCTTCACCGGCGCCTCGGCCTCGGTGAAGGGCTATGCGCTGTCGGCCCCGTTCGCCATGGGCAAGTTCGCGCTACGCGGGCTGGCGCAATCACTGGCGCGCGAAATACAGCCCAAGGGCGTGCACGTGGCGCATGTGAACATCGACGGCGGCATCGAAAATTCGGCGCGCGAGGGCCGGGTCTCGCCGCCCGACAAGCCCGACAGCATGTTGAGCCCGGATGCGATTGCGGACCATTACTGGCACCTGGCCACTCAGCACCGATCGGCCTGGACGTTCGAGACCGAACTCAGGCCGTGGCTGGAGCGGTTTTGACCGCGCGCATCATCCGGCCGGAGTGGAACGAGGACCGGCAAGATGATGCGGCAAGGATGAACCCTCAGTCGAAATAGTCGTCCGGCAGGGATTCCCTAACCGGCAGCGGCAGGATCCAGTTGGCTCGGTTTTCCGGCTTGTCGGTCTGCAGGATGAACTCGATGCCGAGGCGAAAGGTGTCGCGCCAGGCAACGCGCGCCGGGCGGCGGTAGGTGTCGCCGTCCAGCACCAGCAGCAGTTCGTCGCCCACATCGTCGGCCCACTCAACCTCCACCAGTGCGCCGGTGCGCGACTGGTTGAGCACGAGGCAAGGCTCGGTGAAGTTGCCGCAAGGGCTGATCAGCGTGCCGAACTGCTTGCAGTCATACCGCTTGGCGCCGCGCTTGTGGTCATCTTTCTTGGGTTGTCCGAAGATGGCCATCGCTAAACTCTCCCCGTCGTGTTTCAGGCGCCGGCGGACGGCTGCGCGGGCGCGAACACCCAGCCGTCGCTGTCACGGGCGTCGCTGTCGCGGCCCAGGAAGCTGACCGCCACCGCGGCCTCGGTGCGCCACACGATTCGGGCAGGCCGCCGCCTGTCCTCTCCGTCAATCATCAGGATGATCTGCCTGTCGAGGGCCTGCGGGCGCTCCACCATCAGCAGCGCGCCGGTGTCCGACAAGTTGCCCACGACGCAGGCCTCGCGCGTCTTGCCGTCATGGCTCACCGCAAAGCCGCTGCGCAGTCCCGCCGCACGCGCTGACCGGCGCCGTTCTCCATCTGGTCCCAGAATGTCCATACGCCTCTCTCCCATAGTCCCCTTTCCGGGTCATTGGCCGATGAGGCTAGCAAGCGCGGGTGACTGGGCCTTTAAGCAGGTTGTTCAAATTGAAGACGTGTTTGAACGAGTTGCTGCCGTAGCGTTGTCATTCCACAGGATGGAAGCGGCAATCGAAAGCGCTCGGAGAACGTGGTCATGTTCATGGGTAGTTGGTATACCACATGCCACAAAGCCGGGCCGTTGCTGCTGGTTTCCGGATAAAAAGTTTCGCAGGGCATTGACGGGCGGAACGTCAGGGGCGAGTTAGAGTTCATAACGGCAAAATGGCCGGGCGAGGAGAGGGTATGCTGCAGAAGCTGGGGCTTTTCGTTGCGCTGTGCGCGGCCTGGATGTTGTGGTCCGGCTATTTCAAGCCGTTGCTGCTGGGGCTCGGCCTGTTTTCAGTGCTCACCTGTGTCTACCTCGCCATGCGCATGCGCAAGACCGACGGCGAAGGCCCGGGCTTTTCCATCATCGACCATATTCACCAACTGGCGACCTACTGGCCGTGGCTGCTGATCGAGATCGCCAAGTCAAACATCGACGTGGCGCGAATCGTTCTCGCGCCGAAGATCGATGTCGATCCGGTGATGATCAAGGTTAAGGCCACCCAGGCAACCGGCATGGGTCGGGTCATCTACGGCAATTCCATCACACTGACGCCCGGCACCATCACCGTGGACATGGACGGCAACGAACTGCTGGTGCACGCGCTGACCCAGGCCGGCGCAGAGGGCGTGCGCGAAGGCGATATGGACCGCCGCGTGACGGCGCTCGAAAGGTAGGCAGGCGATGGAGTGGGTGTATTTCAGCGCAGCCGTCGGCATTCTCGTCACCATGACGCTGGCAGTGGCGCGCGGCCTGATGGGGCCGTCGATCTTCGACCGGGTGCTGGCGGTCAATATGTTCGGCACCAAGACGGTGCTGTTCCTGGCCGTCATCTCCTATCTGTCCGGCCGGCCCGACTTCCTTGACCTTGCGCTCGCCTATGCGCTGATCAACTTTATCGGCGTGCTGGCGGTGCTGCTGTTCTTCCAGTCGCGCGATGTGCGCCGCACCGCGGAAGCCGAGAAGGAGGGCGGCAAGTAATGGATCTCGTTCTCGACATCATCTCGGCAATGCTGCTGGCTGCGGGCACGTTCTTCGTGTTCGTGGGCGGTGTGGGCGTGATGCGCATGCCCGACTTCTACACCCGCATGCACGCCGCCTCGCTGACCGATACCGGTGGCGCGGCGCTGATCATCGCAGGGCTCTTGCTGCAGGGCGGGCTGACCCTCGCTCCGGTCAAGCTGCTGGCGATCTTCCTGTTCCTGTTCCTTACCTCGCCGACGGCGTCTTACGCGCTGGCCAACGCGGCGCTCCTGTCCGGTCTCAAGCCCAAGTGCCGCAACGAGACCGGCGAGGTGCTACCCGACGCCACGCCGCCGCTGATGAGCAAGCGTCCGCCGGCGCCCAAACCGCAGCCGGACGACATGCAGGCAACACCTGCCGCGAAGAAGA
>JAHEBA010000201.1 GCA_024642465.1 Alphaproteobacteria bacterium
GGCCAATCCATGGGGCCAATATCCGTGCCGCTCCTGGTGCTTTCGCATTCAACATAACGACAGCCAGTCCGCGCTGTAGGGCTGACGCTTGCTCCATGTATGGTGCGGTATCCGTTGTCTGATCGGTCTTCGTCAGCAAGACCACGGGGTTCGCGCCGGATTCATTTGCAAAGACCAGGTAGCGCTCCAGCCTCGCCGGGTTGAAGTCGTCATTGCAGGAGGTGACGATAAAGAGCGTGTCCACGTTCGCCGCAATCAGTTGTGTGGACCTGCCACCTTCCGTCCGCCGCTGTAGCAGCGTTTGCCTGTCCAGCCGCCGGACAAGCATGTGGGTCGCGGCATCGATCAACGCCCAATCCCCAACGGCAAAATCCGTTATGTTTGCGCTCGAGGGAAGGCTCAACCGCACAGAGCCGGCTTCGAATTCGGCGGTCAGCATGCTCCGGTGAACGGCCGAAATACGCATCCGGGCCAGATGTATCTCTTCATGGGCCAGTTGGTCGGCAAAAAAAGTCGACCAGCCGAGGCCGGCCAAGGATCGTGAGTCTTCTTGATCTGAGAAATGGGTCACGGCAACCTGCATGGCTGCAATAACAGGCCTTTGCAAGCATTCCCTTTCAAGGTTGCCAAACAGACAAACCCATTGCTCGTTATTACCGCCTATTTTGCGTCCATCGGCAAATAACACGTCCTGCCTGTGGCTCTCTCAGTCAGAACGTTTGATGGGGTCACACTTAGGCGATCAGCAAAATAGTTCGTTCTCGGAGCAACAGCAGGCAATCTCAGAGATGACCGAAGCCGTTCGGAGTTGACACTGTGCAGACATGTTGTTGCGATGCCCCTAACGGCAGCACAGACCCCAAAGCGTCCGATGCTGCGGCGTGCTTGAATGTTAATTACTTTGCCTACCCCTTGCCGCTGGCGCAGACCATCGCGATGAACATGCTGGTCGTCCTGCAAATCTTCTACCTGTTTTTCATCCGCAACATCCATGGAACCTCGCTCACCTGGGCAGCGGCAAAGGGCACACGGGTTGTATGGATTTCAGTGGTAACCGTAACGCTTGCCCAGTTTGCCGTGACCTACGCACCGCCTCTGCAAGCTATTTTCGGGACCGCGCCTGTTCCACTGCTGGACGGGATGTTGATTATTGCCATAGGTGTCTTACTAAGCAACCTCTCCGCCTTGCTGAAGACTTACAAACTAGACGCTCAACAGCGTTGCGTTGGATCAAGTCTGCCCGGTTCAATTCGTGTCTGGGTGCTGACCTTTCGGTTTTGTGGGAGTAGCCTTGGCTTGTTCCCACGTTCAGCCTGGTTTGCAGGCCAAGTCAGCATATCGAAGAGAGGACATTCGAATGTTCAATTCAGTTTTGATCCCCATTGATCTGAGCAATGCGTCTGCAGCGAAGTCAATTATCCAAGTAGCCAAGCAAGTGGGCGGCAAAGCAGCCAAGATCCGTCTTCTGACTGTGATTGAGAGTATACCGCAGTATATCGCAGCAGAGATTCCCTTCGACTATGTGGAGAAATCCAGCAAGGAGGCTCTCCGACATCTGAAGGCCATCGCTACAGAAAGCGGTCATGAGAGACTAGAGGTCGAGGTAGTTTCTGGTGGATCACCGGGCTCTGCAATTCTGGATGAAGCAGAAAGCTGGGGGGCTGATGTAATCATCATCGCCTCTCACAAGCCTGGTTTGCAGGACTACTTTCTAGGGTCGACTGCCGCTCGTGTCGTCCGTCACGCCAAATGTCCCGTCCTCGTTATGAGGTAATTCAGTTCTTAGAAATCGCATCGGAATGCAGACATCGGTGCGCTTCAATGGATAGAACACGGACTTATGCTGAAGACGGCAGCTAATGGCACACAGCAGCCGGTATTAGCGGTCGAATGGGCAGTCCGTTATCAGAGCAACAGCAGACGCTTTAAGTGGCGATCAATACCGTCTGAAGTTGACCCACATCAGACTCTACGGGCCAAGAAAAGCGGCTCCGGAACCGCTGAATGCATCGAGGACAAGATCACCCTATCCAAGAAGTAGGGAATCTGGATTGGTGGTCATGTCCCGCTGGACCGCGAGATGGATGGCGGACTCTCTAGGCCAACGACTGGGAGGCCCGAACCATCTGGAGCAATTTGGCTTTTTATCCGCAGCATGGTTGTGTCCGCTTGCCGAAGTACCAGCTGGAACAGCAAGGTCTCAAGACGCCTCCGAGGACTGCTATTGCCAACACCGGCCATCGGCAATTTTCGCAACCACAACTTGCCAAGCTTACATTGAATCGGGATGCTGCAGCAGCTTCCACAGATAGATGCCCATCGTTTTTTGGCTATCTGCAATGTATGAGTAGGGGATACCCGTGATGAGATTGATTGCCATATTAACCGGCCTCGCAGTGCCGTTGACCGGTCCGCTTGCTGGAGTTGCCCACGCAACTGAGAAGCCTCGTCTCATTCTGCAAATCACGGTTGACCAGATGCGGGGGGACCTGCCGACGCGCTATCGCGAACGGCTTGGCGAAGGGGGCCTGCGATACCTGTTGGACGAGGGCGTTCACTACAACAATGCCCATCACGCCCACGCAAACACTGAAACGGTTGTGGGTCACACAACGTTGGCAACGGGCGCGAACCCTGCTGCCCATGGAATGGTGGGCAACCTTTGGTTCGACCGGAACGCAGGCAAGACGGTCTACAATATAGAAGATCCGGAATATTCCATCCTTACCGAAGGTGCAGGCGTTGATGCCGACACAGAAGTTGACCCGACGCAGAAGGCCGCCTCCAGTGATGGTCGTTCGCCGAGGAGCATTCTGACGTCCACTTTCGGCGACGAACTCTCGATAGCAACCGCCGGGCGGGCAAAAGTCTTTGGTGTTTCTGTGAAAGATCGCGGCGCGGTCTCAATGGCGGGTCACACTGGAAAAGCCTTCTGGTTCTCAAAATCGGCAGGTCAGTTCGTTACCAGCAGTTACTATTACAAAAAGTATCCCGAGTGGGTCGTGCAGTGGAATGCGACAGGAATGCCCCAGACCTACGGCGGAAAATCTTGGGAGCTATTGAATCCGGTCAACACCTACCTTTTCGGTGATCGCGACGACCAAAAGTGGGAGCCTGATTTTGCAGGGTTTGGACGGACCTTCCCTCATCCCTTTGGAACAACAGACAGCAAGTACTTCACGACGCTTTTGACGCTGAGTCCTGCTGGCGATCAGATAACAGCGGATTTCGCAAAGGCGCTCATCGACAATGAAGGGCTTGGCGAGGACGAAGTCACCGATTTCCTTGGTGTCAGCTTCTCCGCTACAGACTACGTTGGTCATTTCTACGGACCGTCGAGTCTCGAGTCAGAAGACAATATTCTCCAGCTTGACCGCACGCTGGCAGACCTCTTCGCCTACATTGACAAGAAAATTGGTCTCGACAGGACGCTCATCGTCTTGTCAGCTGATCATGGCGCCCCGGAAGCCCCCGGTTATCTGCAAGAACTGGGCGGGCTGGGCGGATATGTAACGCCTGATGCCTGGGATACGGCACCCGCGGCTGAGCGGATCAAGGCCAAGTTCGGGATCTCTGGTACCCTGATCGAAGGCTATGATCACCCCTACCTATACCTATCCAAAGAAGTCCGAAATAACGACGCTATTGATCAAACGGCTCTTGAGACGGCAATAGCCGATGAGCTTGTCG
>JAHEBA010000202.1 GCA_024642465.1 Alphaproteobacteria bacterium
CCCGGCATGATCGTCGGGTCTAGCCCGTCTGCATCCACTGTCAGATAGTATGGGCCGCCATCAGGGATGCGATCCAGAACAGCCTGCATGCCCATATCGTGCATCTCATAAGCTGTGATGATGTCCGCGCCATATGCTTTGGCAAACTCGACCTCGCCCGTGCGCGCGCTGCCAACACCGCGGACACCGATCTGAATGATGTCGCCGATCCAATCCAGCTCCGAAGCCCGGCGAATTGGGCTGGAATAGCCGTTATGTTCGCCGTTGATCTCGTCACGCCAGTCGATATGAGCATCGACTTGCACCAGGGTGATCTTCTCACCCCGTTCCTCCATGCCACGCAAGATCGGGATCGGGATCCCGTGGTCGCCACCCAGCGAGATCAGCGTGGCACCGGATTTCACGATCTTTCGCACGGCAGCTTCGGCGTTCCTGTAATGCGCGGCATGATCGGCCATATCGGCCTTCACATTTCCACAATCGACAATCTTGATGTCGCGCCCGTCCAGTAAGGGCCCACCCAGATCGAAATCGTAATGGTTGAGCGTGTAGCCGATGTCCACTTCCGTCGGTGTCTGACGCAACGCATCGGGTGCAAAGCTCTGATCGTTGGCCATGGCGTCGGGGGAATAGGGCATGCCGAACGGGATTCCCAAAATGGCGATATCCGCATCCAGATTGTCCAGATCATCCTCGAATGGGAAATTCAAGAACGTGCTGGGAATGCGGGAGGGCTTTTGTGTGAGCCTGTCCGACATCGGTCATCTCCTTTGCAGATGTTTCGCCGTTTTCAGAGATCGCGGTGGTTTCAAGCCAGCACACTCGCTGCCAGAACCTGGGCCCCCAAGTTTTTCGACTTATGTCTATTTTGAACCCAAACTGCTTAACGCTGCAAATAGTTTCGAGGTGAGAAAAGCAGGCGTTCGGATCGAATACCGCAACGGCAGCTTCGTCCGCATTGCAGGCCTTCACCCACCGAAAATGCTGCGCGATGGACGAACGGCCGGTCTGGTGAAGCTGCGGCGCAGCGCTCGGCCAAGAAGCGAACGGCAAGTCAGGGCCGTCTAGGTCCATCAGTCGCATCGTCCCGGCAGATCTAGCTGCAGCGCCGCATGACCGCAGTGAGCCCGAAGCGGACATGGAATTGTTTGTCTGTGACTGAGTAACCTGTCGTAATGTTCGACCCCTAAACGCCTGGCGTGAGGGACTCGACCGATTTGCGACGGATCTCTGAACGTCCGGTGTCTACTCCGCCGCCACCGCCTCCATAGCCGCTTGGGCGCAATGGCAGGAAGCACCGACAGGCAGGTCTGACCTGGCTGCTGCAATCTCAAGACGCTGGCGGATGAGCTTTGCCTCCGCACTGTCCCCAACGCCGCGGCGGCGTAGACAGTCGTCAAGGCCCTTCAGGCTCCAGATATTGTCAGGATGAATGCAGGCGCGCGGCAGCTGACCAGCGAGGCCAAGGTCTTCGCGGTAAGCCTGCTCGGCTTCCTCAACGAGGCCCTGCTCAAGTGTCAGAGCACCGAGAGCATGGCGCACGGGCTGAATCCAACCCCACGGTTCGTCATAGGCCAGGGTGTCTTCCAGCTTGATCGCTTTTCGGAGATGAGCGAAAGCAGCGTCGTAGTTGCCTTTCCGGTACTCAAGCTCACCATCCAGCATCTGCTCCGCGACATCCAAAAGGTCGATACAGCGGTTGTTGTGAAGGTAGCGGCTCTCAGGCACTTTCGCACGTGCTTCCATGAACTTGACCCGTTCGGCTTCGGAGCTTGACACCTCGCCCAGTGCGGCATGCGCAACGGCTTTGGCGTAGTGAAGAGAGGCGGTGGTGTGGCAGTAGAGATTCTGATCTTCAGGCAGCGCTTCGGAAATGATGTTGCGCCATTTACCAAAACGGATCTGAACATGGGTCTTCATGGAGATATAGCTCTCTAGAAAATCCGCCATCGGCGGGCTCGCCATTTTCATTAGATCCACTGGTATTTCGCGGATCATCTCTTCTGCTGCGTCCATCGCCGGTTCGTACTGGCCGAGGAACATCGCGCCATAAATGGCAAAATGGTAATTGTGTACGCGGTAGGCGGTGTAGAAGTTCATGCGCCCCTGTCGTTCGGCGATCTTTAGATCGGCCTCAATGCCTTTCTGGTTCCAGTACAGGGCGTCACGGTATTCGGCGCACTGGATGTCGATATGTGTCGGCATGTGGATCAAATGACCGGCATCGGGCACCAGTTCGCGCAGGCAGTCGCCCGCCATCAACGCTTTCTCAGGTGTTGGTGACATTTCCATCAGGTGGACATACAGGTGAAGGATGCCGGGATGGGCTCTGCCTTCGGGGGTGTCTACGAATTTTTCCAGCACCTTCTGCGCCTCGACCGTGCCAGCCCCGTCGGCAACCGTGTTTTTCCAGATGTCCCACATTTTCCATGGTGTCTGGTTCAGGATCGACTCGACATAGACAGTGGCAACCTCGATGTCATTCGGGTGTGCGCCATACGCCTTCTCCATCGCGGCAGCAAAGCCATCGTTCCACGGCTTTTGCTCATCGATTGTCTCACGCTGCGGATAGCGGGCCGGAAGGGCGTGGATGAGTGCGCGTTCGGGAGGGGTGATCTTGTCAACCAGAGCAAGTGCCACTTGCGTAGAATCATATGCAGTTGCCAGTGCGTTCGACTTGGTATCGGGATCCATCATCCACCATTCGAAATTATAGTTTGGCCCGACGGCATATGCGACGCCCCAATGAGCCATTGCACATTCAGGATCGTGCTTCAGCGCTTTCTGAAAGCACTCGATCGCCTGCTCATGGTTGTATGAGTAAGTCCACACCAGACCGCGGTCGAACCAGAGTTGGGCGTCGGCTGACTTGGTTGTGATTTTGCGCGAGTAAACGTCAACGTCAAAGTAGTCCATAGATAATCCCCCCCCCTGAATTATCGGACTTAATGTAGCGCAAAGTTGGAGATTCGATAAGCTGGTCGTACCAAGCGGCCAACGACGGCTTTGTCCGCACACTGTGAGTTCGGCCATCACCGGATTTTGCGTTTGCAGCGAAAGTCCGATCTGACGGGCCGCGCCGCAGCATGGCCGTCAGCTGGTGAAAGTCCGGTTAGGGCCGGAAGTGCCGGCGTACAAAGGTGGTCCGCAATCGTTGTCTAGCTCTATTCTCATTACCTTTTTGCCAAATATGCTATTCTCCAACTCTCAGCGCATATAAGGATTCCATAAATGCGAATAGCGACAATGGCGACAGGTGGAATTGGCGGGTTTTTAGCAGTCAAACTCTCGAATAGCGGGCATCAAGTGGCAACAATTGCAAGAGGCGCCCATCTCAAAGCAATTCGGGAAAGCGGTCTGACGCTGAGTGGCCCGTCTGGGGTCGAGTATGCACGCCCGTGGATCGCAACCGATGCCCCGGCAGACGTTGGCATCGTCGACGCGATAATCTTCGGGGTCAAAGGCGACGCTCTAGAGGATGCGGCACGAGCATGCATTCCAATGCTTGGACCAGAGACCGTTGTCATACCGTTTCTAAACGGCGTCGAAGCTTCCGACCGGCTGCTCGAAATCCTGCCAGAAGGCAATGTGGCCAATGGTGTTGCGCGCGTGTCGACAACGATTTCTGCACCGGGAGTTATCACTCAAACGGGTGCGTTCAATTCCTTCACATTCGCAGAGCGCGA
>JAHEBA010000203.1 GCA_024642465.1 Alphaproteobacteria bacterium
AGATTCACACCCTATGTCTGCCTCCCGCCGGAGGAGTGGCAGAGTGGTCGAATGCGGCGGTCTTGAAAACCGTTGAAGGTGAAAGTCTTCCGTGGGTTCGAATCCCACCTCCTCCGCCACCTACCCCGATCATGTGTGCTCATAACCCTTGAAAATATGACTGTTTACGATCATGCTTTCGTCATGATGGGTCATGCGATTTCATATAGGCCCATCCCAGAGGTGGGCTTATGGGTGGGCCGAACATGCGAACGGGTATTATTAACAAACTGACTGCTAAGAGTGTCCAATCTGCCAGTGACGGTATGTACAGCGATGGTGGAGGGCTTTTCCTGCGGGTCCGGGGCCATTCGAAGGTCTGGTTGTTCCGATTTACCCGTGACGGGAAAAAGCGCGAGATGGGACTTGGATCCGTTTCCCTTGCTGAGGCGCGCAAAAAGGCAGCGGATGCAAGAGCGAAAGTAACCGTAGGTCTGGACCCTATTGCCGAGCGTCCCAAGCTCGAAAGGCAGCGCGTTGCTTTTTCGGAAGCGGTAGAACGGCATCTGGCGACCAACAACCCAACGTGGTCAAATCCCAAGCACCGGCAGCAGTGGCACAACACGCTCCATACATACGCTGCTGAGCTGATGCTACTGTCTGTGGACGAAATCACTGCGGCTCATGTGGCCGACTGCTTGCTGCCGATCTGGCTGGAGAAGCCCGAGACGGCGTCCCGGGTGCGCGGGCGGATCGAGAAGGTGTTGAGTGGCTGCATCGCCCGCGGTGAGCGGCTGGGGCCAAACCCTGCGGCCCTTAAGGATAACCTGCAGCACATTCTCCCCAAACAAGCAGTGAAGGTTAAGCACCACTCTGCTGTACCAGTTGATGACGCGGCAACTGCATTTGGGGCACTTTGGGACAAGCGTCGCACAGGGCAGGGGTATGCCGCTGCCGTCACTATGATCCTCTGCGCCTGCCGTTCGGGGGAAGTGCGCCGGATGCAATGGAATGACATCGACGGAACAACGATTACTCTGCCCGCAGAGCGTATGAAGATGCGCCGTAGTCACCGAATCCCGATCAACTCCGGATTGGCACTTCACCTTAGTGAAACTCCGCGCTGGGCAGGCACACGCCTGATACATCCCAGCAAGTCAACCAACCGACCCATCTCAGACATGACAATTGCGCAGGCGATGCGCCGCTGCGGTTTGAGCGATTACACGCCTCACGGCTGGCGCTCGACTTTCTCTGTCTGGGCAAAGCGCGAGGGTTTCGCCCGTGAACTGGCTGAAGATCAATTGGCACACACTATCGGCTCTAAGGTGGAGCGCGCCTATCAACGCGAGGATTACCTTGAGCAGCGCCGCGCCATGATGGAGCGTTGGTCGCAGTTCCTGGGGGGTGGTCTATGAGGCAGTTGATAACGGAAAAGGCCACAGAGCTGCTGGCTGAGTTGGATGTGTTGGGCACCATTGACAACATGGTCTACGCTTTGCCGTTCGACGACCCGAAGGGCGGCATGACGAAAACTCAGCTGCTCGCGCAACAGAAACGGGAACTTCAATCTGGACGATGGCAGGCGATGCAGGCGCGCCATTGGCTGTGCATGGCGTTGCAGGAAAAGGCAGACGAGAAGGCCTTGAAAATGCTGATGGATGGCATGGAATTCCATAAAGAGGCGATGTTGAGAGCAAAGGGAAAAGAGGCTCGCTTGGCCAAATTACCCGATTTGGGTGGCAGGCCAAAGAGTGAAGATATCGACATTTTGATCGACTTGGTCGATGAAATCAGGCCGGAAACTAGCACTCTCATCGCTGCAGTGCGCCTCGCTATATCCCAAAACCCACGCCTTAAGATGCGGTATGGTGAGAGCGACGATGACTATTTGCGTAAGATCATAAGAGAGCGCCGGAAAGACAAAAACCGACCATAAACCCCCTAACAAGCTATTAAGGGTCGGTATTGAGCCCCTAGGTGAAGTGGCATGCAACCAATTGGAGCATGTCAAAATGGCAAATCGAGACCTGATGATCCCCGCGGGGGACTTGAACACCTCAACCCTGATCGATCCCTACCTGCGCCTTCGCCAGGTGGTGCGTATCACTGGCCTCAGTGAGAGCACTATCAAACGCAAGGCTGTGTCGAAGGACGATCCTTTCCCCAGCCCCTTTCATCTTGGCGAGAAGCACCAGCCCTCCATCGGCTGGAGGCAATCAGAGATTGTTGACTGGATGTCACAACGCGAGCGCGTCAAAGGATCCGTTGGAGTAAAGACATGAAAGATTTAACCGAGCGTCTCCGCGCCGTCGAGAAATCTTATGCGGAAAGCATACTGGCCGCCATTGGCGCAAAACCTCAAGTCGAAAAACACCATCAGCGCTGTCCGTTTCCGGCGCATGAAGATAGAAACCCTTCCTTCCGCTATGATCCGGAGATTGGTCGGGTTTTCTGCACGTGCCTTGGCGAGCAGGGAGCCTCGCTGACCGACGCCCTAATGAAGGCGCGCGGCATCGACGACTTCAACGATGCTGTTCGCGAGATCGAAGCCATAACTGGCGAGAGGATCGTTGAAAAGTGCCAGACGCTGAGGCAATCAGAATCCGACGAACAGGAAGGCCCGGAGGGACAGGGCGAGGTAGGCGAACAAGCCGTGCAGCGCGAGATAGAGGACAGTGGGCGTATCGCTGCCGCAGCGAAGGAAAAAGCTGCTAAGATTGCATGGGTGCAAGCTGAAGTAGCAAAAATGCGTGCTTTGTCAGGCACGCCTGCCGAAAAATACTTGCGCGAGGTTCGAGGATTAGACGGGATAGATCTCGACCACGAAAGCTTGCGGTACACTGCGGATTTCAGATGCAAACCAGGCGGCACAAAAGCCCAGGCCATGGTGGCTATTGTCACTGACGGTGATGGAAAAATCGTTGGCATGCAGGGCACTCTTCTGAAGCCCAACGGACAGCCGGTGCGCGACAAGTGCGGCAGAAAGAAGAAACTGAGCGCTGGATATATCGGCGATGGCGCGGTTCGGATCCAAAACAAGCTAGGCACGGGCACGGTCGCCATCTCCGAAGGTCTTGAAACCGGGTTGACGCGGCTGTTGGCTGGGCCAGCAGAGATCATGGTGTGTCTCGGGCCCATTCGCCCTGAAACGGCGCAAGCAAAAGCGGGTCGTGTTGAGATTATTGCTGACAGCGACAAAGCTCAGGAATGCCGTCAGATCGCCCGTCAACTGGCAGCAGAAAATCCAAATTCACGTGTGTATGTCGTCACAATGCCAGCCAGCCTTGGTAAAACGGCCGATCTGAACGATCTGCTTCAGGATATGGGGCAACGGGCTGTTGCGGTCGATGAAATACGAATGTGTCTATCTGCACGCCTGGGAAACCGGATCAGAGGCAAAGGCCGGGATCAGAAGGTGGATCGAGTTCTACAATCACAAGCGCCCCCATTCCGCCCTTGGCGGTAGGCCACCCGCCGCGGTCTATAGGCTGAGAAAAGACGAAAACAAACCCGATCAGCAGGAGCGGAGAGTAGCTTAGAAAGCGCCAGATTCTGTCCAAGGATTGGGGAGCAGCTCAGTTGTTGCCTTAACAACAGCAGCCTTAGCTTACTACAAAGTCCACCTTACCGCTTGTTTGAACTACGCCCGCCGTCAGCCGACCACTGAAGACCGCGCCGGTATCAACCGAGATCCTGCTA
>JAHEBA010000204.1 GCA_024642465.1 Alphaproteobacteria bacterium
ATCGTCATCGGCTGGCTGACTGCTGCTTACGTCAACAACAGTCATATCCGTCTCATCGTCGGCTCGATCTCGTTGCTGTTCTCGCTGCAATGGTGGTTTGGCGGCGCCGGCAGCCGGGCCGCCAGGGCCGACAATCCGTGGAAAGGCCGCTTCTGGGGCGTGATTGCCGGTTTCACCAGCTTCGTCTCACACGCTGGCGGCCCGCCCTTCCAGATGTACGTGCTGCCGCTGAAACTCGACAAGACGCTCTATGCCGGCACTGGCGTGATCTTCTTCGCCGTTGTGAACGCGGTGAAGCTTCCGCCCTATTTCGCGCTCGGCCAGTTCTCCGCCGCCAACCTGATGACCTCCGCCATTCTGATCCCGCTCGCCCCACTGGCCACCTTTGCCGGTGCGTGGCTCGTGAAACGGGTCGACCAGACGCTTTTTTACCGGATTACCTACGCCGCGCTGATCCCGGTCGGCCTGAAACTCATCTGGGATGGCATCGCCGGGTAATGCGTCTGCGGGCACCGGATGACGGCGATTCCCCTTTCTGACATCGACAGCCTGCGAGATTCCGGAAATCTGCCAAAAATGACCTGGGCAGCTGCAATTGCACGCGCTCTGTGATCGCGCTAAACACCAGTACCCCCGGTCTTTACCCATCAGGACGCTCAAAATGACCAATCCGTACGCCATCGGCCTCGCCAAGAATGACGCAAACTACCAGTCGCTGACCCCGCTTTCCTTCCTCGAGCGCTCCGCGAAAGTCTACCCGGCCCACACCGCCATCATCCACGGGCAACAGCGTTTCACCTATGCCGGGTTCTACGCCCGCTCGCGCAAGCTTGCCTCGGCGCTCGCCAGCCACGGCATCGGCAAGGGCGACACCGTCTCAGTCATGCTGGCCAACACCCCGCCCATGCTCGAGTGCCACTACGGCGTGCCGATGACCGGCGCCGTCCTCAACACGCTCAACACAAGGCTCGATGCCGCCATCCTCGCCTTCACCCTCGACCACGCCGAAACCAAGGTGCTGATCGTTGACCGCGAGTTCTCCGCACTGATGAAGGAAGCACTGTCCATGACGAAGCAGTCGAAGCCGATCGTCATTGACTACGACGATCCCGAGTTCGCCCAGGACGGCCAGATGATCGGCGAGGCCGAGTACGAAGCGTTCATCGCCGGCGGCGATCCGGACTACGCCTGGAAGAAGCCTGACGATGAGTGGGCCGCCATCTCTCTCAACTACACCTCCGGCACCACCGGCAACCCGAAGGGCGTCGTCTACCATCACCGCGGCGCCTACCTGCTGGGTCAGGGCAATGTGCTCACCGGCAGCATGCAGAAGCACTCGGTCTACCTCTGGACCCTGCCCATGTTCCACTGCAACGGCTGGTGCTTCCCATGGACCATGTCGGTCATCGGCGGCACCCACGTGTGCCTGCGCCAGGTTCGCACCAAGCCGATCTGGGATGCGCTCGCCGACCACAAGGTGACCCACCTGTGCGGCGCGCCCATCGTAATGTCGACCATCCTCGGCGCACCGGAAGAAGACAAGCGTGAGCTCGACCACACCGTCCAGTTCTTCACCGCCGCCGCCCCGCCGCCCGAAGCGACGCTGGCCGCCATGGCCGATGCCGGCTTCAACGTCACCCACCTCTATGGCCTCACCGAGAGCTACGGCCCCGCCGTGGTGAACGACTGGAACGCCGCCTGGGACGAACTGCCCTCGGCCGAGCGCGCGGCAAAGAAGGCGCGCCAGGGCGTACCCTATGTGGCGCTCGATGACCTCACCGTCATGAACCCCGAAACCATGCAGCCCGTCGAAGCAAATGGCGAGCAGATGGGCGAGGTGATGATGCGCGGCAACATCATCATGAAGGGCTACCTCAAGAACGAGAAGGCCTCCGTCGAAGCCTTCGCCGGTGGCTGGTTCCACACCGGCGACCTCGGGGTCCTACACGCAGACGGATATATCCAGTTGAAGGACCGCTCGAAGGACATCATCATCTCCGGTGGCGAAAACATCTCCTCGATCGAGGTCGAGGACACGCTCTACAAGCACCCCGCCGTGGCTGCCGTCGCCGTGGTCGCAAAGCCTGACGACAAGTGGGGCGAGACGCCGTGTGCCTTCATCGAATTGAAGGCCGGCAAGGACGCGACACCGGAAGACATCATCGAGTATTGCCGCGCCAACATGGCCCGCTACAAGGTGCCCCGCCATGTCGTCTTCACCGAGTTGCCGAAGACCTCGACCGGCAAGATCCAGAAGTTCAAGCTGCGCGACATGGCGAAGGACGTCTGATCCCCGGCTGATGAATAGCAGGCTCGGCAGGTGATTTATTATCACCTGCCATTACTATCATCATTGTCTGATTTTCGGGTATTCGACGCCGGTTCGGAATTTTGGGGTTCCAAGCCGGGTTCCAGCTGGTCAGACATCGGTCTGGGCACCAGTCATCACCAGCACCTGCTCGGCCCAGGCATTGAGTACGCGCCGCTTCTCGTCCATCTCCGCCGCCAGCTGGTAGATGCCGCGAACCCCTGCCGCCGTGCCCGAGCGCACGTTGAGCACCCGGTCGAGAAGCTCCGGCGCCGCCCCTGCCCGCGCCATGCCCACCGCCGCGGTGCGCCTCAGGTCGCGCAGCTGCCAACCCTCCACCCCTGACAGCTTCCTCGCCTTGGCGACGGCGTTCGACCAGCCTGTCACCGGCGTCGCCGCACGAGGCCCGGCGGGAAACACCAGCCCGCTCTTCGACCTCGGCAGCACGGCGAGTATCTCCAGCGCGAAGTCCGACAGTGGCAACTCATGCGTGTGTCCGCCATGCGCCCGCGCACCCGGCGGCGTCCATACCCTTGAAGTGAACTGGATGTCGTCGAGTCGCATCGAGGCAATGTCCGAACGCGGTTGTCCGGTCAGCAGCAGTAGCTTGAACAGCGGACCGAACGGCCACCCCATCCCGTCCCATGCGGTCCACAGTTTTGCGATCTCGGCTTCGCTCAACAACCGCTCGCGTGTCGCCTCACGGTGGGGTGCTGCAACGCCCCTTGCCGGGTTGGCGTCGGCGAGGTCGGCGTCCTGCGCCCAGGCAAACATCTTGCGCACCAGCGCCAGCACGCGGTTCGCCATCACGCCCTTGCCCCGTGCAGCAATCGCCTCGACCAGCTCGATCACGTCCCGCCGCCGGATCGTGTCCGCCGCCCGCCCGCCCCATGCCGGCAACACCTCACGCCGGATCATGCCGGCGTCGGCCACCCACGTCTTCTTGTTGCGCTTGGCATGCCGCTCCAGATACGCCTCCGCCAGCCGCTGCGTCGTGACCGGACCGCCGGTCACCACGGCGCGTTCGCGCGCCGGGTCCTTGCCGGCCTCCACCTGCGCCATCGCCTGCTCTGCTGCCTGGAGTGCGAGCTTCAGCGGCAACGCCGGCCACTCGCCCAGTGCCAGCCGGCGGCGCACCCCGCCACTGCGGTACATGATCTGCCAGGTGCGTTTGCCGCTGCTGGTCAGCCGTAACCCGAAGCCCGGCTGTGCCTCGTCCCAATAGTCCACGCGGCTTGTCGCCGGCGGTTCCAGCCGGCCTATGCCCGCTTCTGAAAACTTGATCACCGGCATTGCTGCACACCACTTCCACACAACATGCGCGCGCCCTGTCACCCTTATAGCGCCGCCGCCGGTGATTCACGCCA
>JAHEBA010000205.1 GCA_024642465.1 Alphaproteobacteria bacterium
ATATGTCGAGGTTCACCTTGCCGGCATCATGCGACAGCGCGCCATACTTGGCGGCATTGTTGGCCAGTTCGTGCAGGGCGAGCGCGATCATCTGCGCCTGCTGGGCCGACACCAGCACGGGCGCCACCGAGATTTTCAGCCTGCCCTCCTCGTTCTCCGGAATGAAGGGCTTGAGGACCTTGCCTGCAAGCAGGTCCAGTCGCAGCGAACCCCAGTTGGTATCGAACAACGCATCCTGGGCAACATTCAGCGCCCTGAGACGGCTTTGCAGGTTGGACTTGTAGTCGGGCACCGATTGCGAGCGCGCGGCTGTCTGGTCCGCAATGCTGGACACCAGCTGCATGGTATTGCGAACCCGGTGGGCGAGCTCGCGCAAAAGGATGTCACGCGCCTGTGCGTTCTCCTTTGCCGAACTGATATCCTGCATCACGACGCTGGCGGTCTCGCCGCCCGCCTCGTTTTCGATGCGCTCGCCGATGGTGAGCAGCATCCAGTGGGACTTGCCGCCTGCGCCAAGCAGCCGGCACTCCACGGCGCGGAATTCGCGATCGGGGTCATTGACCTCGTCGAGCAGGCTGCCCAGCCGGGGCTGGTCACTCGCGTCGAACAGGTCAACGAGCGGCCTGCCCTCGATCTCGGTCCGGTCAAGGCCCGTCAGTTCGAGCAATCGAGCATTCGACCGGATCACGCGGCCGGTGCCGGTCTCGATCTCCACGTTGGCCGTGCCGGTACTTTCGAACAGCGAACGGTAGGCCGCCTCGCGCACGGCTCTCGCGTGTTCGGCCTGGTCCAGCCGCGAGCCGACCAGGCGGTTCTCAGCCTGCAGCCGGGACTGTTCGTTGGCGCCCAGCGCCACCAGGGTCAGCAGTGCGCCCAGCCCGAACACCAGCATCGAGGCGGCGGTGCTGGCCCTGCCCGGCGGAAACGCCACGGCCGCTTCCCAGACCCGGTCGCCAACATTCAGTTGAATGCGCTGCAAACTCGCCTCCGGCGCGATGCCCTTCGAACGATAGATCTCCTTGCCCGAGGCGAGATCCTTCAGCTTTGCCAGTGAAAACTGCTCCGTCTGCCAAAGCGCCGCCAGTTCAGGCAAGGAAATGAGGGTGGCGACCGCACCGGAAAAATGCCCGGACTCGTCGTGGATCGCGCGGCTTGCAACCGGCAAATACATCAGGAAGGCGGTTTCGTCCGGATCCTGCACCAGGGAAAAGCTGTCAGACGTGGCGACGCGGTTTATCCGGCGTGCCCTGGCGATCGCATCGGCACTGGTGGGGTTGCTGGCCACATCCAGTCCCAATGCGGCCTCGTTGCCTTCATAGGGGTGGATCAGGTCGATGATGTAGTAATGTTCGCGCGGCTGGATCTCGCTCTTGCTCCCGGAGGAGGAGCGCTCCATCAGCTTGAAGGGCCGCGAACGCAGCTGTTGCTGATGACGCTCGTAGTGCTGCAACTCGTCCGGCTTGACAAACTGCACGTGCTGCAGCGCCTTCACATATTCGGGTTGGGCAAGCTGCGCAGCGAAGCCTTCGAACTCCGCATCGGTGACATCGCGCTGAATGGCGAAAAAGCCGCGCAGGGCCCGCAAGTTGCCCTCGACCAGCAAGGTCTGGTTGCGCAGTTCCTCCACCAGGGCTCCGGCCTGGAACCGGTCAGACTGCATGCGCCGGCTCTCCACCACGGAGAAGGCAATGATGCCGGCAATGGCAGACAGGATCAATCCGCTCAGCAGGATGAGGATGGAAACGGTTTTTCGCGACACGCCGGCCTCTCGGTTTTGCGGGCAATATAGGTGACGGCTCCGCTTGCGGCCAGACCAGCGGTTGATCCACCTGCAACGGCACATCAGGCTGGCAGTTCCCCGCCTTTCACTTTTTGACAGCCGGCGTGGAACCAGATTCCACATGCAAACGTTGGATGGACTCCAGCGGACTAGGCCTCTGTTCCCTCCCCGCAACTCCGCTGTCTACTTCAGCCCCTCGGCCAGCCCGGCCAGGGGGCACATTTTTTGGGCCTTGACCCGACCGTGAGTCCGTTGGCAGTCTGCAGGCAGTTCAAAGTACCACGCTGCGGGAGAGATCGGGTTGACCATACCCGGCGCCGAAGGAGCAACCGCCCCGGAAACTCTCAGGCAAAAGGACCGCATCGTGGTGACATCTCTGGAGAGCAGCGGCAGCAAACATGCCGCTCACCGAAGGGCGTAAGCTGGTCCGGATGCAAGGCTGGCGAAATCTCTCAGGTCGTTGACAGAGGGGGCACGTGTGACCGGTTTCGGACCGGCCACGGTGCTGCCTATCGATGCAACAACCTTGGGAGACCGGCGCTTGGACGGCAACGAAACAGAACAACTAAGAGAAACGCCGCTGCGCGCGGTCCATGAGGCGCTCGGTGCGCGGATGGTGCCGTTTGCGGGCTACCTGATGCCAGTGCAATACCCGGCCGGGATCATCGCGGAACACAACCACACCCGGCAGAAGGCAGGCCTGTTCGACGTGTCCCACATGGGCCAAGCGTGGTTGAAGGGGCCCGACCACGAAACCATCGCGAGAGCGCTTGAAACGCTGGTTCCGGCAGACATCGTCTCGCTTGAGCCGGGACGGCAACGCTATTCGCAGTTGCTTAACGACGATGGCGGCTGCGTCGACGATCTGATGATCTCGCGTTCCGCCTATCCGGGCATGGAGGGCAGGCTCTATCTTGTGGTCAACGCCGGCCGCAAGGACGTGGACTACGCCTACCTGCAGGACCGGTTACCGGTCGGCATTTCGCCGGAACCGCTGCCGCAATGGGCGCTGCTGGCCCTGCAGGGGCCGCGTGCGGAAGCCGTGCTGGAGACGCTGCTGCCGGGGGTGGCGAAGCTGGAGTTCATGCAGGGTGCGCCGTTCGAGTTCGAGGGCGCAGGAATCTACGTCACCCGTTCCGGCTATACTGGCGAGGACGGTTACGAGATTTCGGTGCCGAACGACAAGGCCGAAGCGCTGTGGAACGCGCTCACGGCGCATGAGGACGTTCTGCCGATCGGGCTGGGCGCGCGCGACTCGCTTAGGCTCGAGGCCGGCCTGTCGCTCTACGGGCATGAGCTGGATGAAACCGTATCGCCGGTGGAAGCCTCGCTGCTGTGGTCGATCCCGAAGCACCGGCGCGAAGCCGGCGGCTTTCCGGGTGCTGCCCGGATCCAGCGCGAAATCGCTGAAGGCCCTGCCCGCAAGATCGCGGGCATCAAGCCGGAAGGCCGCGCGCCGGCCCGCGAGGGCACGGTCATCATGGCGGACGCCATAGAGGTTGGCGTGATCTCGTCCGGCGGCTTCGGCCCCACCGTCGGCGGACCCGTGGCGCTCGGGTTCGTACCGCCCGCATTGGCGAAGCCGGGTCAGAAGCTCAACCTGATGGTGCGCGGCAAGGCGCTGCCGGCGGAGGTGGTCAAGCTGCCGTTCGTACAGAAATCGTTCAAAAAATAACCAAACCAAAACGTGAAATATCTGGAGGACTGAACATGGCGACGATGAAATTTTCCAAGGAGCATGAGTGGATCCGCGTCGAGGGAGACGTAGCGACCATCGGCATCACCCAGCACGCCGCAGAGCAGCTCGGCGACCTGGTGTTCGTGGAGCTGCCGGACGTGGGCAAGACGGTCGCGCCTGGCGACGAGGCTGCGGTGGTAGAGTCGGTCAAGG
>JAHEBA010000206.1 GCA_024642465.1 Alphaproteobacteria bacterium
GCAATTCTTGCTGCCGATGTGGCTGGATTTTCCCGCCTCGTTGGCTCCGACGAGGAAGGGACGCTGACTGCGTTCAAGAAACTCCGCCGCGAGAAGATCGAGCCGTTGGTTGCGAGGTATCGCCGTGTTGACGTCCTGCCGGCTCGTCGGCTGGCAGAACGCGCTCTACAGCTAGACGAAAACTATGCCAGTGCCTGGGCCATGCTTGGCTGGGTACACTGGACCGAAGTCTTCAATGGTTGGACCGACAATCCCGATGCGAAGCTTGATCTGGCCCTGGATGCCCTGAACCGCGCATGGTCAATTGACGACTCCAACCCGGATACGCTGGCGCTGCTGGCGTTTCTCCACCTCTCCTTGAGAAAGTACAACGAAGCTCGCCAGTTCATTGAGAAGGCCATGGCGCTGGGCCCCAACAACTCTTTCGCATTCGGTGTCGCCGCAAATGTCGAGTTGTATTGCAACAAGCCCGAGGCCATGGTCCCACTGCTCAAGCGTGCCATACGGCTCAGCCCGATCTATCCAGCCTGGTATCTGGGCGATCTGTCATACGCCTATGTCCTGATGGGTCGATTGGAGGAGGCGATTGCTACGGCCAAGGAGTCAATCAAGATTGATCCAGACTACGTCTATAACTACCACACGCTCGCCATCGCGCATGTCGAGCTAGGGCAGATTGATGCGGCCCGCAGAGACATCGAGAACATACTTCGGATCGAGCCAAAGATGTCGATCCGTACTTACTTTGAATCTCAGCCATACCAGGATGAGGCTCAGCTAACCCGAATTATAACTGCGTTTCGTGAAGCTGGCCTGCCCGAGTGATTTCTAGGCTCTCTCAGGGCCAATTACACCGGTCTTGATCTCCGCTAAGAATGCCTACTGTTGATCCCCGACAACGGACTTTCTGTCCAAATACTTAAAAATGGCTACCTATTCAGCTGCACCGGCGTTCCAGATGTCCCGGTGAAGCCGCCAGACGCCATCCTCGCCTTTCTTCCACACAACGATGTACTTTCCGGCGACAGTGGTAATTGAGCCACCTTCACCAGGGGCATCGAGCGTGAAGGCGCCGACCTCAAAAGCGAGATCTTCGCGGCTGTCCACTTCAACCGACCTCAGGGTCAAGTTCTTGAGGCCGCCGTCCATCGCCCCTTTCCAGAAACTTGCGATTGCCTCTTGTCCATCAACTCGCTTGCCATCCGGGGGAAGCAAGCCAGCGTCTTCGGTGTACTTAGCTGCTACGCCCATTGCATCGCCCGCATTGTAGGCGTCTGCAAAGGCCTTGTTTGCGGCTTCGATGTCCTCGGCAGGCGTTCCTGCAATTGCAGGGAAAGCAACTGTGAAGCTCAGCAAACCAGCAGCAGCGATTGACTTGAGAAATTGCATAACGTCCTCCCGTCGAGATTAGTTCCACTACACGATCCGCGGCAGCGAGTGGCGATTAGGCCAAGCCCGCATCTGCAAGCGCAACATTACCCCGTCTCCGGAGAAAGCTTACACGCAACCAAGGTGTCCTTGGTGGGTCAAAGCGGCCGGTTAGGGTAGCCCCTGAAAATGTCTGCTTTAGCACTAGCAGCTGCCTCTACCACCAACGCACTGGAGAGCCCGCGTCTGCCAGGAAGAGCAGTCCAGGATCAAACCGGTTATGGGACTCATGGTGACTGGCCGGTTGAAACGTGTTTATGTTCGTGGTTGCTCATTCAAGGAGCTTGCGCGCCATGAGCCGCTCTTCGTTGGAGAACCCAGTCTTCGTTGTCTACGCTATTGCGGCGTCCATCATGGTCCTCAAGATCATGGGTCAAGGCTGGATGACCGTTTACCGGATGCTCAAAAGCGATTCCGGACTGGCGAGCCCAGAAGACCTGAGGCCAGGACTCATCAATAAGACCCCCCGCCAGGAACAACTAGACCTGAATGACTATGTCGACAGATCGCGACGCATGCATCGGAACGATCTGGAAAACATCCCGGCGTTTCTGGCAATGGGGCTGATCTTCGTGACGATCGATCCATCACTTCTGGCAGCACAGCTACTGTTTTACGGGTTTGTGGTTGCACGTCTGCTACACGCGGTCGCCTACGCCACAAAACAGAGCCATGAGGTCAGGGCGACGTTCTACACCGTCGGAAGTGTGATCGTGATCTACATGGCACTGCACAGCCTGTTCGTGCTTCTGACTGCCGGGTGAAGCTGACCGCACCGATGCCTTGGTTCCGACTTCCAGTCGATGGACAAACTTCCGCAGAGTTGGTCAGTGGGCTGGATTGCTATTCAGGAGCGCTGCTGATCAACCACATGGCACCGGGCAGACTGACAGTGTTGCCATCCAGATAAGGCGCAAAGGCGTCACGAAGAGAGGCGATGGCAGCAGATACGATCTCTTCCGGTTGGTTGCGCAGCCAACTGTTCACAGCACCAATCTGCGTTAATTGTATGACGGCTTCCTCCAGACCTCGCCCGGCAGCAATGTCGAGCTCGAGGTCAAGCTTCGTGAATTGAGGCGGTGTCCAGCCTGATTTACCAAGCACCTCCGTGACCCGCTCCGGATCAGCGAAAGCAAACATTCCCGGAGCATGCGGGGCAGGCTTTGCCCGTGGCGGCAAATGACTTGCAACCGCATTCATCGGCACTTCTATCCATGGGTTCTCGGTCAGTGAACGCCAGCACACCAATGCCATGCGTGCCTCAGGGTTGGCGGCGCGGCGAATGTTGGCGAATGCCCCGACCGGATCGCCGAAGAACATTGTGCCGAATGCCGAGATCAGCAGGTCGTACTTGTCCAGGTCGGTTACAGCGGGATCCGCTTGCAGCCAACTGATGTTCGTTATGCCTGCAGCCTTTGCGCGCTCCTTTCCTTCGGCCAGCATTGGGCCCGAAATGTCGAGCGCAGATATCCTGCCGGAATTGCCGACGGCACGCGCAACCTCAAGCGTTGGTCCTCCGCAACCGCAACCGATGTCGAGCACATGTTCGCCAAAGCTTGGCGCAGCAAAGGCCACCAGAGCCTCCGTTGCGGGCGCAAGGGTGGTATCAGTGTGTGTTTGACGGGTCACCCAGGTCTTGCCGCCCTGGCCGTTCCAGAAGGCAAGCATGTCAGCATTGATCTCTTCGGGAGTGCTGATGCGGGTGATCCTGATTGATGGAGTTAAGGCCGCATCATAGGCCAGCAGAAACGACATTGGGTGGACAAAATCGGCGAATGCTGGCGTGGGGTTACCTCAAAGTTGAAGTGCGGCTGGCATGGTGAACGAGGGCGCCGCAGATGTCCGAGTCGGGTCAAAAGCGAACATCAGTACCCACTGCGTTCAACGGCAGCTTTACCCCCGAAAGCGGACATTGCGAGCAGCTGCAAAACAAATGCTGCTACACGGGGATTTTTGCGCCGAACCTGTCCGGCAGGTACGTAGTCACGCAAAAAGCGGTTTCGCTCGAAAACTCTTCGAGTACACGGGCGATTTTCTGACTGGAACGCAATTCTCAGGTAGTCCGACTGTCGGTCAGCCCGTGACTGCGTTGTATATGAGCAGCAGAACAATGATCACTCCCAAGGCGATGATGATATGCCGCTTGGTCATTTCATTCATCTTCGGTCCTCCCTGTGATCGGGACGTCCATCATTTAGCCTAGATAGGCTGTTGATGTCGCATTGACGGCGTGTGATC
>JAHEBA010000207.1 GCA_024642465.1 Alphaproteobacteria bacterium
TTGAACAGCATGGGCATCCCTGTGTTTTCAACGGCCGCAGCCAAGGGGGTGGTGGACGAAACCCTCTCCCATGCTGCGGGTGTCTATACCGGGGTTGGACTTGAACTGGTTCCCGAGCAACAGTTAATTGCGGAGGCTGACCTCGTGATTGGGCTGGGGTTGCGGACCAATGAACTGCTCGGCACGCCCGGCTTCGCCTGCTCGGCTATCAACGTCGATCCGCTGGGGTCTGAGGCGAGCCCTGGCCTTGAGTTTGCTGCGGCTTGCGGAACTGATGGCGCGGATGCCGTACTCGATGCGCTCGTGGCAGCAGCCCCCTGGGGGCAGGATCAACTGCAATCGATCCTTTCCAAGCTGTTCGAGGCCATGCGCTCACATGGCTTCCAGCCGCCTCGTGCATTCGAGCGGCTGGCAAAGCATTTTGGCCGGAATGTCAGGATTGTCCTCGATACGGGCTATTTCTGCACCATCGGTGAACACGCCTGGCTCGCGCGACGCGCCGACTGGTGTCTGGGATCGGGTCAGGGGCGTTACATGGGAATTGGTCTGCCCACTGCGATTGCTGCAGCCTTGCATGATCCCAGCGTGCCGACCATCGCCGTTGCTGGCGATGGTGGAACAGGAATGTTCGTGTCGGAATTGCGCCTGGCTGTTCAGCACAGGCTTCCGCTAATGGTGGTGCTGATGAGTGATGGCGGCTTTGGCTCTGTTCGTACGCGCGCCATAATGGATCAACTGGTCCAGTCATCGCTGATCATGCATGCACCTTCATGGCTGCCGGTGATGGAAGGACTGGGCATCCCTTCGCGCAGTGTTGGAACCGAAGACGAACTTCTTGCTGCGCTGAAAGACTGGGAGCCGGCAAACGGACCCGGTTTCATAGAAGTTCACTTCGAACCGGATGCTTACCAGTCCATGGTAACAGGTATCCGCTAGGGACAGGCGCATGACGCAGAAGCATTTTCTCATCGTCGGCACGGGCAGCGTAGGCAAGCGCCATGCCCGTAATCTGCACCAGCTTGGCTCTGCCATCTCCACCATGGATCCAAGGCAGGATCGCCGCGAGGAATTGCGCGGTGAGCTTCCGGTTCAGGGCGAGTATGCCTCGCTTGAAGAAGCGATGTCCGGCGCCCGCTTCGACGGTCTGATCATCTGTTCGCCTCCTTCCTTTCATGTGGAACAGTCGGCTGCCGGATTGCAGGCGGGTGTTCCGGTTCTGCTCGAAAAGCCGGTTTCCTCATCCCTGGCCGAGGCACAACGGCTGGCAAAAGTACTCAGCGAGGCAAGGGCGCAGCTTCTGCTCGGCTATACCTGGCGCTGGTGGCCCCCGATTGCGGAGGTGCGGCGCCATCTGAAAGAGGAAACCGTCGGCACGCTGCGCCATGTACGCTTCATCATGTCGGCACATCTGGCGGATTGGCATCCGTGGGAGAACTATCAGGATTTCTTTATGTCACATGCTCAGCTGGGCGGCGGGGCATTGCTTGACGAAAGCCACTGGATAGACCTGATGCTCTGGTTCTTCGGCGAACCGGAGAGCCTGTTCGCCAGTATCGAGCACATTTCCGATCTGGAGATCAGTTCCGATGACAACGTGGACATGCTGCTGACATATCAATCGGGTCTGCGCGTGAGTATGCATCTCGATCTTTATGGCCGTCCCCACGAGAAGAGCATCCATTTCATTGGCGAGAAAGGCAGCATAGTCTGGACGGACAGTCCCAATCGCGTTGCAGTCGGTCGCGACCAGACTTGGGAAAGCACCGATTTCGAGTGTGAACGCAATGACATGTTTGTGGGTGTGGCGCGGAACTTTCTCGACATGTGCAAGGGCAAGTCTGATCCGGCATGCGCACTGGACGACGGGCTCCGGGTGTTGCGCGTCGTGGAGGCAGCCCGCCTCAGCCACATGGAACAGCGTGTGGTGCGATTGTCGGAGGTATCGACCTGATGGCCATGGACGGCATGCGCATTCTGGCGGTCGTCCCGGCCCGCGGCGGCAGCAAGGGCATCCCTCGCAAGAACCTGCGCGAGGTCTGCGGCGTTTCGCTGGTCGGGCATGCCGCTCGTACCGTCGCAGCCTTGCCATGGATCGACCTCGCGGTAATCTCGACTGATGATGAGGAGATTGCGGCCGAGGCGATGGCTCACGGCCTGTCTGCACCATTTCGCCGCCCCGCAGACCTGTCGCATGATACCGCAACTTCGATCGACATGTGGCGGCATGCATGGCTTGCATCGGAGGCTTTCGCAGGCATGCACTTCGACGTCTCCGTACTGCTGGAGCCCACCAGCCCATTGCGGCAACCTGAAGATGTCGAACGTACTGTCCGCACCATGCTGGATGGTGGGCATGCGGCTGCTGCCACAGTCAGCCGGAATCCGGCCCACTACACACCCGAGAAAACGTTGGTGCTGGACGATAAGGGGACCATCGGATTCTACCTGAAGGATCGGGCCCAGAGTATCCGGCAACTCATTCCGCCCTATTACCACCGCAACGGCGTTTGCTATGCAACGCGTCGTCGAACACTGGTGGAGCGGGGGCATATAATTGAAGAAGATTGCGCTGCCGTCGTGATTGACAGGGAAGTCGTCAATATCGACGACCTATTCGAACTGGAACTTGCTGAATGGCTGATGCGGCGATTGTAATTTAAAGACGGCTACTTGATCCGCTTCTTTCACATCGACATCGCAGAAGTGCGTACGGCCGAGGGCCACCTCTACCTTTTCAGTACCATTTATCGGACGTCCAAGTCTGCTTTGCCCTGTTGATTGACAAGCCCGGCTGCACTTCCATTCCGTATTGTAACTATGCCTGGTGTTCTCTGTTCGAACACAAGGCCATGGAACCGCCTCAGTGCCTTCGATATTTCGTCGGCACGAGCGCCAATTCGTTCTACGGTGAATTGGCTATGATCTACTTTGTGCCGTTGATAACTGCGGTTTCTGTGTATTAGCTTGCGACTAAATTTCCGTGCTAACACTGAGCTACGGGCGAAAACCCGTGACAGTGACGGGCCATGATCGTGAGTGGTTTCACGCAGCCGCGCCAGCGCTTCAACTATGCGCTCACAAGCAAATGAGCCATCGAGAGCTGCGATATGTTCCCGGACCAAGGCGACCTGATCTGCATTGGCATGCACAATATGGCCATGACCAAGAATTTCAACCAGCCGCTCGCAGATGCTGTCAATGTCGAAAAAATTCTCACTTAGCGCGTTGGGCAAATGCAAATCAAGTGCCGGATCTACAACCGGACGGTAGGCCAGCACCGGTCGATTCAAAACGTGGGCCTCAACAGCGCTGGTACAGCCATTGTGTATGAGACAATCTGCGGCCAGTAACCATTGGGCCACGCCTCCTTCATAGACTACGGAGACATTTTCTAGATCGGCCGTAGCTTGCTCCCATACGGTTTTATTCTCAGATGGGTGCGGACGAATAACAAGATGTCGCGGAGCAATCGATGCGGCGATTTTTGGTACAGCCGCGATGAAGGCCTGGAAAATCTTGCGCTTATGCTCATCTACGTTGTGCTTGAAGTTCAAGTAATTTTGGCTGTCGTAGGAGCCGTCAGCAACCTTCCGTTTCCGCCCACCCGAATTATAGTGATTGATGAAACCGAAATTCGTGTTGATGAGGACAAACGGGCC
>JAHEBA010000074.1:0-13124 GCA_024642465.1 Alphaproteobacteria bacterium
GCAGGCGGGTGAAACCCTCCACGTGAACCGGCCAGATCTGGCCGAAATGGCTTTCGACAATGGCGCGGGACGACTTGGCGGCTTCAGGCATGAGGCGTGATCCTCTGTTTGCAGCTCCCGAGCGCCCAAAATGGGCGACGGAAACGTTGAACGTACACAGAGGTTTTTTCATTGTCACGCGTAAGCACAGGTTTTTTGGCAGGTAGTGATGCAGCGCAGTTTTCGGTCCACTGTCTTGAGCGCCGGTTATTTTGCGTTGGCCCTTGCCACGCCGCTGGCCGCCCAGGAACGAGATCCAATGGTCTTGTATGAGCAAAACGGGGCCATGGTGCGCGCGCACCTGCAGGCAGGCTTCAACCTGGTTGGAGAGCAGGCACTGTTCTGGAACCTTGCGGACATCTTCGCGTCAGCGGCGAACTACAATCCGAACAAGGTCTGGTTCGAAGGATACGTCAAACCCGGTGTCAGTTTCAGAAGTTCACTGTCACAAAGTGAAACCCTTTACGGCAAGATTTCCGGCGTATGGTCCGGCACCATCGGTATTGATGCCTTCGATTACGGCGATACCGGACGGGTCACACTGGAAGAGGTCTATGTCGGATTTCTGACCGAAAACCCGGACGGCCTGTCGGTTGACCTGTCTGGCGGCGCGCGCGAATTGAAGCTCGGGACCGGCATGCTGATCGCCAACGGTGGCGGAAACGGCTTCGAGCGCGGCGCCCTCAAGCTGGGCCCTCGCAAGGCGTGGGAACTGACCGGCATCGGCAAGGTCATGTATGACGGTTTTACCGCTGCAGGGTTTTACCTGGATGCCAACGAAGTGCCGTCGAACGATGCGTTCACTGCGCTGGCTGGTGGAGACGTCCGCTATGACCATTCGGACGGTGGGTTCATCGGCTTGACCTATGGAAATGTAATAAATTCGAACTCGGCCTATCCGAAAGCTGTGCCCGGCGAGCCGCCCGATATAATCACCGGCGCGCGTGAGGGTCTCAATTTCGTCAACGCCTATGGCCGCACCGGTAGGCTCGATGGCGCGCTGACGAACTGGTACTTCTCCGCCGATCTCGCCTACGAATGGAATGACCGCATCGACATGCAGGCCTGGGGCGGGCGCGGGCAGGTGGCCTACACCTTCGCGGACGCCATGTGGACGCCGCGTCTCATGTACGCCTTCCAGAGTTTCTCCGGCGACGACCCTGATACCGCGGCGCTGGAACGCTTTGACCCGCTGTACTTCGAGGGCTCGCCCAGCGCCTGGGCGACGGGTTCCAAATCAGCGATGACGTTCATCAACTCCAACGTCAACGCTCACCAGGTCGAACTGAGCGTCAAGCCGTCGGTGCAGGACACGATCACGTTGCGCTATGCGCACATCCGCGCCAACGAATTGCGTAGCCCGATCCAATTCGGGCAGGCCACACGGTTCGAATTTGCCGATAGCGACAGAGACAACATTGTTGCGGGCGTGACCGACCCGCACCTGGCGGACGATGTGTTCCTGGAATACAGCCGCATCATCAACCGCAATACCTTCCTGACTGCAGGTGTAAGCGCTTCATTCCCGGGCAAGGGTCTGGAGCTTGCCGCCAAACAGGACCTGCCGGTCTGGCTGGGCGGCTTCGTTAACGTGGTGATTAACTACTGACCTCAATCAGCATGAAACAGGGAGTGGCCTCCGTGAAGTTTGAAGCCTTGAAAGTATTGCAGATCAATGCGATGGCCGCTCTGGTTCTGACGGCGATGACGAACGGCTCGATCGCGGCAGGCGACTTCCCTGACGCGGCCGCCTCGGACCCCAACACGCTAGGTTTGATGCAGGGCTTCCCGCCGCCGACGGAAAAGCGCGTCATGCAGCCGGATTCCAACTTCTTCAGCTTTCCCAAGCTGCGCTGGACGGTGTGCCACATCCGCGAACTGATGCCGACAAAACAGGTCAGCCGTGGGCTCGGTGCGCCGGTTGCGTTCGACTATGCGCTTGATGACGGTATCGACGCCATCACCTTCACGCCCATTGGCGGCAACAAGCCGATGACCTGGAAGGAGTCGCTGGCCGCCAACTACACCGACGGCATGCTGATCATGCACAAAGGCAAGGTCGTGTACGAATACTACACCGGCTGCCTGAACGAGGCGGGCAAGCATGGTGCCATGTCGATGACCAAGTCAATGACCGGTCTTCTGACTGAGATTCTGGTGGCGGAGGGCAAGCTGGACGAAAAGGCGCCGGTTTCCTCGATCGTGCCGGAATTGAAGGACAGTGCATTCGGCGATGCGACCGTGCGGCAGGTCATGGACATGACTACCGGGCTTGCCTACAGCGAGGACTACGCCGACCCGAAGGCCGACATCTGGGTTTACAGCGCGGCTGCAAATCCGCTCCCGAAACCGGCGGACTACAAGGGGCCCGTCGGCTACTACGAGTACCTGCAAACGGTGAAGAAGGAAGGCGAGCACGGCGACGCCTTCGGCTACAAGACCATCAACTCCGATGCACTGGGATGGATCATCTCACGCGTGTCCGGCAAGTCCGTCACCGATCTGTTTTCCGAGCGCATCTGGAGCCGGATGGGCGCCGAACAGGACGGGTATTTCACGGTTGACGGGATTGGTACGCCGTTCGCTGGGGGCGGCCTGAGCGCCGGATTGCGCGATCTTGGCCGCATCGGCCAGTTGATGCTGAATAAGGGCGAGATCAACGGTGAGCGGCTGTTCCCCGCCGAGGTCGCGGACAACATCGCGGGCGGCGGTGACAAGGCGGCCTTCGGGAAGGCCGGTTACAAAACCCTGCCGGGCGGCAGCTATCGCGGCATGTGGTGGGTGTTCCACAACGACCACGGCGCCTATGCCGCGCGTGGGGTGCACGGCCAGACCATCTATGTAGATCCCAAGGCCGACATGGTGCTGGTCCGGTTCTCGTCACATCCGGTTGCCAAGAACGGGGTGATCGACCCGACCTCGCTGCCGGCCTACGAAGCCGTTGCGGAGTATCTGCTCGGCAAGTAAGTGCGTAGCAACTGTCTGTCACGCGGAGCGGTTTGGGAAGCTTTCCTCCACAATGATGCCGTGCGGACCTTAGGTCACGAAACTTATGGCAGCGAAGCGGCCATCGTGCTGCTGATCCAGTTCGCCCTTGCTCCAGAAGGTGGCGCTGGCCATTTCAGCCTCGCGGAACTCGAAACCGCGATGCGGCCGGATCGCGATGTGGTGCGCCTCGCCGGTAACCGGATTGCGGATCGGCCTGACATCGGCCTCCAGGATGTTCTTGACCGCGAACTTGCCGGCACGCTTGTCCAGGTCGAACTCAAAGTCGATGTCCGCGAACACCGGGTCCGGTTCATTGGCTATGGTCGAGGCGTAGATGGCAAAGCCGGTGGTTGGCTCCTGGTCCTGGCCGCCAAGTATCGTGAACAGGGCATCCACCTGTTCCTTGCTGGCCCGGCGGTCGATGACGGACCACCAGGTTCCATTGCCCTCGTGAACCGGACCCGGCCAGCGGTAGGCGCCGGCAACGCGCAGTCCGTCGAGTTTCACGTCGCCATAGTGCCCTTCGGTGATCTCCATCGCCATGACGCCCTCGCATGGTAGCCGGGTGGGCGGTGCGTTGAACTCGCACGGGCAGCCATAGTCGCAACTGCACGCGCCAATCTGCTTCGTGCGGATCATCCAGTCTGTATAGGCCATGGCTCGGACCTCCCTATCTTGCCGGTTGAAACTTCACAAAGCTGTAGCCAGAAACCATGCGCCCCATGCAGCCAGGCCAACGCCCAGCAGCTTGCCGAACTTCAGCCCGGCCGGCGCCAGCTTCTCGATCAGGACGATCAGGGCCAGCCCGATGATCCAGTAAAGGTTCATGATGCCGCCGAAGAACAGGATCGCCATCAGGCCCCAGCAGCAGCCAAGGCAATAGGCGCCATGATGAAGCCCCATGACGAACGCACCGCCAATGCCCGGCCGCCACGACTGTGAAAGAAACTGTATCGGCCCCCGGCAATGCCTGAGGCAGGCTTCCTTGAGGGGTGTGAACTGGTAGAGACCGGCCAGCAGCAGGATGCTCCCCGCCATGATCCTGCTGGTGGTGTTCAGCATCATCGGCGACAGAAGCCCGTTGCGCTCGAAAAGCCACTGCAGGCTCACCGCGAGCATGCTGAAACCAGCCCATGCTCCCAGATAACCCGAGGTGAAAGCTGACGCCGACCACGGCCGTTGCCGGTCGCTGCCGCGCGCCCCGGCCTTGCGGTTTATCAGTGCGTACAACAGCACGGTGGGTGCCGCACTGGGCAGCATCATGGCGATCATCATGATCCACCACATGAAGAACATGAGCACGGCATAGCCGGGCGTCCACGCCATCACTGCGGCCATGCCGGACATGGCGCTGCCTGCCGCTCCTGCGCTCATGTCCGGCATCGTGCCGGCGTCCGGCCCGGAGAAAAGCCCGAACGCCATCTTCAGGGAGGACATATGGAATGCCGACATACCCATCCCCGCCCCGGAGAGGATGTATGCCCAGCTGACCGCAATCACGGCGCCAAGAAACACAAGGATGACCGCGCGGTCATGCCGGAGCAGCTTTTCGATGACGCTTGGATCGGTCATGAAGGGATCGCCCCTCAATGCAACGGAAATCGCTTGCGCGCCTCGTCGAAGTCATACTTGAGCCCGTTCGGACCCCAGGCCACGTAGGCCATCGAACTATGCGAACTGTTGAGGTCGAATTTGATGCCACCCATGCTCTTGGCGGTTCCGACCGCACCTTCGGCCTCGTGGAATACCCAGCCATTGGGCAGCACCGTGAGGATACGGTGTTCCTCGTCGGTAACAGGGTTGCGGATAGGCTCGCTCCTGGCCCGGATCAGACCCGGCACGCCGATGTGCGCGGTGCGGGCCTTCACATCGATGTCGAAGTCGATTGGCGTGAACACCGGATCATGGTGGTGTTCGACGATGACGCTGAAGATCTGGAACATGGTTCCGACCGGCTGGTCCTCACCTGTCAGGATGTAGAACAGCGCATCGCGCTGCGCGTCGGTGAGGTTGTCTTCGAGGATCGGCTGCATGTGCCCATCCCCGTGGTGGATGGCGCGCGGGAAATGAAACGTCGCGACAACCTTCTTGCCGTCCAGGTTGACGTCTTCCCAGTGTCCCTTGTCGATGATGAATCCGACAGCGCCATTGCAGTGGCCGCGGGTTGGTTCGCCCATGGACTCGCAGGGGCACCCCAGATCGCAGCTGCAATATTCCACGTAGCGTCCTTCGATGGACCAGTCCTTGCCGGGCATGTGCCGTCCCTCCCTCTCAGTTGGTTTGATCACCCCCGGAATCTGCTGTCCTGTTATCCTCTCTGCGCTACCGCTGATCAGGTATGCTGTCTGTATGCGAATTATAGTGCCGGTTTTATCCCGCAAAATCCAGCAACCAGGGTGTGTGCCGTGCATCCGGCTGCTTGATACTACTCACGTATCGGGAACGATGTCGCACACCAGCGCCGTTGCCGGCGTGTCGCCCCGGTTGAAGAACCAGTGCGTGGTGTCCTCATCCTCGAGAATTGCATCGTTGTCGCCAGCCTTGAAGCCGGCTTCGCCCGACGCGCGGCCCTCGATCCATTCACCGTAGATGACATTGACCAGACCTGGACGTTTTTCATGGCTGTGTTTGGCGATCTGGCCACCAGGTTCGATGGTGATGGCGCGCAGCTGGAGCTTGTGTCCTTGAAGCCCAAGGGTTGCCTTGATTGAGGCTGCATCAATGGCTCCGAGTGCTTCCACCGCCAATCCCTTGTGCTCGGTCGGGGCAGGGGCAGCAGCAATGGCGGCGTGTCCCGCCAGGGCAATCAGGCCTGCGCCACAGGCCGTGCCGCAACGAACGCAGCTGCAATCATCAGGCGTTTCGACTGGATCTGGGTTGGCATGGGATCCTCCTCGGCTGGTGCAATTCGAATAGTCCGTATGCTAAGCTTTCCCCGCTGAGCGGCTCAAACAAAGGTAATTCATTGGCCTTTGAAAGAAATTTATCCTGTTCCCGAAGGAACATCCCGCCATTGCCTGCCTTGCGGGCATTCGAGGCGGCTGCGCGGCGGCTCAGTTTCACCGCTGCGGCACAGGACCTTTGCCTCACGCCGTCCGCCATCAGCCACCAGGTCAAATCGCTTGAGGACATGCTGGGTACATGCCTATTCGAGCGGCAGGCGCAAGGACTGCGGCTCACCCAGGCTGGCAGGGCTTACCTGCAGGACCTGACGCCAATTCTGGATGCCCTTGATGCCAGCACCAGCCGCGCATCCGCCAGCCGTCATGCCGGACGGCTCAGGGTATTGTCGACCCCCGGCTTTGCCGCGCGCTGGCCGGTGCCGCGCCTGCACAGGTTCGCCGAGCGGGACCAGATTGACATCTCGGTTTCGCAAGGAGCGCCATGCATGGACTTCTCGCACAACGATGCCGATGTGGTCATGCACTGGGGCGAGGCTCCCGTGGACGGCTCAGTGGTTGAAACGATGATGGCGTCAGGCCGCTATCCGGTTGCCAGTACGGTGCTGGTTGAACGCGAAGGTATCGAGACGCCGGGAGACCTGCTCGGTTCCACCTTGCTTCACGACGAGGTGGACGACGGCTGGGGAGAGTGGTTCAGCAGCGCAGGGATCACGCCGAACGGACTGCCAAGGGGGCCGCGTCTTGCCCATTGCGAACTCACATTGACGGCAGCCGAGCAGGAGCAGGGCGCGGCGCTCGCCTATGACGCAATGGCCCGCAATACCCTTGAGGCCGGCCGGCTGGTGCGTTTGTTCGATATCGAAACGCCCGCCCGTACGATCTATTCCTTTGCTCATGCAGCTACCCGGCGCCGTTGCCCGGACATCGAACGGTTCCGCGACTGGCTGTTTGACGAAGTTGCGGCGCAGGGCTTGTCGAGCGCCGGTTGAATCCAGCCGGGCTGCGTCCATGATGCATCGGTTCCAGGGCGCATTCTCCCTTGCCGCCAGCGCACCCTCGCGCTACCAAGTCATCCAATCCAATTCAATTGAGATTCAGGGCCTTCATCCAATGACGTTCTGCGCGCGCGTTGCCGACAAATCCGACTGGATCGAGGGGGGCACCGGCCCCTGGGAAATCATCATCGGGCTGGAAGTCCACGCCCAGGTTTCGTCGAAGTCGAAGCTGTTTTCCGGCGCCTCGGCCGAGTATGGCGGCGCGCCCAACGATCACGTGTCGCTGGTCGATGCGGCCATGCCAGGCATGCTGCCCGTCATCAACCGCTTCTGCGTCGAACAGGCGGTGCGCACCGGCCTCGGCCTCAAGGCGCAGATCAACGAGTACTCGGTGTTCGACCGCAAGAACTACTTCTATCCGGACCTCCCGCAGGGCTACCAGATATCGCAGTATAAGCAGCCCGTGGTGGGCGAGGGCGAAGTGCTGCTCGACATGGGCGAGCGCGGCCAGGTGACCGTCGGCATCGAGCGGCTGCACCTTGAGCAGGACGCCGGCAAGTCGATCCACGACCAGCACCCGACCATGTCGCTGGTTGACCTGAACCGGTCCGGCGTGGCGCTGATGGAAATCGTCTCGAAGCCCGACATGCGCTCCGCCGATGAAGCCAAGGCGTATGTGTCGAAGCTGCGCACCATCATGCGCTATCTCGGCACCTGCGACGGCAACATGGAGGAAGGCTCGCTTCGTGCCGACGTGAACGTGTCGGTGCGCAAGCCGGGTGGCGAACCGGGCACGCGCTGCGAGATCAAGAACGTGAACTCCATGCGTTTCATGGGCCAGGCGATCGAGTACGAGGCCCGCCGCCAGATCGACATCCTCGAGGACGGCGGCAAGATTGACCAGGAAACCCGGCTGTTCGACCCGAGGAAGGGCGAGACCCGCTCCATGCGGTCCAAGGAAGAGGCGCACGACTATCGCTATTTCCCCGATCCGGACCTTCTGCCGCTCGAGATCGAGACCGCGTGGATCGAGGAGATCAAGGCGTCGTTGCCGGAACTGCCGGACGAGAAGAAGGCGCGACTGGTGAAGGATTTCGGCCTGACGCCCTATGACGCAGAAGTGCTGATCATGGACCGCGACTCGGCAGCGTATTTCGAGAACGTGGCCAAGGGCCGTGATGGCAAGATGGCCGCCAACTGGGTCATCAACGAACTGTTCGGCCGCCTCAACAAGGAAGGCAAGGACATCGGCGAAAGCCCGATTTCCGCTGACCAGCTTGGCGGCATCATCGACATGATCGCCGACGGCACCATTTCCGGAAAGATCGCCAAGGACGTGTTCGAGATCGCCTGGAGTGAAGGCGGCGATCCGAAGCAGATCGTGGAATCGCGCGGCCTGAAGCAGGTGACCGACGCTGGCGCCATCGAGGCGGCGGTCGACGAGGTGATCGCGGCCAACCCCGACAAGGTGGCGCAGGCCATCGAGAAGCCGGCGCTGGCCGGCTGGTTCGTCGGGCAAGTGATGAAGGTGACCGGCGGCAAGGCCAACCCGCAGGCAGTCAACGCCCTGGTCAAGCAGAAGCTCGGTGTGGAGTAGGGATGTTCTTCATCCGCACCGCTGCCGCCGCGGACGCTGCCCGGGTCCGCGAGGTGCTGGTGGCGAGTTGGCGCCACACCTGCGTGCCCATCCACGGCGCAGAAATGGTGGAGCCCGTCATCGCGCGGTGGCATATGCTTGACGCAGTAAAGGCCAATATCGCGGCCCGCCACGGCGAGATGCTGGTGGCCGACGATGGTGAGCAGATCGGTGGCATGGCCTTCGCCGTGATGAGCGATGACCGCGAGTCGGTGCAACTCAAGCAGCTCTGCGTTCACCCGCAACATCTGCGCAATGGTCTGGGTCGCGAGCTCTTTGCCGAAATCGAGAGCTGCTTTCCAGGTGCCGAGCGCCTCGAACTGGAAGTGGACAGAAAGAACGGTGCGGCCATCGCGTTCTATGGCGCCCACGGCCTGGAGATTGTGGGCGAGGTGAAGCGTTGCGGTGGAGACTCGGACATTGCCGCCTTCATAATGTCGAAGCAGCTGTCTGCGTGACATGATGGTCATCGGCGAGGGGGGTAGACGGCCATGCTGCCGAAGACGGAAAGCCCGGGGCGCATCCTGTGCCTGCTTGGCATGTGCCTTGCCTTTGCCGGCATCGGCATGGGCCACCTCAGCCAGTACAACATCTATCTTGGACGTCTTCAGCCACCTGACGCTGCATTTCGTCGTTGCCGCCATTGCCTGCGGCTGGGCATACCTGATGCCGAAACACCGGCTGGTGTCGGCTGTGGCGTTGATGCTGGCCGGCATGTTGGTCATCGGGCTGTGGCCGAATGTGCATCCGCGGGTGCTCGCCCCCCGCGGCTCGACGCAGGTTCCCGAGGGTTACCGCGAACTCAGGGGTAATGTAGTTCAACAGCTGGCTGTGGAACCGCGACCAGAACGCCATCAGAACCCAGATCGAATTGCAGGACCCGTACATCGTGTTCTTCGCCGAGGCCAATCGCTACACCCGCGAGATGGCCGACGCGATGCTGGAAGCCTATCCGTACCTGTATCCCACGATGCTCAGTTACGGCTTTCACCTGCGCATCATGTCGCGTTATCCGCTCAATGACTTGACGATTCGCGCTCCCTGGAAGGGTCCCGTGTTCGCGCGCGCTTCGCGGGGGCCGAAGTGGGGCAATCTCACCATTCTAGGTACCCATACGATCCGCGCACCACAGGTCAACGCGCAATGGGTGCAGGTCACCACGTTTGCCGACTATGTCAGCACGATACCCAAACCACGGCTGGTGGTCGGAGACTTCAACGCAACGCCCTACTCTCGCATGGTACGCGCGTTTTCCGCCCAATCAGGACTGACACGGCGCACGTCCATTCCAACCTGGCCATTGAACAACCTGCGCTTGCCACAGCTGGCAATCGACCACATGTTTGCGGACCGGGAACTGCTGTTTCCCGACAGAGTGCAGGTAGGCGAAGCGGCCGGTTCGGACCATTTGCCCATCGTGGCGCGGATTCTCGTTCCGGTTCAAGGCCGGGCGGCAACCTTGCAGCAGGAGTGAATACACATGAACTCCAGTCTACCGATCGAGCTGTATTACTGGCCGACGCCAAACGGCTGGAAGATCACCATCATGCTGGAAGAGTGCGGCCTGCCGTACCGGGTGCGCTATGTCGACATCCTAAAGGGCGAGCAGTTTGACCCGGACTTCCTGAAGATCGCCCCGAACAATCGCATGCCGGCTATCGTCGACCCGGATGGCCCGGACGGCCAACCCGTATCAGTCTTTGAATCCGGTGCCATCCTGCAGTATCTCGGCCGCAAGACCGGGCAGTTTTATCCGCAGGATGAACGCGCCCGGATCAAGGTGGATGAGTGGCTGTTCTGGCAGATGGCGGGGCTCGGGCCGATGTGCGGGCAGGCACACCACTTCCGCTTCTATGCGCGCGAAGAGCTTCCCTATGCCATCGAGCGCTATACCAGCGAGGTGGCGCGGTTGTATGGCGTGATGAACCGTCAACTGGAGAGCCACGAATACCTCGCGGGCAGCTATTCCATCGCCGACATGGCCTCCATTGGCTGGATCAGACCGCACAAGCGCCAAGGCCAGAACCTCGATGATTTCCCGCACCTCAAGCGGTGGTTCGAGGCTGTGATGGCAATGCCGGCCGTCATCCGCGGCATGGCGGTGGGCGAGGAACGCCGCGGCCGGCCGGAAGACCTCAAGACCAACGACGCAGCCCACTCGATCCTGTTCGGCAAGGGGCAGGGCAGGTAAGGACTGCAGGCTGCGGTTTTGCCGGTCATGGTTAACCGGCGATTAAGGGTGGCGGCCTCGGCTTGACCGCTTAGGCGCATGATTTCTCATTCAAAACATTGGTTTGTGGACGCCAGCTCATATTGTTGGGGTGACTGGTTTGCGGTCTTGTAAACGGTCCGGTAACCACGCTGCTTAACTGCGTTTGATAACCAGTGTGGCATGGTTACGGACAGATTAGTGAGTAAGTTTGCGTACCGGAGCCATGGCCCCATGAGTGTTGTTATCGACCTTGCCGATTATCGCGATGTAACGCCGAGAGAAGACGAGATTCGCCTGCCTGAAGATGCGTTCGTGCTGCGCGCGCTGGACATGATCGACCTTGGCGGCCTCGTGGAGGCGCACAAGTGGCTTTCTCTCGCGGCGCTGCGGGGGAGTGCGCGTGCCCGCATCGAGCGGGTCAAGCTTTCGCAGCGCATGAGCAGTGCTCAGGTGGCTGCGGCCCAGAAGGCCATGAACCTGTACATAATGACGACCATGCGCCCGGCCGGTTGAAGCCCGGTGAACTGAACGCGAAAGGGCGGCTGCTGGGCCGCCCTTGGCCTTTTCTGAGGCGCTGCACGCCAATCAGTAATCGGGTGCCAGCAGCGGTTCGCCGCCCAGGTAGGTGCCGTGGGTCGAGTTCATCCAGGTATCCCAGTAGGCCCGGTCACGCCGCGCCTTGTAGATTTCGGTCTCGAACACGTCGGCACGGCTGTTGGTCTGGTCTTCGTAGGAATTCAGCGTCGGCAGCTGCGAATTTGAACTGTCGTAGCTGTGACCCTTCGGAATGTAGCGCGAACCAATCGTATCGATGGCCTGAGCATGGGCCGAGGCGGCCGTGGCGCTGATGATGGCTGCGGCCACCAATGCGGCCTTGACTGTCGGTCTCATTGTCCTTGCCTTTGTCGGCGGGCCGCCACAGCAGCCCAATCGTCCGTCTTGCACCCATCCATACACGCATTTGTGCCCAGGTACACTTAATAAATGCAGAATGGCGCCGTCACTCTGGAGAAATTTGGGCGGTTTTCAGTGCCATGCACCACGTAAACGCCGCAAGCTCCTGCAGGGTTGCTGCGAAATCCTCGGGAAAACACCTGGCCGCCGATGCGCGGGGTTGAAACTGCCTGCAATCCCATGCATACAGCGAACATTGGCGTGAGGAGAGGTGGCCGAGTGGTCGAAGGCGCTCCCCTGCTAAGGGAGTATACGTCAAAAGCGTATCGTGGGTTCGAATCCCATCCTCTCCGCCATTTATCTTATTTAACGCCTTGAAATATTTTTATTTATCGTTGGGCAGGATATTGTTGCCCTACTTTTTGTCCTACTGCTAATCGGAGCGTTCCTCATTATTTATGAGGCTACCTTCATTCCCCTGTCATGTCGAAGCGCTCTAAAAGGTTCGGTTTTTTCTGTCCCCCGGAAAAGCCCTTCACCCTCGCCGCCGGTTGGGCGACGGCATCATGGTTCTATTTAACGATCCGGTTCCATGTGAAGATCCGGCAGGAGATGCTGTTAGGTTGGCGATCGCAATGCGTGCGCGAATGGACGATCTATGCAGGCAATGGAAACGTCTGGGCTACAGGCTCGGCTTTGGTGTAGGGGGCTCGCTCGATTACGCCACGGTAGGAATGATCGGATTTGGAGGGCGCTTCGACTACACTGCATCCGGCACCGCGATCAATCTTGTCGCGCGTCTTTGTGATGAAGTCGAGGACGGAGAAATCCTCCTCAGCCCACGGGCGAGTATCGCGGTAGAAGATGAATTCCAGGTCAAACTAAAAGGTAAGTTGAGCCTGAAAGGCATACGCGAACCTTTGGAGGTGTTTAGACTGGTCGATGTTTCCGAAAGTCGAGTTGACTGAGCATCGCCAACTAAAACGTAGACGGCAGCTAGGGAAACTCTTCTGTGCCTCCATCGACACAACTCACCTACCGCGAACAAGGACGCCGCAAGGCAGCCGTGCAGCACAGCCGAGCAGTTAACGGGTGTCTTGGGTTCCGGCCTCTATTGGCATGGCACTTCAAAGTAGCGATTTTGACAGCAGCTTTCCTGATGAAGTTAGCGGGAGTTTGTTTCGCCGATCATGATGTAGTCCCGGATCCCGCGCATCAGTCAACAGACCAGACACTGCCAGGTACACTTAATATTTCTCCAGCATCAGTGACGGTCTCCGGATTGTCGTCGGGCGCGTTTTTCGCGCACCAATTTCACCTTGCCTATTCCAGCCGAATCTCTGGCGCAGGCATTGTCGCAGGCGGGCCGTATGGCTGTGTCGATATCATCAACAATCCATTCTGGACCTTTCCGCGAATGGATCGCCTCTCAGCGGCTCTGGTTGGCTGTACGCATT
>JAHEBA010000074.1:13134-13787 GCA_024642465.1 Alphaproteobacteria bacterium
TACTGGGGTTTGCGCCCTGATCCGCCTGTGGCTGCAGACGCCTTTGACCTGATCCAGACAGCATACAGATCGGGAGAAATTGATGATCCGCAAAACCTAGCAGACGATCGTGTCTGGCTGTTTCGTGGCTCTCAGGATGACGTGGTGCCAGCGGCAGTGGGTCAAAGCCTAGCCGAGCTCTACCTGAGCCTTGAAATTCAAAGCGGCGCGCTCAAAGTCATGAATGATGACCCGGCGCTGGCGGCGAGTCACGGAATGCCTGTCGAATCCGGTTTTGACAGTCGATTTCCAACAAGGTCCTGTGGCGAACATCTGCCTCCTTTCATCATTCAGTGCGGCTTTAGCGCTGCACGGCTGATGCTGGATCATCTCTATGCGAATCTGCCTCCAGTCGAACCAGTTGACGCCCACCAGAACGGAGAATTGAGGGAATTCGATCAGTCGCCATTCTTTGACGAATCTTCGATGTCTAGCATGAGTTCGGTTGGTTACATTTACGTACCGACGGCCTGTTTGTCACAGGCGTGCCGTCTGCACATCGCATTCCACGGGTGCCGGCAGAATGTAGACGCGCAAGGTGATGAACGCGTCCATGATGATTTCATCCGGGATGCCGGATATAACAGCTGGGCAGCAGCCAATTGGACCGTGGT
>JAHEBA010000208.1 GCA_024642465.1 Alphaproteobacteria bacterium
AGGGTTGCTGCTATGGACACCCTGATTGACACAGTCGTTGTTGGCGGAGGGCAGGCCGGTCTTTCAGTCAGCTGGCACTTAAAGCAGGCTGGACGCGATCACGTTGTTCTCGACCGAGGGCAGATTGGTGATACCTGGCGCAACCGCTGGGATACCTTCTGTCTGGTTTCCCCCAACAAGCTCTGCCGACTTCCGGGTTTCCATTACGACGGCGATGACCCTGATGGCTTCATGCTTCGCGATGAGATCGTGAACTACATCGAGCGTTACGCGGCCAGTTTTGCCCCGCCTTACCGAGCGGGTGTTGAGGTGACACGGATCGAGGCTAGTGCCGGGCCGGGTCGATTCAAACTGACCACATCAGACGGCGTACTCGAAGCGCAGAACCTGGTTATTACGGTTGGCACTCATCAACACCCCAACATACCAAGCTGGCACAAAGATCTGCCTCAAGGCGTAACGGGCTTGCATACCCGCGGCTATCGCAACTCGGAGAGCCTACCGGACGGTGCAGTGTTCATCGTGGGCAGCGGTCAATCGGGATGTCAGGTTGCTGAAGACCTGCACCTCTCGGGTCGAGACGTGCATCTTGCCGTTGGCAATGCTGGCCGCATCCCGCGTCGCTATAGAGGTCGTGATATTTTTGAATGGGACGTGGCAACCGGGTACATGAACATGCCGGTGGAAGAGCACCCCAAAGGGACCGCGATACGGTTCAAGGCCCACCCGCATATGTCTGGCCGAGACGGTGGGCGCACGATTGACCTGCGCCAGATGGCGCTGGACGGCATCACACTGCATAGCAAGGTCGAGGGTGTCCAGGACGGTTGTCTGGTGCTTGCGGGCGGTCTCGAAGAGACGCTGAAGGCAGTAGACGAGGTATGTCTCGCGGAGATGCAGGGCATCGACAAGTTCATTGCAGAGCACGGCCTTGATGATCCAGAGGAGGTTGTTGCCCCGGTCGAATGGCAGCCGAAACCGGAGCCACGCCTCTTCGACTTGGCAGAGGCGAATGTCTCAACCGTCATCTATGCCACGGGGTTTCACCGCGACTTTGGATGGATCGACCTGCCGGTCTTCGATGAGAGCGGTTATCCCCGCTATGAACGCGGCATTACGGAGATACCCGGTCTGTACTTCTGCGGACTGCACTGGATGCACACACAGGGATCAGGTCTGTTTTATGGCGTGGGCGATGACGCGGAGTACGTAGTCAATCACCTGATAGATCACCGCGAACCTGGCTCACGTTAGCGTGACAATGCGGCCTGCTCGGTCGCCTCAAGAGACGGTAACCTTCGAGGATACAGCAACCATTCTTGTGGGAGTTCGGAACGGACCACTGATGACGTGGATCAGACATTCGGCACGTCGTCGATCCTAATGGGGCGCAGCGTTATTCCGGGGGATGGTTGACGCTGCGCCCTCCCGCCAAACAGCCAGTACGGCTGCAAAGGCGAGCCCTATTCAGTTTGGGAAGACCGCAAACGAGCGTATTGATTGCTCGCTCACTTTGCTCGTGGCCCCGTCGGCACCATGATGTGTGCATACGGGGTGCCCTTCCACATCACATACGGTTCGCCGGTCGTGTAGTCTGTGGACACGCCATCAAGAGAAGCGCTGTCCGGCACCAGGACCATGACATGAGGGCCTTCGACGACCCACTGGTTGTCAGGTGTCTCAGCCGTCGCAAAGGGGTCAATGTTGCTCGCGCCTGCATCAGGCATATCGCCAGCCAGCATGTAGCCAAAGGCGACCTTGGTGGCCTGGAAATCCTTCTTGTTCATCCAGGCATCGGCCCAGCGCATCCACTCCGGATCAAGGCACATGGGCGAGGTGCCGGCACCTTCATACGGAAAACACGTCCACGAACCAGAGCCTTCCTTGAGGACTTCGCCCTTCATGGTCATCACCTTGGCCGTTTCCGCGATATGCGAAGGCGCGGCACTGAGGGCACTGTCGATCAGGGCCTGCTTGTCATCAGCCAACGCTGCCGAACCGATAGCAAACGTGGCGACTGCCGCAACGGTCAGAGTACGCAGATACTTGGAATGCAGACTGTTGGTTGGATTGAACATCATTTTTCCTCCCTTGTTGATCCACCATGAATGGCAATTCAGTCGTAGGCGGCCAACTTAGGCGGCTAACTTGGCTGCACTGATCGCCATCCGTGCTGCGTTGTCATTCCGCAGCGATTGCCTGTCGCGCCAATCCCACTTGTCGAGCGATCTGGCCGATGTGGCGGCTGTCAGTACCGCAGCACCCGCCCCATACGTGAATGTGCGGGAACCTCCTGGCGAGATCAGCCATCTGGCTGCCAAGCTCGACCGGGTCGCCATCCTCGAGGTGGCCCAGCTTGCAAAGCGACAGCGTATCCATGGCAACAGCATTCGGCATGAACCCACCCAGTCGCTTCGTCCAGGCACCGGGCGTCAAGGCAGGTTCGAACTCGCTGGGGTGAGTGCAATTGATCATGTAGTATGCAGGCGCGTTGCCGGTCGCTGCATCTACCTTTGCGATTGCCTCTTCCAGCGTTTCGCCGCCCGAAAGCCTGCCTCCCTGCTTTACGAAGAAGGAGATTACAACCGGCATTCCGGCGGCCTTCGCAGCGCGCGCAACGCCGATTGCCTCCTCCGTCGAGGAGAAGGTCAATGCACTGATCTGATCGGCCCCGGCCTTCTTGAAGGTCAGGATCTGCTCGGAGTGGTAATCCTCGGACTCCGCCGCATCCGGCGTGCGGCCAACATTGTAGGCATCGCCGCGCGGTCCTATTACGCCACCGACGATCATCGGCGTTTCCAGCGTATCGTACTCGCGGGCGAAATTCTTGTAGAATTCGATGCCGCGGATATTGATCTCTTCGAGTGCTTCGCGCGAATAGCCGATCAAGTCGCCCCAGTCCCGGCTGGCACGGTAATGCAGTCCCTCGTTGATGACGCCGAAGCCGTTGGACACCGCGGCCTCCACAAGTTTGCGATGGTAGTCAGTCAGGCAAGCGAGCCCGCTGTTGTCGTCAAGAAGTTCAAACAGGCAGAAGTGCCGAAGCTCAAACCCGTCAACATATTGGAGCCATGTCTCGATGCCGCCACCACAGGTCATGTCATGGCCGTTCAACTGCGGCAGCTTGCTATAATCGGTCATCAGTGCACCCCCGCCGGAACGATGTTCTGATTGAAGCGGAACATGTTGCCGGGATCGTACTTTGCCTTTATGGCAGCGAGGCGCACGTAGTTGCGTCCGAACGCATCACGCACGAGGCTTTCGTTGTCTTCACCATGTCCAGCGAAGTTCAGATAGAGGCGGCCGTGCTGCGAATGTTTCCGGGTCTCGTCCCAGGCTTTGCGCGTGAATGCGATATTTCTGTCGTCATCGGCTGCATCCGGCCAGACCGAGTCGATCGAATACATCCACCCGAATGACCGGTCTCCAAAAGCAGTAGCATTGGCCGGAACCTTGGCTGTCGCGCCTCCAAAGTTCCACAAGGAGCTGAGTGTATTGTTAGACGGTGCAGCAATAGCATTGGAGATAGCAGCATCGATCATCTCGTCGCTGAGCTCATCCAGGAAATGGCATTTCCAGTAGCAGCGAAAGTCGCCAGCGGGCATCAACGTGTCGAAGAGTTGCTGCACATCTCGATAGTCC
>JAHEBA010000209.1 GCA_024642465.1 Alphaproteobacteria bacterium
ATGAACGCGTTGACCAACGCGCTCGGCGTCAAGGACGTGCCGATGCCGGCAACCCCGCAGACCGTGTGGAAGGCCATGGCCCACATGCGCGAAGCGGCCGAGTAAGTTCCAGGGACAGGAGACAGAAACAATGGAAAACTTTGAATACCACCGTCCCTCGAAGCTGGCGGATGCGGTCAAGCTGATCAAGGCGAAGAAGGACGGCAAGCTGATGTCGGGCGGGATGACGCTCATTCCGACGATGAAGCAGGGCCTTGCCACGCCATCGGACATCATCGACCTGACGGGCCTCAAGAACACGGGCGTGAAGGTGACCAAGACCAAGGTCACTATCATGGCTGGCACCACCCATGCCGAAGTTGCCGAGAACAAGGATCTCAAGAAGGCCCTTCCGGCGCTTGCGGCCCTGGCTGGCAACATTGGCGATCCGCACGTGCGCCATCGCGGCACCATCGGCGGTTCGGTCGCCAACGCCGATCCGGCGGCTGACTACCCGGCAGCGCTGCTGGCACTGAACGCCAAGGTGGTGACGGACAGCCGTACCATCGAGGCCGACAAGTTCTTCAAGGGCCTGTTCGAGACGGCACTGCGGGCGAACGAGATCATCAAGCAGATCGAGTTCGAAATTCCGGCCCGGTCCGCCTACTCGAAGTTCCCGAACCCGGCCTCGCGCTATGCCATGGTAGGCGTGTTCGTGGCCGACTTCGGCAAAAAGGGCGTGCGCGTCGGCGTGACCGGTGCCAAGGGTTCGGCCTATCGCGAGAAGGCGATGGAGAAGGCCCTGTCGGCCAACTTCTCGACCGATGCGCTGGTGGGCGTCAAGGTCAAGGCCGATGACATGAACTCGGACATCCACGGCTCAACGGAGTATCGCGCCCACCTCGTCGGCGTGATGGCGAAGCGGGCGGTTGCGGCGGCGAAGTAGCGCCGTTCAAGCCGCGCAACGGAACTGATGCGGCCCGTGAGCCTTTTGCGCTTGCGGGCCGTATCATTATAAACAAGGGGCACCATGCCAAAGTCGCTTCCCACCTCCATCGATGAAACCGTCGAGCTTTTGTCGTCCGAAAGCTATATCGCCGACCGTCCGCTTGCGACGGTGGTCTACCTGGCACTGAAGATGGGACGGCCGCTGTTCCTCGAAGGCGAGGCGGGCGTGGGCAAGACCGAGATTGCCAAGGTGCTCAGCGCAGCGCTTGGCCGCGACCTGATCCGGCTGCAGTGCTACGAGGGGCTCGACCTTTCGGCCGCGGTTTACGAGTGGAATTACTCTGCCCAGATGATCGAGATCCGCATGGCCGAAGCGGAGGGGGTCGACGACCGCGACCGGCTGCAGTCCGATATCTTCTCCGACCGCTTCCTCATCAAGCGGCCGTTGCTCAAGGCGCTGGAGCCGCACACTAGCGGTGCGCCTGTGCTGCTGATTGACGAGCTTGACCGTACCGACGAGGCGTTCGAGGCGTTTTTGCTGGAAGTCCTTTCGGATTACCAGATCACTATCCCCGAGATCGGCACCGTAACGGCGCCGGAACCGCCGATCGTGATCATCACCTCCAACCGGACCCGCGAGGTGCATGACGCGCTCAAGCGGCGGTGCCTGTATCACTGGGTGGGCTATCCGAATGCCGAGCGCGAACTGGACATCATCAAGCGCAAGAAGCCCGAGGTGGGTGATCAGCTTGCGCAGGAAGTGGTGGGCTTCATCCAGGCGCTGCGTGGCAAGGACCTGTTCAAGTCGCCGGGCGTGGCCGAGACGCTGGACTGGGTATCGGCGTTGAATGAACTCAACGCGCTTGCGCTGGATCCAAAGACCGTCAACGACACGCTGGGCGTTCTGCTGAAGTACCAGGACGACATCGCCCGCATGGAAGGCTCGGAGGCCAAGCGGCTGGTCGAGCAGATCCAGTCGGAGATACGGAACCGGGCCTGACCCAAACATGGATCTCAAGCCCGCCAATTCCAACAATCCCGCGCCGACCGGCCAGCTGCCGGCCAACATCATGCACTTCGCCCGCGTGCTGCGCGATGCGGGCCTGCCGGTTGGACCGGGCGCGGTGCTCGATGCGCTCGACGCCGTCACCGGCGGAGGCATGGCAACCAAGAAGGACTTCTACTGGATCCTGCATTCGGTGTTCGTCAAGCGGCGCGAGCATAGGGTACTGTTCGACCATGCCTTCGAGGTGTTCTGGCGCAAGCCGAAGATGATCGAGCAACTGATGCAGTTGCTGTTTCAGCAGGTGCGCGTCGAGACCAAGCCCGACAAGAAGAAGGCGGGGCAGAAGCGGCTGGCAGAGGCGATGTTCGACCAGGATGAGGCGCAGTCCCAGCGCGAGCGGCCGCGCGATGACATCGAGCTTGAGGGTGAATACACCTCGTCTGCTCGCGAAGTTCTGCGCAGCAAGGACTTCGAGCAGATGAGCGCGGAAGAGGAGCGCCAGGCGCGTGAGGCCATCCAGCGCATGCGGATGAAGAGACTGCTGGTCAGGATGCGCCGGTTCAAGGAGAGCCCGCGCGGGATGGTGGACCTGCGCTCTACCTTGCGCAAGTCGATGCGCTCGGGCGGCAACTTGGCCGAACTGAAGTTCAAGGCGCGCCAGACCCGCGAGCCGCCGCTGGTGGTGCTGTTGGATATCTCGGGATCAATGGCGAATTACAGCCGGGTTTTCCTGCATTTCCTGCATGCGCTGACCAACGACCGGTCGCGGGTTCAGGTGTTCACCTTCGGCACGCGGCTGACCAACATCACCCGCGAACTGAAGCGGCGCGACGTGGACGAGGCGATGGAACTGGTCGGCTCGCACGTCAACGACTGGTCGGGCGGCACGCGCATCGGTCACATACTGCGCGAGTTCAACATGAAGTGGTCGCGCCGGGTGCTGGCGCAAGGTGCCCACGTTTTGCTGATGACGGACGGGCTGGACCGCGACGACGTCGAGGTGCTGGAAGCAGAGATGGGCCGGCTGCACCGCTCGGCCAAGCGGGTGGTCTGGCTCAACCCGCTGCTGCGCTATGCAGGCTTCGAGGCGCGGGCGGTTGGCATCAAGGCCATGATGCCCCATGTGGACGAGTTCCGGCCCTGTCATTCGCTCAATACGCTGGCCGATCTGGCGGAGGTCTTGTCAGGCTCGCGCGAACTCGCGCATGATCCGCGCCGCTGGCTTGATCAGGCTGCTGACAAGCTGGCGAAGGAGGTGAGGGCATGAGCGCGAACGATGCAAGCCTGCTGGCGAAGGCCAACGACTGGGTGTCGGAAGGCCGCAAGGTGGCGCTGGCGACGGTTATCGAGACCTGGGGTTCGGCGCCGCAACCGGTCGGATCGCAACTGGTGATTGACGGGAATGGCAATTTCGAAGGCTCGGTGTCGGGCGGCTGCGTTGAAGGAGCCGTCGTGACAGAGGCGCTCGAGGCCATCGCGTCAGGCAAGCCCAAGGTACTGAGTTTCGGCGTGGCCGATGAGACCGCCTGGGAAGTGGGGCTCGCTTGCGGCGGCAAGATCCGGGTCTACGTCGATCCGGTGACGGGGAAGGCGTGAGGCGATGGACGTCCAACTGCTGAAGCAACTGGCGGATGCCCGCGAAAGCCGCATGGCGGTTGCGGTGCTGACCGACGT
>JAHEBA010000210.1 GCA_024642465.1 Alphaproteobacteria bacterium
GACTTGAGGAAGCCCTGGATGGCCTGTTCCGGCGCATCGATGCGTGGGCCCTTGCGCTCTTCCTTCTGGTCGGCGGTGCGGGTGGCAAGGCCCGACACGCACAACGCCAGCCGGCGGGGTGTGACGTGGGCTTCGGCGCCTTCATAGGTCAGGCCTGCTTCCACCAGCCCGTCGGTGACGAGCTTCTTCAGGTCTTCACTGGCACGCACTTGCATGCGCGCAGGGATTTCCTCGGAGAACAGTTCGAGCAGGAGTTCGGCCATGGGTGGGGTTCGGCTTTCTTATATCTTCGAATGGGTGCCGTCGCAGAACGGGCCCTTGCCGGTGTGCTTGCAGGCGCAGAAGAACTTCTTGCCGGTCGCGTCTGCCGTCCACTTCATCGGCGCAAACTCGGAGCCCTGGTGCGAGCCGTCGCAGAACGGCTGCTTCGAGGACTTGCCGCAGGTGCACCAGAAATAGTTCTTGCCTGCTTCCACCTCGACGGGGATCGGCGACTTCTGGGCAATAACCGGATCAGCCATTTACGTTCTCCAATGATTGAAAGATGTCAGGCAGCACTGCCGCCGGCGGTTTTCGACCACGCCTCGCAGCAGCCCTTGGCAAGTTCGCGCACGCGCAGGATATAGGCCTGGCGTTCGGTGACCGAGATGACGCCGCGGGCATCGAGCAGGTTGAACACATGCGAGGCCTTGATACACTGGTCATAGGCCGGCAACGCCATCAGGTGCTTCTCGCCCCGGTCGCCTGCCGCCAGCAGCGCCTTGCACTCGGCCTCGGCATCCTCGAAGTGGCGCAGAAGCTTTTCGGTGTTGGCATACTCGAAATTGTGCCGCGAATATTCCTGTTCGGCCTGCAGGAACACGTCGCCATAGGTGATGCGCTCGTCGCCGTCGCGGCCATTGAAATTGAGGTCATAGACGTTGTCGACGCCCTGAACGTACATGGCGAGGCGTTCGAGCCCGTAGGTCAGTTCGCCTGAGACCGGATGGCAATCGATGCCGCCGACCTGCTGGAAATAGGTGAACTGCGAAACTTCCATGCCGTCGCACCACACCTCCCAGCCGAGGCCCCAGGCGCCCAGCGTCGGGCTTTCCCAGTCATCCTCGACGAAGCGGATGTCGTGGTTGTCGCGGTCGATGCCGATGGCGTAGAGCGAGCCGAGGTAAAGCTCCTGCAGGTCATTGGGCGAGGGCTTCAGGATCACCTGGTACTGGTAATAGTGCTGCAGCCGGTTTGGGTTCTCGCCATAGCGGCCGTCTTTGGGCCGGCGCGAGGGCTGCACGTAAGCTGCCTTCCAAGGGTTCGGGCCGACCGAGCGCAGCGTGGTTGCCGGGTGAAAGGTGCCAGCGCCCACTTCCATGTCGTAGGGCTGCAGGATGACGCAGCCGTGCCCCGCCCAATACTGGTGCAGGGTGAGGATCAGGTCCTGGAATGACGCCTTCGGATTGAGGCCGGACGGAGCGGTCATCGGCTTGAGCACTTCACGCAATGGGTTTCGCTGGATTCGCGCGCGCGAACCTATTGCGCGTGGCAAGCGCGGTCAAGGCAACTGTGAGCGGGTGGTCTGATCCCGTGACGGGCCGGTCAGTCTTCCGGGTAGTAGACGCCGGTTTCAGGATCCTGGCGCAGACGGCGGGACTTCATCGCCGTGCGGTCTTCGGTGCGAACCTTGACCCGCGACTTGTCCTGGACTTCTGCCAGCTTCCTGGCCACCACGTAGGACACGGCAAGACCGAAACCGGCGATCAGCAACTTGTAAATCATTTAAGCGGTGTCCCTTCAGGTGTTCGTCCAGAGATCGCAACGATTACAGTCCGAAACGAGACCACAAAGCGCGCTCTTCTGCAAGGGTCATGGCGCGTTCAACCGCCGCACCCGCTGCCGTTCCGGCGACATGGTCAATGGAGCCTTGCACGCACACGCCCACCAGCTTGCGCAGCGAGAACGCGGACGCCGTGTCGATGTTCTTGATGATGACGTCGTCGCCGAAACGTTCGCGCAGCGTGGCGTGCAAATTGCCGATGCCGTCGACCAGGCCAAGCTCCAGCGCCTTGCTGCCGGCCCAGAACAGGCCGGAGAACAATTCCTTCTCGTCCCCCTTCAGCTTGTTCGCGCGGCGGGTGCGCACGATGTCCTTGAAGGCCTCGTGAACGTCAAGCTGCAGCGACTTGAGGTGCTCGACGTCCTCCTTCTTCTCGGGCAGAAACGGGTCCAGAACAGACTTGTTGGTGCCGGCTGTGTAGACGCGGCGCTCGACGCCAACCTTCTTCAAGGCGCCAGTGAAGCCGAAACTGGCGGAAATCACCCCGATTGAGCCGACGATGGAGCTTCGGTCGGCGAACACCTCGTCGCCGGCCATGGCAAGCAGGTAGCCGCCAGAAGCCGCGACATCCTCGCAAAACACCATCACCCTGACGCCGCTTTCATCGGCTAGCTGGCGGATGCGGTTGTAGATCAGCGTCGACTGAACCGGCGAGCCGCCGGGCGAATTGATGGAGAAGGCAACCGCGGCAAGGCCCGGAATGGCGAAGGCGGCTTCAAGCGTGTCCTCGATGCCGGCCATGGACAGCGACTGGCTGAACGGCCGGTCCATGCCGATGGCGCCCTTGAGGCGGACGTGGGCGACGAACTTGCGCTTGCCGCGCACCAGCTTCGTCAGGAAGCCCGGTTGCGGGTTCTTGCCCTTCTTCTTGCGGGTCTTGCGCGGCAGCATGAGATTCCTCCGGTGGGCAGGTGATCTTGTTGGACCTGCCGCAGAAGATGGGGCGCTGGAGCGCGGTTCGCAAGTCAGTCGAAGTCGAGCGCCTCGCCCTTGCGCAGCACGGCATCGATTTCGGGCAGGAAACCGCCACCCTCGCCGCCATGCAGCACCAGGCCGGGCAGCAGGCGCAGCGGCGCCTTCGAGCCCCTGGTGCCGCGCACGATGATGCGCGAGGCCGCTTCCTCGCGGCGCGAGCGCATGGGCAGCACGGTGAGGTTTCCGAGCCGTGGCTCCATCGCCGCCAGCAGGCGCGGCAGCGAGCTTGCCGGGTGAATGACCGACACGGTGCCGCGCGGGCGCACAAGACCCGTCATCACCTTGATCCAGGCATCGAGCGCACCCGGTTTCAAAAGGTGGGCCTGGGCGCGCAGGGCATCGGCAGGCGCCTGCACCGAGGTTTCCTCGAAGAACGGCGGATTGGCGTAGGCGTGGGCGAAGCTTGACGGTGCCGGCCAGTCGACATCGTCGTGGCGCATGCTCTCCGTCAGGTCGCCTTTGAGCACCTTGATCCGCTCGGCCAGTTCGTTGCGGCGTGAATTCTCCTCGGCGATCATGGCATAGCGCGAGGCGATCTCGATGCCGGTGATCCTGACGTCCGGCACCCGGCAGGCAAGGCAGGCGGCCGCGATGCCGGTGCCGATGCCGGCTTCAAACACCTGGTCACCCGGCGCGGCGGGGATGGACGCTGCCAGCAGCACGGCGTCGATGCCAGCGCGGTAGCCCTTTTCCGGCTGCAGCATCTGCAGCTTGCCGCCGAGAAATGCGTCGTCGGACAGGCCGCCCTTGCCGCCGGCTTCACGCGGTTCGCCCGTTTCGTTGAATTCGTCCAGCATGGCCATTCTCCA
>JAHEBA010000211.1 GCA_024642465.1 Alphaproteobacteria bacterium
TGCCGGGGCCATCGCCTTCGCCATCGGCCTCGTGCTCAGGCTCAAGGGCATGTCGCACTGGATCATGTGGGAAGTGTCCGGCCTGTTCGAGAATATCGGCGTGGTGCAGGACGGCGTCGAAACCATCTCGCGCACGCGCACCGTCATCGATGCTCCGGGTGCGGCAACGCTGACGGTGCCTCAAGGCGCCATTTCGTTCGAGCGGATCGGGTTTCACTACGGCAAGGACCGCGACCAACTCGACCAGGGCATCATCGACAAGCTTTCGCTCAACGTGAAGCCGGGCGAGAAGCTGGGCATCGTGGGCCGGTCGGGGGCGGGCAAGTCGACGCTGGTGTCGCTGCTGCTGCGCTTCTACGACCTGGAACAGGGCCGCATCCTGATCGACGGTCAGGACATCTCGAAGGTCACGCAATCCAGCTTGCGCGCCCATATCGGCATGGTCACACAGGATACGTCCCTGTTGCACCGCTCGATTGCCGACAACATCCGCTATGGAAAGCCCTGTGCCAGCATCGAAGAAGTGATCGAGGCCGCCCGCAAGGCGGCGGCGCACGAGTTCATTCTCGGGCTCGAGGATCAGCGCGGGCGCACCGGCTATGACAGCCATGTAGGCGAGCGCGGGGTGAAGCTGTCGGGCGGCCAGCGCCAGCGCATCGCCATTGCGCGGGTGCTGCTGAAGGATGCGCCTATCCTCATCCTCGATGAAGCCACCAGCGCGCTGGACAGCGAAGTCGAGGCGGTGATCCAGGAAAGCTTCACAAACCTGATGCAGGGCAAGACGGTGCTCGCCATCGCCCACCGGCTGTCCACCATTGCCGCCATGGACCGTCTCGTGGTGATGGACAAGGGCGCCATCGTCGAAATGGGCAGCCATGCGGAATTGTTGCAGCAGGGTGGCCTTTACGCCTCCTTGTGGGCGCGTCAGTCCGGTGGTTTCATTGCCTCGAATGATGACATGGCGGCGGAGGCCAGCGCTGCCGAATAGGGAGGCAGCGATGACATCGAAACCTGAAGCCATGATCGTGGCGGCGCAACCGGAAGCTGCCGAGGCCGGGGCGCGGGTCCTGCAGCGCGGCGGCAATGCCGTGGATGCGGCCATGGCGGCAGCACTTGTGCAGGGCGTCGTCGATCCGCAGATGTGCGGCATCGCCGGCTTCGGCTCCTGCCAGATCTACATGCCGGGCAAGGGCGTTCACACCACCATCGACTTCCATGGCAAGACGCCGCTGGCGGCGACGCCTGACATGTGGCTCGACCTGCTGGAAGGCGAGACGCGCGACGGCTTCGGCTTCGTGTTGAAGGGCAAGGTCAACGACATCGGCTACAACGCGGTGACCACGCCGGGTTCGCTAATGGCCTATCAAGAGGCGGCAAACGAATTCGGCAGCATGGACTGGGCCGACATTTGCGCACCGGCGATTGCCCAGGCCAAGGCAGGCTTCCGGATGCGCCCCCACGTGCATTTCTGGTGGACGCATGGCGCCGACTTCGGCCGCGCCGAGGTGGCTGACCGGCTGCGGTTCTCGAACACCGGCGCACAAATCTATTTCCGGCCCGATGGAAGCATCAAGAAGATCGGCGACCATGTGGCAAATCCCGACCTTGCCAACTCGCTCGAACGCATCGCCCGGCATGGCGCGGACATCTTCTATACCGGCGAGATGGCGGAAGAAATCGCCGCCGACTTCAAGGCGCATGGCGGGCTGATGTCGCTCGATGACCTCAGGAGCTATCGCACCACGCGCAGTGATCCGCTGAAAGGCTCCTATCGCGGCTACGACATTGCCACCAACCACCCGCCCGGCGGCGGCATCATGCTGGTGGAGATGCTGAATATTCTGGAGCATTTCGACCTGGCCGCCATGGGGCACAACTCGACGGGATATATCCGCACCGTCTGCGAGGCGATGAAGGCAGCCACGTCGGACAAGGACCGCTTCGTGGGCGACCCGGCGTTTTACGACGTGCCGGTCGAGCGGCTGACCTCCAAGGCGCACGCGTCAGACATAGCGGCCCGGATCAAGGCGGGTGAGCGGATCAGCGTGGAGCGTCTCGACCTGCCGCCGGAGCCGAAGGACACGACCCATGTTGCGGTGGTGGACAGGCACGGCAACTGCGTGACTATGACCCACTCGCTCGGCATGCCGTCGGGTGTCATCAGCGACGGGCTGGGCTTCATGTACAATGGCTGCATGGCAGTGTTCGATCCGCGCCCCGGGCGGGCCGGGTCCATCGCGCCGGGCAAGAGCCGGTTCTCTTCGGTGGTCCCCACCATCGCTTTCAAACAGGGCAAGCCGCATGTGGTGCTGGGCGCACCCGGCGGTACGCAGATCGTCATGGGCGTGATGCAGTCGCTGCTGAACGTGCTCGATTTCGGCATGGACATGCAGAATGCCGTATCCGCGCCGCGCTTCTCGTCAACGTCCAACGCCATCGACATCACCAACCGCATTCCCGGCTATGTGGTCGAACCGCTCGAGCGCGAAGGCTACGAAGTGATCCGGTCGCCGCTTACCTTCGGCATCGCAGCCGTGCACGGCATCCGAATCGGGCCGGATGGCCGCATGGACGGCGGCGCCGACCCCGGCCATGACGGGGTCGCGCTGGCGGTGTGAGGCTCAATCAACCCGGGGCATTTCAGGTTTGAACGGAATCAGGAATCGCCCCAAGTCCGGGCATTTCCTGATGCATAACTGTAATGGAAACCTGAATTGCCCTAGATCGACCAGCCGCCGTCGATGATGTGGTTCTGGCCCGTCACGAACGATGACTCGTCCGAGGCCAGCCAGACGATCAGCGGGGCAACGTCATCGGCATCGGCCAGCTTGCCGGTGGGCTGGCGAGACAGGAACCACTCGCGCGCCTTGTCGTAGCCGCCCATCTGCTCGCCCAGTTTCTCGACGCGCTGGCGCAAGGATGGCGTATCGATGGTGCCGGGGCAGATGGCGTTGCAGCGGATGTTCTGCTTGATGAAGTCGATGGCGATGGAGCGCGTCATGCCGATAACGGCAGCCTTGGTGGCGCCATAGACGAAGCGGGCAGGTGCGCCCTTGATCGAGGAAACCACCGACGCCATGTTGATGATCGAACCGCCGCCACGCTCCAGCATGCCGGGGATGACGGCCTTGGCCATGCGGTACTGGGCGCACACGTTGAGCTCGAACGAGAAGTCCCAGGCAGCGTCATCGCAGTCGAGGATGGTGCCGTGGTGGACATAGCCCGAGCAGTTGAACAGTACGTCTACCGGGCCGACCTTGCCGACAAGCCGCTCGACCTGCTTCGGCTTTGTCACGTCCAGCAGGTAGGTCTTGATGCCCCGGGCCTGGCCCCTCACTTCGGCCAACGCATCCTTGTTGATGTCGGTGGCGAACACCTTCGCGCCCTCCCGCGCCATGGCAATCACCGCGGCACGGCCCATGCCCTGTCCCGCTGCCGTCACCAGCGCTGTCTTGCCCTTCAAGCGTCCTGCCATTTTCATCCTCCCAGCCGGAATCTGTTTTGCGCCTGCGCCAGCAATGTGGCAGCTTTCGCCAACCGCATACAACACAATCCGCACCATAAGAAAGCGGGGAGGAAAGCATCTGACATGAAAGTTGT
>JAHEBA010000212.1 GCA_024642465.1 Alphaproteobacteria bacterium
TGACATTGTCATTAGCCAGCACGCCGGGAAAGGCCTTGGTTATGCCCTCCAGTTCAATGCGGTATGGCGCGCCGCTGCTCATCGATGCCCCTGCTCAACCTCGCCCGCGCCGCGAAGCACACCGCAGCCGGTCTGACAGGGTACCTGCCGCAACCGGGCAGACAAGCCGTTGTGCACAGGTTTCAACAGGACCTGCGCTGTGAAGATTCAACGTGCCGCACTGCGAAGGCCCATCAGTCCCTGCTCCGGAACACCGTGGACTGGACGATGGCGATCGTCACAAGCGGTGCGACGAGCGCAATGACCGCCACCGTTATCAGCAGCACGCCAAGCTGGCTGTAGTCGGCAGGCACGGTAACTTCGCCACCGGGGCCATGAACCCCGCGCGTCACCACCAGCAGTTCGTTCAGATGTCTCGTCAGCAGGCTGCTGGCAGACAACGCAAGATTGGTGAAAGACGCCATTACGGCGAAGAAAGTAGCCTTGAGCGAGGACGGTGCGTTGCGCGCGATCCATGCCAGCATCGGGATCATTGCCACCTGTCCCAGAGGGGATTCCACCGCAGTATCGATGATGGCAATGAAGCGGGCGTCCACTACTCCGCCCGTCATTGGGGCGGTCCAGTGATGGATGCCGTAATACAGACCGATATTCGGCAGGGCCAGAACAGCAGCCGCGATGGTCAGCATGATCACGATCCAGGAGATGGTGCGCCGCGCCATCATGGGTCTGAGTACGAGCATGCCAAAGATGGTAAGCAGCGAGGTGATCAGCGACAGGACGGCCAGGAAGCGTTCATCGAATCGCAGCACGTCGATCTCGAACCATGTAGCGCCCGGGCCGGGCAAGGGCACGGCGCGGAACACGAAGATGATGATCGCCGTGCCCACGAGCGCACGCGCCTTTGCGGCATCCATCGCGGATAGCAGTTGCCGCATCATCAGCAGAATGATGCCCATCGATCCGGCGAACACGATTTCCTGCGAGTACGGCAGGTTGCTCAGGCCTATGGCGAGGGTGAGAACGATGAATCCTGCCCCGCCCACGAAGTACCAGTAGTTGGGCTCGGTCTCGCCTGCCGGCCCGGACACCAGTTTGCTTGCTTCGGCGCGGGTCAAGCCTTGCGATTCCAGCGCCCTGCTGCGCATGTGCTGTTGCACCGAAGCCATGGTGACGCCGATGACCGAGATGACCGGGATGAGCAGCGCGTACAGGTATATCGACGAATAGATGTCCGCCTTCTGCGCTTGCGACATGGTTTCCACGCCCGAGAACATGAAGATGTTGACCGCCGCCACCGCCACCAAACCGCCGATCAGCGCGATGCGGCCAAGCGTCTGCATGGTCGTGTGTAGCGCCTTGGCCTGTTCCTCGCCGATGGGATTGCCTTCCATATCGACGCGGGGCACGGCTTCCACCGACATGGCATCGGCAACTGAGTCCTGAAGCACGTAGCCGCACGGGGCCAGCAGAACCGACACCACGTACCATGCCTCGACCGGCATCACCTCGCCCATGCCGGCGGGGCGGGAAATGAGGGCGTACATGATCAGCAGGCTTGCCGCGATCATGGCGGCGCCGGCATAGACCAGCAGACCCTTCCACCGCCACAGGATATCCACCAGGTGGCCGAGCGGCAGCTTGAGCGTCCAAGGCAGACCGGCCCAGAAGCCGAGGCCTGCCAGGAATGCCGCCGACAGCCCCAGATAATCCTTGACGAAGAACACGCCGACAATTGCCGTCAGTCCCGATATGCCTGCCGCGAAGTAGACCATGAGCGGTGGCAGGAACGACCACCTGAGCTGACGGATCAGCTCGCCGAACACCCCGTCCAACCAGTTGCGGGCCTGGTCAATCAAGTGGTAGGCCGACATAGTTCTCGGCGATGGCCCGAGAGGCCGTTTCGGAGCTTGCGATATAGTCGAACTCGGCGCGCTGCATCTTCTTGCCGAAGGCCGAGTCGTCCGGAAACTGGTGCAGCATCATGGACATGTACCAGGAGAACCGCTCGACCTTCCAGATCCGCTTGAGGCAGGTCGCGGAATAGTTGTCGAGCCAGGCAGCATTGCCCGAGCGGTAGTGCTCGATGAGCGCGCGTGACAGGTATCGCACATCAGCTATGGCGAGATTGAGCCCCTTTGCCCCGGTTGGTGGCACGATATGCGCCGCATCGCCGGCGAGGAACAGGTTGCCATGGCGCATCGGCTCGCACACGAACGAGCGCAATGGCGCAATGCTCTTCTCGATCGACGGCCCGCGCACCAGGTTTCTCGCGGCGTCCTCGCCAATCCGGGCAGTCAGTTCGTCCCAGAAACGCGCATCGGACCAGTTGGCGATGTCGTCCTCGGTGCTGCACTGAACATAGTAGCGGCTCCGGGTCATGGAGCGCATCGAGCAAAGCGCGAAGCCGCGTTGGTGGTTGGCGTAGATGAGCTCGTGCGACACCGGCGGCGTGTCGCTCAGGATGCCCAGCCAACCGAACGGATAGACCCGCTCGAAAGTCTGCCGGACGCTTTCGAGTACGGTGTTGCGCGAAACGCCGTGAAAGCCGTCGCAACCGGCTACGAAGGCGCATTCCACCTCGTGACTGGCGCCGTTGTGGCGATATTTCACCAGCGGTTTGGACGACGTAACGTCAACCGGCAAGACATCCTGCGCGCCAAATGCGATCTCGGCGCCTTGCGACAGGCGAAGCGCGATCATGTCCCTCGTCACTTCGGTCTGACCATAGACCATCACCTGCTTTCCGGTCAGGCCTTTCAGATCAATGCGGTGATGGTCGCCGTCGAATGCCAGGTTGAAGCCATCATGCAGCAGCCCTTCACGCATCATCCGCTCGCCAATGCCGGCCTCGGTCAGTGCCTCAACAGACCCTGCTTCCAGCACCCCCGCCCGGATACGGCCCTCGACATGCTCACGGGTCTGGCGTTCGAGAATGATGGACTCGATGCCGGAATTGTGCAGCAGCTGCGACAGAAGCAAACCGGCCGGACCCGATCCGATGATGCAGACTTGGGTCTTGTGCCTGGTGGACATGAAGAGTTCCCGGATGAGATCGTGGCAGGTCAGCGCGGCCGGAGATGGCCACCTGTTTCAGCCGATTATGACAGGCGCGCTGCCGATGGCAAAGACCGGCAAGGTGGTGCTGGCGCACGCTGCCTGCGCTGTACGCCGGCAGGGCTCAGTCAGGCTCGCCAATCGCATAGCCGGCGCGCGAGATATACTGGTCGATGCGCAGGCCAAGTTCCGGCATGTCCTTGATCATGGCGTGCAGCACCTCCTTCTTGATCCTGAGGACGTGCACATCGGTGCGGGCGACGACGCTGGCCATGCGGGGCGTGTTCTTCATCACCGCGATTTCGCCGAACAGGGCATTGCGGCCGAGCTCGCGCACCAAACGGTCGGAACCATTGGCTGCAATGCGGACTTCCGCTACGCCGTCCAGCAACACGAAGACTGCGTCACCGGTGTCTCCCTGCAGGATGATGGAGTCGCCCGCCATGTAAACCGCGTGCTCGCTGACGACCGCCAGCAGCTTCTGCTTGCTGGGACTGAGCGCTGCAAACGGGGCGACTTCCTGCAGGCAGG
>JAHEBA010000213.1 GCA_024642465.1 Alphaproteobacteria bacterium
TGCTGCCCAGCGTAGCGTCCACCGTTCTTCTCCATTCCGCATTGTTGCGCCGTGGAACTAGTGGTGCGCCCGTTACTACGATCTCAAGCGCCTTCCTCAGTGGTTACCTTATGATTTGGGCTGCCTTCAGCGTGGCTGCCGCGGCCATCCAATATTTTCTTGAAGCAGCCGGTATCGTCTCCGCGACCATGATGACGCTTATCGAGACCTTGCCTGGAGGTCTTGTCTTGATTGCGGCGGGTCTGTTCCAGTTTACGCCGCTCAAGCAGGCATGTCTCAACCATTGCCAGTCGCCTGCGAAATTCCTAACCGAAAGAAGGCGACCGGGGCATTGGGGTGCTTTCTCCATGGGCCTCGAACACGGCACATATTGCTTGGGCTGCTGCTGGTTTCTTATGGCGCTACTATTCGTTGGCGGGATCATGAACCTCTATTGGATTGTTGGCCTAGCCGCCTTCGTCGCCGTCGAGAAGCTGACGCCATACGGCAGCTTAGCAAGCAAGATCGCTGGGGCCGCGCTAATGATCTGGGGGACTAGCGTCGCTATCTCGGCTCTTTAGTTGCTGCCGTCCCAAATGGGCGCGAAGCCGACTTGCGGCGGTGCAGCGGGTCGTGCTCAAACCGTGGTCTGAAAGCAGTCGTTCCCAAAAACATTGATAATTCACGCGCTTCAGTGACATGATCCAATATTTGGGCGTTCGGCCGTGAGAAGCGGTCATAAGGCGAACGGCGGCGGAATGACGGCACTGAGTAAGCGCTGTCTTGACCCCACCTTCCTGCTGAATCTGTAAGCTGCGATTGCGCTTTCCGTGGAGATTTACACGGGAGGTGTCAGTGGGAGTCCATCGGGAGCGCAGTATGGAGGCCGTTGGGTTTGTGGAGTTGCTGGCGGCTCCGGCAGCGAAGCGGCGATGGTCGGATGAGGCAAAGGGTCGGATGGTTGCCGAGACACTGGTGCCGGGTGTCACGGTGAACGAGGTGGCGCGGCGGCACGGGGTGAAGGCAAACCATCTGTCGTCGTGGCGGACGCTGGCGCGAATGGGCAAGCTGGTTGTGCCGGAGGTGGCTGGGGCAGAGTTCACAGCGCCGGTGGTCGTGACACAGACATCAGAGCCGCCCATCGTGACTGGCACAATTGATCTGGTCATTGGCTCCGTGACGGTGCGACTTGATGCTGCCACGCCTGCCGCTCGGGTTGCAGAATTGGTCGTCGCATTGCAGGCCTGCGCGTGATCTTTCCCTCGAGCCGGTTGCGGATCATGGTGGCAACCAAGCCCATCGACTTCAGGAAGGGCCATGACAGCCTGGCCGCCATGGTGAAGAACGAGTTGCGCAAGGATCCGTTCACGGGGACCATCTTTGTCTTCCGTGCCAAGAAGGCTGATCGGCTGAAGCTGCTGTATTGGGACGGCACCGGGCTGGTGATGGCTTACAAGCGGCTGGAAGAGCACACATTTACATGGCCCGCCATCAAGGACGGGCTGATGATGTTGAACCACGCGCAGTTCGAGGCGTTGTTTGCCGGGCTGGATTGGCGGCGGGTTCGGGCCATTGAGGCAAGGGCACCAGAAGCGGTGGAATGACTGCGGCAGGATGACTCAGGTGGCTGTTTGCACGGGCATTGCCTGCGTCGGCTTGATAAGCACCAAGCATGTCAAATGCCGCTGATTTACTTGGAGAAATTGCTGCGCTGAAGGCGATGCTGATCGCCTCGGAGGCGCGCAACCTGCGTAAGGATGAGCGGATTGAACGGCTGGAAAAGCTGGTCGCCGCCTTCAAGCATGCGGCTTTTGGGCGTCGATCGGAAAAGAGCGACCCGGACCAGTTCGAACTGGCTCTGGAAGATCTGGAAACGGCCATTGCCGCGATCCATGCCGAAGAGGATGCCGAGGACCGCGCCGCCAAGCGTCCGGCCAAGCCGCGCGCCGCCAATCGCGGATCGCTGCCAAAGCATCTACCGCGCATCGAAGAAGTGATTGAGCCCGAGAGCCTGACCTGCGCCTGCGGCGGTTGCCTGCACTGTATCGGGGAAGACGTGTCGGAGCGGCTGGACATCGTGCCCGCCCAATTCCGCGTCATCGTGACCCGTCGCCCGAAATACGCCTGCCGGTCCTGCACCGATGGCGTGGTGCAGGCACCCGCTCTGGCGCGGTTGATCCCGGGCGGTATGCCGACCGAAGCGACTGTCGCGCATGTCTTGGTCAGCAAATACGCCGATCATCTTCCCCTGTATCGCCAAGCGCAGATTTACAGCCGACAGGGTGTCGATCTTGATCGATCCACCCTTGCAGACTGGGTGGGTCGTGCCGCCTTTGAGCTGCGCCCGGTCTTCGATGCCCTGATGGCCGATCTGAAAAGGTCCACAAAACTCTTCATGGATGAGACCCGGGCACCGGTTCTCGATCCTGGGGCCAAGAAGACCAAGACCGGATACTTCTGGGCGCTCGCCCGCGATGATCGACCCTGGGGCGGCACAGCACCTCCGGGGGTGGCCTTCACCTATGCCCACGGTCGGGGCGGGCAGCATGCCGGGCGGATATTGCAGGGCTTCGGCGGCATCCTGCAGGTCGACGGCTATGCCGGATACAACCGCCTGATAGCAGCGGACAGGATCGGTCCAGCCATCCAACTCGCGTATTGCTGGGCGCACGCGCGCAGGAAGTTAATCGAGATCACCCGCACTGGCCCCGCGCCGATTGCCGAGGAAGGTGTCGTCCTCATCCGCGACCTCTACGCCATTGAGGCCGAAATCCGCAGTAGCGATCCCGCAATCCGATTGGCCATACGGCAGGAGCGCTCCGCCCCGATCCTTGCCAGCATCGACGACTGGCTCGCCCACCACCGCGCCCGCGCATCCGCCAAATCGCCCTTAGGCGAGGCGCTGGCCTACATCGCCAAATACCGCGACGGCCTTGGCCGCTTCCTGACCGATGGTCGTGTAGAGATCGACAACAACACCGTCGAACGCACCATCCGCCCCATCGCCCTGAACCGAAAGAATGCCCTCTTTGCGGGCCACGACGCCGGGGCTGAGAACTGGGCCGTCATCGCCTCGCTCATCGAGACCTGTAAGATGAACGCCGTCGACCCCCACGCCTGGCTGGCAAACACGCTCGCCTCCATCGTCAACGGCCACAAACAAAGCCAGATCGACGATCTGCTGCCGTGGAATTACGCCATCAAGGTGTGATCAGAACAGCGCTTACGAAAAGGCCGCCACGGGTTCTTCCATGCCGCCTCATTACCGGGGCACGGGACAACAGGTGCCATGTCAAGGGGGTGCAGCTTCAGTCTGCTCTGCGCAGGGCCTGCGCCTCGCGACACCGCTGTCACCACACGGCCGCGGTCGGTGGCAAAAGCCGGCTCTGTTCCGGCGGGTTGCCAGAAAACTTGTGGATTCCGCAGCACCCTCCCTCAGGACGCATTCGATCCTGATGCCGGAAACGGCCGACCTTACAGCGCAGTCTTGCGGGTCACATGTCGAAGGCTTCCGTTGCGAACGATATCGTCAGCTTGGCCTCCAGCCGGCCTTTTCCAGACCGCTTTTCAACTTGGCGACGATCTCGTCCGTCGCCTGATGGTT
>JAHEBA010000075.1 GCA_024642465.1 Alphaproteobacteria bacterium
AGCGCTCTGCCATGGAGCAGACGCTGAAGACCATCCGCAAAATGGACCTGTATGGCATTCACTTTGATTTCGACAAGGCGACGATCCGGCCTGAAGCGGCCTCGACCATTGCCGACATTGCAGAGACGCTGCGCGTCAATCCCGGCTGGCGCCTGATGATCAACGGACACACCGACTCTATCGGTAAGGAATCCTATAACCTGGAATTGTCACGGCGGCGGGCGGAAGCCGTGAAGTCTGCCCTAGTGAGCCAATACGGCATCTCGCCGGACCGATTGGAAACCCAGGGCTTTGGGTCGTCTCAACGCAAGGGCCGTAATGATACCCTGCAGGGCCGCAAGCTCAACCGGCGCGTGGAATTGGTGCGCATCGATAGATAAGGATGACCGCGTCTGCCAGAGCTTTGCCTGGACAACAGAAACACCAATGTCGAATTGTTCAACTGAGAAAGACAAGATTATGCGTTCTTCAAGGCTCCTGCTGGTTCCCAGCCTTCTCTCTCTCTTTGCATTAAGCGGGCCTAACCCGGTTATTGTTCCTGTTCACGCCCAGCAGGCCCAACCGGCGGCAGAAGTAGCTGCTAATGCCGGCGACGTAGCCGTAGCTGATGCGCCCGAGCCGCTCACTGAAGAAGAGCTTGAGATTCTGGTCGCGCGGATTGCGCTGTATCCTGATGAACTCGTAGCGTTGATTTCGGCTGCCTCGCTGTATCCACTGCAGATCATCGAGGCGGAGCGGTTTCTGGAACAGCGCAAGACCAAGCCGGATCTCCAGCCAAAGGCTGACTGGGACGGCAGCGTGGTCTCACTGCTGAACTATCCCGATATCGTCAAGATGATGAGTGACGACCTGGACTGGACCCAGGCATTCGGGGACGCGCTGGTCAACCAGCAGGAAGACGTGCTGATCGCCATCCAGCAACTGCGCGAGCGTGCGGTGGCGCAAGGGGTGATCAAGACCGACGACAAGGTCAAGGTGGTCAAGGAAGAAGACAACATCATCATCCAGCCGGCCAGCACGGAAGTGATCTACGTGCCGCAGTACGAGCCGGAGATGCTGTACGTACCGAACTATGTCCCGGCACCCATCACTTATTATCCCGATCCATACCCTTACTACTACAGCCCGGCTGCACCGTTCTTTGCCGGGTTCGTGACCGGATCGATCTTCGCGGCAGTCGTGGACTGGAACGACTGGGGGGTCTGGGGCGGCAATCGCTGGGGCAACGATGTCAACATCGATTGCAACAACTGCTTCAACAACCGGGACTTCAACGGAAAGATCAATATCAACGACGTGGACTGGCGCAACGTTGATCGAAACAAGATCAACTTCGACAAGACCCAGATCGGCAAGGTTGATCGCAAGGAGGTACGCAACAACCTCAAGTCCAATGAGCGCAACAGCCTGAAGAACCAGGCGCAGACCCGCGACCGGGCGGCCAGTGCGTCAAACCGCGCCGCCAAGGCGGGTCGACCTGTCAAGGACGTGCGGGCCAGTACGCTTGAGGGATTGAAGGCAAAGCCGGGTGACAGGAAGGCCAAGCTGCCGGATAAGGCTGGTCGTCCGTCGAGCATGCCGAAACCTGCGGCTAAGCCTTCGGCAAGACCTGCGGACAAGGCAGCCAAGCGCCCGACCAAGGACACTGTAAAGCGGCCTGCCAGCAAGCCCAAGGCGGCTGCGAAGAAAGACACGCGTCCAAAGAAGGCTTCGCCAGTCGGAAAAGTCAGTCACGGCAAGAAAACCCAGGTGCAGTCCAAGCGAGGCGCGAAGAGCATGGGCGGGGGCGCAAAGGCCCGTCCACAAGCCAATCGCGGCGGCGGCGGGCATAAGCAAGTCAAACGTGGTGGTGGCGGCAAGCGTCGTCGTTAATTGCTCAGACAAAGAGATACTCAGATGAACATGTATAGAAAAATCTGTTCCGCACTGCTTGGGGTTGGTCTGTTGCTCGGGTCGACTTCGCTTTCATCAACGATTTGGGCAGCGGACGAGGCTCGCTTCGAACGCTTTGTTGGGGCTGAACCCACGGTTTTCGAGACGCCAGAGGACGCGGTCACAGCGTTCAAGGCTGCAGTCTCAGCCACCGACTATGACGGTCTCGCCCTGCTGCTCGGGTTAGATGCCGATGAACTGAAGAAAGCCGAGGGGATCGACGAGCGTATTACTGAGATCCGCGAGGGCACATCAAAGTTGCTGAGCATCGAGGAAGACGGTGACCAGCGGATTCTCAAGATTGGCTATGAGGTCTGGCCGTTCCCGTTTCCCTTGCGCAAGAACGACGATGGCAAGTGGGCCTTTGATACCTACGCAGGTCTCGAAGAGATCATCAACCGCCGGGTCGGCGAGAATGAGCTTCAGGCGATTGCCACCATGAAGGCTTACGTTGAAGCACAGCGTGAATATGTCAGCGCCGACCATGATGGCGACGGTGTGCTTGAATATGCCCAGAAGCTGATCAGCAGCGAGGGGGCAACGGACGGTCTGTACTGGCCGATGGAACAGGGCGATGGCGAGAGCCCGGCCGGTCCGTTTGTCGACCAAGCGGCCCTGGACAAGGCCGAGGCCGGTGATGGTTACTTCGGCTACAAGTTCCGCATCCTGAGGGCCCAGGGTAACCAGGTTGCCGGTGGGCGCTATCACTATGTGATCAATGGCAACATGATTGCCGGCTTCGGCCTGGTGGCCTGGCCGGTGAAGTATGCTGAGACCGGCGTGCACACATTCGTCGTCAACCACGCCGGCATCGTATACGAGGCAGACTTGGGCAAGGACACTGAGCGCCTTGCAAGCAAGATCCGCCGCTTCAACCCAAACAAGTCATGGTCCGTTGTGGGCGAGTGAACAGCGCGGGGGCTATCAGACAACAGCATTTTTGCCATGGCTGGTTGCAGTTCCATCGCAGCCTGTGCTGTGCTGGATAGGTGAGTATAAGCTATAGGGCATAGCGAAGGTCTGAGGCTTTGAAAATTTTTGAGCTGATTTTTGCAGGTCTCTGCCTTGCGTTGATGGCAACGTTCAGTCAGGCAAGAGATACCAAGCCTCATCCGGCATTTGTAGGTTCAGAGAGCTGTACCGACTGTCACAAGGATGCCACCAAGGCATGGAAGACGTCGCATCATGCCTGGGCCTGGAAGCAGCCTGGCAAAGCAAGTGTTCTGGGCGACTTTGACAGTGCGGAGTTTGAGCATAACGGCGTCACTTCGAAGTTTTACCAGAAGGGTGGGCGGTATTTCGTTTCCACCGATGGCCCAGATGGCAAGATCACTGAATTTGAAGTTCATTCCACCGTCGGTGTAACCCCTCTGCAGCAGTACCTCGTTGAGCTGAAAGGCGGGCGACTTCAAGCCCTCGACTTGAGCTGGGATACGAAGGCCAAGCGCTGGTATCACCTCTATCCAGATCAGGATCTCAAAGCCGGAGACGGCATGCACTGGGGTGGACCATACAAGAGCTGGAATGCGCGCTGTGCCGAATGCCATGCCACCAACTATGACAAGAACTATGATCCGCAGACCCGGGCTTACAACAGCACCCAATCCGAGATTGGTGTGGGCTGTGAGGCTTGCCACGGGCCCGGTGAAGCACATGTCGCATGGGCGCGTAGCCCAGGCACGGATCTGGACAAACGCTGGCCAGGTCTGACCAAACAAGGCCTGACTGTCGATCTGTCGGACCTGTCGCCCGAAACAGAAATTCAACAATGTGCAGGCTGCCATTCTAGACGTGAGGCCTTTGGCGACGGGAATCCGCTGCCCGGCACGCCCTATCATGACGCCTACCGCCTGGCCCTGCTGAGGAACGGGCAGTATCATGCCGACGGGTCGATCAGGGACGAGGTCTATGTCTACGGCTCGTTTCTGCAGTCGAAGATGTATGCCAGGGGTGTAAGATGTAGCAATTGCCATGAGCCGCATTCAGGGCAATTGAAGGCTGAAGGGAATGCTGTCTGTACCCAATGCCATTCTCCGGCAGGTAATGAGCGCTTCCCATCCTTGCGTAAGGCTCTTTATGACGATCCCGCACACCACTTTCACGAAGTCGATACGCCAGGTGCACAATGCAAGTCCTGCCACATGATTGAGCGTACCTACATGCAGGTCGATGGACGGCGTGATCACAGCTTCCGCGTTCCCCGCCCGGATCTTTCCGATCAGACCGGGGCGCCGAATGCTTGTACGGATTGTCACGCGGACAAGTCTGCTTCATGGGCTGCAGACGAACTGGCTCGCCGTTTTTCTGAAAGCACGCATAGAGGGCCACACTATGCCCAGACCTTTGCCTCTGCCTGGAGTGAGCCTGCCAGCCAGGTAGCCAACCTGCTGAAGATTGCCAATGACCCGGATCAAGCCGCAATCGTGAGGGCAACTGCGGTTGAATTGTTGCGGGCAGGCGGGGCTGATGCAGCGGCTCAAACTATCGGTCTGCTAAGTGATCCTGATCCGTTGGTTCGTGAAGCTGCGGCGGGTGTTCAGGCTGCCGCCGCGCCCCAAGACCGCGTTGAGCGTCTGGGACCATTGCTGGCGGATCCATACAAATCGGTGCGTCTTGCTACTGTGCGGGCGCTGGTCGCAACGTCTCTCGATTCGGCCGATCCGACAGTGATAAACAACTTTAGAGCAACTTCTGCGGAATGGCAGAAGTCCCTCAGTGCCAAGGCCGACTTCCCTGAAACTCACCTGATCCTCGGTGGCGTCGCTCTCACCCTTCGAAATATTCAGGCGGCGGAGCAAGCTTTCCAGGAAGCCGCCCGGCAGGATCCGCAGCTTCTCGATGCCTGGATTATGTTGATCAGGATACGAGCTGCCGTCGGCGACCTGCAGGGCGCGCGATCAGTTCTCAAGCAGGCCATGGCCAGCAATCCTGGAAGCGAAGAACTGGATGCTTTGTCTAAGCAGTTCCCATGACCAAGGAAAACACTCATTTCGTCGCCGGTTTGCTTTGTCATGTATGAGGGGCGTCTGCCCTTCAAAGGGGTATTTCTTTCCATCAATGTGCATGGCGCAACAGTCTTCCATTGCGCAAATTGATTTTCGACACTCATGCTGTTATGGATTTATGAATATAGCGACTAAGGGAGGACGCAAATGAAACGACTGCTATTGCTGCTATCGGTTTTGGTGGCATTCGCCAGCAGCGCGGTTTACGCGCAAGATGCTGAGAAACCAAATATACTGGTGATTTGGGGCGATGACGTCGGTCAATCAAACATTTCCGCCTACACAATGGGTATGATGGGCTATCGCACGCCCAACATAGACCGCATTGCCAATGAGGGCATGATCTTCACGGATTACTACGGGGAGCAGTCCTGTACGGCAGGCCGCTCATCGTACATCATGGGCCAGTCAGTATTCCGCACAGGGCTATCCAAGGTTGGGTTGCCTGGTGCCGAACTCGGCATCCGAGAAGAAGACCCGACAATCGCTGGTCTTCTGAAGGCCCAAGGCTACGTAACGGGCCAGTTCGGCAAGAACCATCTGGGTGATCGGGATGAGCATCTGCCAACAAACCATGGCTTCGATGAATTCTTCGGTAATCTCTACCATCTCAACGCGGAAGAAGAGCCGGAGAACGCTGATTATCCCGGTGACTTGAAGCTTGCTGACGGGTCTACCTTCCGGGAGAAATTCGGTCCACGCGGCGTGATCAAGTCATCAGCTGATGGCCAAATCGAGGATACAGGTCCGCTGACCAAGAAGCGCATGGAAACCGTCGATGACGAAACCGTCGCGGCTGCCATTGACTTCATCAAGCGCGCGCACGAGCAGGGCAAGCCCTTTTATGTCTGGTGGAGTGGTACTCGGATGCATTTCCGCACGCACGTCAGTGCAGACCGTCGCCACCCTGGCAATGACGAGTATACCGACGGCATGCTTGAGCATGACATGCATGTGGGACAATTGCTTGCGATACTTGACGAACTTGGCATCGCCGACAAAACGATCGTGCACTATTCCACCGACAACGGACCGCATTACAACACGTGGCCCGATGCTGCCTCGACCCCGTTCTTCGGCGAGAAGAACACCAACTGGGAAGGCGGCTGGCGCGTACCATCGATGGTCCGTTGGCCCGGTAAGATCAAGGCCGGTTCGGTGACCAACGAGATCGTGCATCACATGGATTGGCTGCCCACATATCTGGCAGCCGCAGGACGTCCAAACATCAAGGAAGAGCTTCGCGAAGGCGGTGTTCAGGCCATCGGACGTGAGTACAAGGTTCACTTGGACGGTTACAATATCCTGCCGTTGCTGACGGGTGATACAGACAAAAGCCCGCGCAAGGAGATCTTCTACTTCTCCGATGATGGCGACCTGACAGCTCTGCGTTACGGCGACTGGAAGCTCATCTTCATGGAGCAGAAAGAGTACAAAACTCTCCGGGCTTGGATCGAGCCGTTCACACCATTGCGTGTGCCGCTGATCTTTAATCTTCGCCGTGACCCCTACGAGCGCAGCTATCGGACATCCAATACCTATTATGACTGGATGCTCGATCGAGCGTATTTCCTCGTTCCGGCTCAGGCTTATGTTGGACAATTCCTTGCAACGTTTAAGGAATTTCCGCCGCGTCAGAAGGCGGCCAGTTTCAGCCTTGAACAGATCATGGACAAGATGACAGCTCCGGTTGGGGACTGATCATTGACACCCAGATCCGGGTCGCCTTGGTAACAAGGCGACCCTTTTCGTCCGGGCTCGCTGGCGACAACTAGAACGATGGTGCCGTTCTCCGGCCAATCGGTGCACTCAGTATCGCCCCCGAACGAGTCTCGCCATCACTTTGTTGATCGCAGGTGGCGCTTTCTGGAAAATAGAGTTTGGCGAGTGGAATATGGTCGAAACTGTATCTTCGCGGGCACAAATATCTGCACTTAGCGACCGCATGAGCGAGGCGATCATCGGTCAGCGGGAAGTAATAGAGCGGCTCCTCATTGGACTGCTTGCCAATGGCAACCTGCTTGTAGAAGGCCTGCCAGGTCTGGCAAAGACAAGAGCGATCAAGGCGCTGGCGAAGAACCTGGAGTGCGAGTTCAGCCGCATCCAGTTTACACCCGACTTGCTGCCATCCGATGTGACTGGCACAGAAGTATATTTTCAATCCGGATCCGGCGGGGAGTTCCGCTTCGAGCCCGGACCCATCTTTGCCAATATTGTGCTGGCCGACGAGATCAACAGGGCTCCTGCCAAGGTGCAGGCGGCGCTGCTTGAAGCCATGGAAGAACGCCAGGTGACGGTTGCAGGCAAGACCCACCTGATGGCTCCGCTTTTCATGGTCATGGCCACCCAGAATCCCATTGAGCAGGAAGGCACATACCCGCTGCCCGAAGCGCAGATGGACCGCTTCCTCATGCATGTGAATATCACCTACCCGCCTGTTGAGGACGAAGTTGAGGTGATCCGACTGGTGCGTGGTGAGGAGATTGCAGCGAATGAGAAGCAGAGGGGCAAGAAGCGATCCGAGCCGGAGCCCATTGCGCAACAGGCAATCTTTGATGCCCGTCGTGAGATCGCGGGCGTTCACGTTTCGGAGGCGATGGAGCGCTACATGGCCGACCTTGTCAATGCTACGCGTGTTCCAGAAAAGTTCAGCGCTGACCTCAATCGCTGGATTGAAGTTGGCGCAAGCCCACGGGCCAGTCTGGCGTTAGACAAGTGCGGTCGGACCCACGCCTGGCTCAACGGCCGTGACTATGTGGATCCTGCAGATGTTCGTGCCATTGCGGCGGATGTGTTTCGTCATCGCCTGGGCCTCAGCTATGAGGCGCAAGGTGAAGGCATAGCGCCAGATATGGTCGTGGCGGAGATTGTCCGGCAGGTTGCATTGCCATAGGAGAGATTGATGCGCGACCGTGCGGCGAGGATCAGGACGGGCTTATATTCCAAGCCACAGCCACCAGCTCAAGTGGATTTGCGAGTTCATGTCACCTTGGATCATCTGAGATCCCTCGAAGGCCCGGCCCGCAACCTCAGTTTCCTTCCTCGCCAGCCCCTGCGTTCAGTCCTTAGCGGCCGCCATGCGGCGCGACTGCGCGGGCGCGGTCTCAATTTCGAGGAACTGCGGGATTATTGTCCGGGAGACGATGTCCGTTCGATTGACTGGAAGGTCACGGCACGTACAGGAACGCCGCATGTGCGCGTGTATACCGAGGAGCGCGACCGCCCAACCCTTGTTGTGGTTGATCAGCGGATGTCGATGTACTTCGGATCCAAGCTCAACATGAAATCGGTTACGGCCGCCGAAGCGGCTGGGCTTATTGCGTTTCGTATTCTGGCGCAGGATGACCGCATAGGCGGCATTGTGTTCGGCGATGAATACATGGCCGAGATCAGACCAGAGCGCAGACGAGAATCGCTGAACCGTTTTCTCACAGCTTTGGTGGACGCAAACAGCCTGTTGAGTGCCGAAGCTCCGAATGCGCGACCGATTGCGCTGTCACGGGTCCTGCGCGCTGTTGCACGGCTTGCTCCCCGCAACCACCTCGTCGTTGTGCTGAGTGATTTTTCAGAGATTGGTGAAGACACACATCGTCTGATCTCGGGTATTGCGCGGCGCAATGATCTTGTTCTGGGGCTTATTACCGACCCATTCGCGCACGAGATACCAGCCGGGTTGAAAGTTGCTGTCTCTGATGGAGAGCTACAGGCCGAAGTGGATACTGGCGATCAAATCCAGCTCAGGGATCTGCGCCAAATGGCAGAAGGTCGACTTGCTGAAATACTCGATTGGCAGCGAACGATTGGCGTGCCGGTTCTGCCGGTGTCTGCCGGTCAGGAAACACTTCCGCAAATAAGGCGCCTGATGGGAGTGCGTCCGGTATGAATGAAGTACTCAATCCAGCCAATCCCATAACTCTCGTAGATCTCATTAATCGCCTTTCAGAGCCGCCCCAACCTGCCGCTGTCTCGATGTTCCCCCAAACCGTAGGTTGGGCCGTGCTGGCTGTCGTCGCTCTGACTGCGCTAACTTGGTTGGCGTTGCGCCGCTACCGTAGTTGGCGAGCCAATGCTTATCGACGTGTGGCGCTTGCCGAACTGGAGGCAAGCGGTGATGACCCGGTCAAAATTGCCGGCATCCTGCGCCGCGTCGCTCTTGTCGCCTGGCCGCGCGAAGAGGTTGCCAGTCTAATTGGCGTCGATTGGCTGGACTTCCTGGACAACACGGGCGGTAATGGATCATTTCGACATGGGCCCGGAAAAGCACTATTGAAGGCGCCTTATCAACCTATCCCCAAACATCCAGGGCCTGGTTTGCAGTCATTGGCCAAGAACTGGGTAGAACATCATTCGCCTCAGGCTGGGGGGAACTGATGATTTCCTTGGCTTTCCCCTGGGCTTTGCTGCTTTTGCCGCTGCCGTGGCTTGTATGGCGTTTTGCGCCCCCGCATCGAGAACAGGTGCCGGCGCTGCGATTTCCGTTTTTTCGTCGGATCGTTGATGTAACAGGATCTCAACCACGTGCAGGCGCTGTGGTGCTCTCACGCACACGGTTGCAGATGATTGCGGCAATCGCTTGCTGGAGCCTCGCGATCCTGGCCTTATCGCGGCCGGAACGGGTAGGCGAACCCGTTGAAATCACCAGGGCTGCAAGGGATGTAGTCCTGGCCATCGATATTTCTGGATCCATGGATGTTCGCGATTTCGTTTCGCCGGACGGGACCAGGAAGCAACGTCTGTCGGCTGTGCAAGATGTCGTAGAAAATTTTGTTAAAGGCCGGAACGGTGACCGAATGGGTCTCATCGTGTTCGGGTCAAGAGCCTATCTTCAGTCACCGTTGACGGAGGACCTTGGCACTTTGATTGGCTTGTTGGATCGCACAGAAGTCGGCATGGCTGGACCTCATACAGCGCTCGGTGATGCTATCGGATTGGCCATTCGGACGTTTGAGGCAAGTGATATCGAGCAGCGGCTTTTGATCCTTCTTTCCGATGGCAGCGATACCGCCAGCAAGATGAGCCCAGTGAATGCAGCCGAAATTGCCAATGCAAAGGGCGTCGAAATTTATACTGTCGGCGTCGGTGATCCCGACGCGACCGGGGAAAATCGCGTTGATGTTTCGGGACTCCAGGACATCGCCCACCGTACTGGCGGGGAGTATTTTTTCGCTGCAGATGAAACGGCGCTTGCTGCGGTGTACGAGCGAATTGATCAGCTTACACCCCGAAAACTGGAGACTCTATCCTATCGGCCACGTCAGTCGCTTAGCCATATCCCATTGGCGATAGCAGCCCTGCTTGGTGTGTCTACGATCGTTCTCCTCGGCTGGACTTCAAGACGGAGGAGCCCGGTATGAGTGATCTTGCCATTGCTCTGGGCGCATTCCATTTCATTCGCCCGATATGGCTCTTGCTCTTACCCCTTCTGGGGCTGCTTTGGTGGAACATTCGTCGCTCGAGTGACAGCCATTATGTCCCAAGCGATGCAATCGCAGACCACCTGCGCGCCGCACTTTCAGTGGGATCAAGCTCTAGACGAAGCATTCGGCCCATAGACGGTGTTGTTCTGGCTTTATGCCTGATCATTCTTGGTACGGCTGGGCCAACCTGGTCTCGGATTATTGATCCGTTCGCGGCGCAGTCGGCGCCGGTGGTTGTTGCCCTTAACGTAACGCCCTCCATGGAGCAAAAAGATGTGCCTCCATCGCGGCTGGAACGCGGCAAACAGAAGATTCGGGATCTGTTGAAGCTGCGCACGGGCGCCCGCAGTGCGCTTCTGGCCTATGCCGGCACCGCGCATATTGTTGTTCCGATGACTGAAGATGCCTCTGTCATGACTCCCTATCTTGAGGGGCTTGGCGCGGATATCATGCCGATCACCGGAAACCTTGCGGGGGATGCTCTGCGTCTGGCCGAGCAACTGTTGGGCGAAGAGGATGCGGCAGGCGGTATTCTTTTCGTAACCGACGGGTTGGATCCCGCCGACATCCCCGTCCTTAATTCAGCTTCAGCGCCGGTTGTTGTTCTGTCGATGCTGCCCGAAGCTACCCAAGGTAAGGGACTTGATGGTTTGAACAAGCCGGTGATCCATGTGGAGCCAGAAGATCGCGATATTCGGCAAATCGATCGCCAGCTGAATGCCGCCCATCGCCAAGCCGCGCTCGAGAACACGGACCAGCCTTGGGAAGACAGGGGCCACTGGGTGGCCTGGCCGGCCGCTTTATTGATTCTGATCTGGTTTCGCCGTGGCTGGACGATGCGTTGGGCGGTAGTTGTCGGGCTTGTCCTAGGTGTCTCGGTCCCGCAGCCGGCACGCGCAGACGATATTGCCGATTGGTTCTTTACGCGCGATCAACAGGGATGGCGTGCCTTTCAGCAGAAGGATTTCGCCGGTGCTGCCGACCGGTTTATTGACCCCTTGTGGCGGGGATACGCTCTATATCGAAATGGCCAATATGACAAATCCATAGAGGTTCTCGCACGGATCGGTAGTGCACAGTCTGCTTTCATCCAGGGCATGGCTCACATAAAGTCGCGAGGTTATCGCGACGCTGTTCGCGCCTTCGAAAAGACCATGGAGTTGGACCCAGCATATCCAGGAGTTGTCGAAAACCTGGCGTTGGCCCGAGAGATTGTCGATTTTATCGAGCGGGTGCGTGAACAGTCCGAAACCGGTGAAGATTCGGGGATTGGCGCCGATGATGTTGTGTTCGACAACGAGGCAATGCGCGGTACGGAAACTCAGATGGAGGCGGCGCAGGATGAAGGGGTTGGTGTGCTAACCACCGAACAATGGATGAACACCGTAGATACACGCACGGGAGACTTCCTTCGCCAACGGTTCGCGATTGAGACGGCTACGAGAAGAAGCGATGGGGAGAAAGCCCAGTGATCCGCTTGTTGTTAGCAATTTTTGCAATCGTATTGTCGACGCAGGCCGTTGCCCAAGGAACTCAACAGGCTCCAGAGCCAATTCTTGAAGTAACTTTCGAGCACACCGAGACAATTCCCGGTCAAACATTGAGCCTTCGACTAACTGTCTTGGTGCCGACCTACATGCCAGAACCGCCAGTCTGGCCAAGTCTCGAAGCGCCTAATCTGCTGGTTCGTCTTGTTGGTAGATCGACCAACGCAACCAGCAACCAGATATCCGGTCAAACTTGGTCCGGGGTCTCGAGGCGCTATTTGATAACGCCAATGGTGCCTGGCAGGCTTTCCATACCTGCGAATGATGTCATCGTGACTTATGCCGATCCGGCAACCAACAAACCTGTCAAAGCTAATCTCAAAATAGTGCCGTTAACCGTTTTTGCAGTAGTACCCAAGGCGGCAAAAGAACTTGACCCGTTTATTGCGGCAGAACGACTTGAACTGACACAAGATATTTCTGGAGAAACAACCAACTTGCGGCCTGGGGATAGCTTTTCATGGGTAATAAAGGCGACTGTGAATGGTATTTCCCCGATGTTCCTGCCCAGTCTAGCTCCACCCGTTGAATTTGAAAGTGTCGACGCATATGCGGACGAGCCTTTTGTGGAAGAGATTGATAATGCCGGTGTTATTGGTGGATCAAGATTAGAGCGGATGACCTTTGTCGCAACGAGCGGCGGACAGGTGCTCGTCCCCTCCGTATCGCTGAGCTGGTACAATCTTTTGAGCGGGAAAGTAGAGGAAGCTCGTCTGGACGGGTTCGCAATAGATGTAATCGGGGCGCATACAGGTGGCAAAACTTCGCAGATCATAGGGATATTTCTGACCGCTATCGCCGCGTTCACTCTCTTTGGCGGACTGTTGTACTGGTTTGGTATCAGGCCCTGGGAGCGTGCCATTTTTGGATGGTTTCGCAGGCAACACCAACGATGGCGTCGCTCGGAGATCTGGGCCTACCGGCAGCTGCGGACAGCAATCGCTAGCCGCGACTATGCAGCGTTTTGCATGGCCTTGGATGCCTGGGTTTCAAAGACGTCGGCACCAGACCCCCGCAGAAATTCTGAGTTTCGGAGGTTGCTAGTGAGAATTGGAGAAGCCCGCTATGGGAAGAGCGGCAAGATGGCGATTAGCGATCAAGAGTGGCGCAAGCTTCGGGAGCTTTTGGCCAAGTTAAGGCGCGCGAGCGGACAGGCCCATAAACATGCGCGAGGTCTTGGCGCACTCAACCCGAGCTAGTAGATTAGGTGTTTGATCCCAGGTTTTGATGGTGCAATCTTCACTCAGGAATGGAGGGATGCACTATGGGCCAGGTTCTACATGGCAGCGCCACAACGACAGAGGCGATCCGTCGAGCAATACAGAATAGTCAAGAGAGCCTGAGGGCCCTGTCCCAGCGCTACGGCATCAATCAGAAGACCGTCGCCAAATGGAAGAAGAGAACCTCGGTTGCAGATCTGCCAACCGGCCCGGACTTCAATCCAATCGAAAAGGCCTTTGCCCGGCTCAAGGCGGTAGTGTCCAGAATCTTTCGCACATTTTGTCAGGCGACGGCTCCGTGGGTTGAGGTCTGCTCCGCATAGAGCGGCGCCATGTTCATGTACTTGCGGGTCGACCATTGGCTGCCCGCGAT
>JAHEBA010000076.1 GCA_024642465.1 Alphaproteobacteria bacterium
GCGCTCGGTCTACTGATCACGTAATCGTCCGCCGAACTGATCTGACCGCCGCCAGCATTTTGAACCGGCAGGGCTGTCCCGGCTGCCCGGGTGCTCCGCCAGTACCTGACCTTACGGTCTGCCCACTACCAGTCCGGTGGAATTGCGATGTTGATGATGACGCCTGCGTGCTTCTTTTCAGGTGGGGCGTAGTCTATGCTTGTTAGCGTTATTCACGTGGATCTGTAGCTGGGAGGGCGCGAAATGGACCAGGACAATGACAGGATCGCACTTACGGCAGACATCGTATCGGCGTATCTGTCGAATAATGCTATGCAGGCTGACAATATCCCCGGCCTGATCCACTCGGTTCACAGGGCCCTGGTCGAGGCAGATACCCAGGCGACGCAACCTGTGACCCCTGACTATGAACCGGTTGTTCCGGTGAAGTCGTCGATCAAACCTGACCACCTGGTGTGCCTGGCCTGCGGGGCAAAGCAGAAGACCCTGAAGCGGCACCTGAATACATCTCATCAACTCAGTCCGCAAGCCTACCGGGACCGCTTCAATCTGCCACCCAACTATCCGATGGTGGCCCCCGAGTATGCCGAACGGCGTTCTGCGATGGCAAAGAAGATCGGGCTGGGCCGCAAGCGGACCGAGTAACAAGATTTAAGTCTCAGGGGCAGGCGCTTCCAAGGGTTATTCTGTCCCTGTCATGCTAGCGAAACCGATCAGGTGGCTTTGGCGACCAGACATCTGTGCCCATTGTGCTCTGCTCGATCATCGTCATGGGCTCTCTTTTGCCCATTCGATCCGATGAGCCCTTGCCGGAGCATTTCTAACAGCGTGGAGATTTGTACCAGCATATTGGCGCTTACGCGCTGCTGACGGTCTTCGCCTTGTTAAGCTGGGGCGAGACGCTCCGGCGTGCTGGTCTGGTCATGGTGTCAATCGTCTGCCTGGGGGCAGTCCTGGAGTTCATACAGCCTTGGGTCGGTCGTTCCCTCGACGCCGTTGACCTCGCTGCCAACAGTGCGGGCGTCATCATCGGTGGCATTTGGATGCTCTGCCTGAGTGTCTGGCAAGTCCGAACTCGCCGTTAGCCTCGCGGCATCAAGCCACAGTCGTGATAGCTTGAGCTGCGATTCTGGTCGTGCAACTCGTCAAATATTGCGTCCAGTTCGTTGGCCTTATGAACCAGGTATGTCAGCCAAAGGGGCGCAATTACGATCCAGAACAGGGCGCGAGGAAACACTCCCGCCTCGGCTGTTCCATAGAAAAAGTCACCAAACAATCCGATCGCCAGTGCCATAAAGATAATTGTCCACACGACGCGAAAGAACTGTGAATGGGCCTTTTCAAAGTACTCATCCCCGTAGCCGGGCAACGGTGGTAACATCATCTTGCCTCTCCAAACTGAACCAGCCGCACCCGTGTACAGGCACCGGGCTAGTTCTCCCACACTGCGCCAAACGCCAAAGCTACCAGCGCAACAACCATCAGGCTCAACAGGATAATACGAACACTTTTCTCGGCCGAGGAAATGTCCCTGAGCAATCCAGTGAGTCCCTGCTCCGAACTGTGCCTGTGTTTTCCGCTCATCCTCTGACTTTTTCCAAAGCGAAAAACGACTCCATCCAGCATGCCGGAGCGAGGTAAACTTTTCGTTTTCGGGACGTGCCACCAATTTCGGCGGCTGCCTGGACTGCATTAAAGACGGACATTTTTGTCCGAATACGCGCGCCCATTCGAAGCTTTGCCAGCTCATTCAATCGCCACATCGTGAGCGGCTATCCAGCTTGGATCAGTCACGATCCACGAATGGATGCACGAAATCCTCGAACTTGACGCGAACCATCATGTCAACCAGCAGATCCCACGAAAAGCCGAGTTGGAACAGTGCCCTTGTAGACGAGCGGAAACAGGCTACGGCATCTCGCGTGGCAGGAAGTTCAGGGCGTGACCCAGGAATATCCAGAGCGGATCCGGCCTCGCCAATTCCAGCATCGTCACCGTGCTCCACCACTCTGCTTGCGAGCGTGCCATCCACTGCCGCATCACAGTTGGTGATTCCCACCAGAGGCTCAGTGTGTGTCAAATGACTGACGAGACGCTTCAGCGCTGCAATTTGTCGGTTCGACATCGGGCAATCCCCCGAGAAAGCCGCCAAGCCGTCCTGAGTAGGGAGATAGCATGCACCGCCTGTCGGTTAATGAAAATCTAAGCAGGATGATTAAGAGAGGCTCGATGAAACCATTAAATGTTTATTGGTGAGGTTCTTCGATTTCAGATGAGTTGGGGCGGTTTACGTAAGGCAAAGATGCCAATTTCTAATGTCAGTGGATCGAGGGGCGGTCCTCTTCATCTTCCTCCAGCATGAAGCTTTCCAAGCCGTCTTGCTCGATGACTGAGAGGACCGCCTTGAGTGCCACCTCGTCTGAATGAAATTCATCTTCCCAGACAGTCGATCCACCTAGTTCGTCAACCACCTCAAGCGTCCAGAAGTCCTGATCTTCGAGACGGTAGATTTCGATATCCACGAAGGTGTTCTCGTTCTCAATCCGCGTGGACAGAGGGATGATCACGAGTGCGGGTTCGTCATCGTCATCAAGCATGTCTATCGGTGCCTGCAGTTATCGTCCGCCTGGCTAGCTGTGGCTACAATACAGGATACGAACCATCCTCGTCGTGTGTCTCAGGCCCTAGAAGAGCAGGAGTGAACACGCACACCAGGCGCATATCGGTGATTGCCTCCAGCTCATGCCTGTCGTGTTTATCTAAGGCGTACATATCACCCGGATGAAGAGTATGAACCTGTCCTGAAGCAATATCAGTGAGCATCCCCTCGCCCTCGATCACCAAGTTCGCCTCGATATGGTTCTTGTATTCCATCACCTGTCTGCTCCCAGCAGCTAAGGTGGTTTGAGTGAGGGTGAAGCCAACATGATCCTGCCTGAGTAGATACCTTGCACTGCTCCATATGCCCGGCTTCTCCCGATATCGACCTTCTGCCTTCAGGGACTCAAGGGTGCGAACGATCATGACTAGATCTCCACAGGGCGCATCTCAACGGGTGGAGATCATGACATAAAGAATGGTGTTTGGATCTTACCAAATCGACCGAGCTTGCGGCGCGGCTCTGTGCCACCAGTTTGCCTTTAGGGCAAGAAGCGTTTCGCGTAGTTGATATCCACCGGATTGGTGGGATTTTTCTGCGGCTTATCTACCTTTAACGGAGCCGGCGAATATTCTCGTGCCTCGCTTGCCGTTGCAGCCACACACTGGGTGGGATTGCTTGCCGTTTTGGACTTTTTGTCGTTTGCCATGCAAATCACCTTCGGGATGATCCGGTGAGTGACCGGTTTAAGTCGGTCAATGCGGCACACAACGCCCATCAACCGATCTCAAAGGATCACGTACAAGTTTGTATGCAACAAGTTTGCCAAAGCATTGGCTGCCTGACGGCAAACAATCACAGACTTGAAGTTTCGGGGGAGCGTCCATTTTGTCCTTTCGTCAAGAGAGGCTAGCTGGCATGGAATTTGCTTTCCGTTAGGTCCAGTTGCGTGCTGAGTTAAACCCTCACATGCGGCTCACCCCTCTGGCCTCTCCTCCGCCGCATTGGAGTGTGCCAGAGGGGACCATCGTTCCAGTTCAGCACACCTCGGAGTAGTTATAATTTTAGGTATAACACCTGAGCACCACAGGATTTGTGGAGCGACGTTAAAAAGAAGGTGCGGGCATATCGTCGCTGTACCGATGTGTAGATATGTGCGACTTCCACTGGTCGCATCAACGGTGAAGTGAGCAAGGGAGTCAGACATGGGAGCCACGGCGAAACCGATCAGGTGGCTTTGGCGACCAGACATCTATGCCATTGCGCTGGGGGGTATCATTGTCATTGGCTCTCTCTTGCCGATTCAATCTGATGAACCGCTACCGGAGCATTTCTATCAGCGTGGTGACTTGTATCAGCATATTGGGGCTTACGCGCTACTGACGTTCTTCGCCTTGTCAAGCTGGGGCGAGACGCTCCGACATGCCGGGCTGGTCATGGTGTCAATCGTCTGCCTGGGAGTAATCGTGGAGTTCATACAGCCCTCGGTGGGTCGTTCACTCGACATTATTGACCTGGCTGCGAACAGTGTAGGCGTCATTGTAGGCGGCATTTGCATGCTTGGGCTGAGCGTGTGGCAAGTCCGAGTTCGTCCTTAGCCCACTGCTTCAGGACACGGTCGTGACGAATGCCGATGGGGTTCCAGTCATGCAGCTCGTCAAAGGCCGCATCCAGTTTGTCGGCCTTATGAACCAGGTATGTTAGCCACAGCGGCACCACCACTATCCAAACCATGGCAATTGGAAACGCCCCCACTCCGGCAGGGAACACACCCGCCTAAAGTATGGTGGCGGCTGCCGTCAGCGTTCCAAGGGCCAGCGAGATGAGGAGTGAGAAAGCCAACAGGCGGGCGGACAAGCTCAAAGATTGGATGCTATTCATGGAACGGTCTCCTCGCAGACTTTTCTTTTGAGGAATAGGTAGCACCGGAGTTTGAGCACCAGATGGGCAAACAGTGACATTCGCGTGGCATTTGGCCGTTGAACTCCAGGGACGGCAGAACGTCTGAATTGGGTCTGCAACCTGAGACGTCGAAGGCCGCCGGGGAGGGGGGCCGACGGCCTTCTGCAAGGTCTTTTGCAGGGGTATGCGTGTGCAAGGGGCGACCTTGTCTGATGACGATGTTAGAACCACCTGCCGGCCTCGACCAGCCGAATGCGCTTTGTCAGTAAAGAGGTTCAGTAAACGGCAGCCAGAATTGGCACGACCACTCAGTCTATCGACCGGATTGAGCAGTTTGCGTTGTGTTCACGAGCAGAACTTCTTTACGATCTTATTGGTTGGCAGCTTTTGCGCCATGTACTGGTCCATGCTGGAGTGAGCCTCCACAAGGCTGGAACACAACTGTGACTGCTCCGACATGGCCGAAAATGTGTTCAGGCCCAGTGCGACCATTACCGCGACGAGGATAGCGCATATCCGGGCCAGCCTGTTTGCGACTTCAAGTCGTTCGTTGGCCAATCGCTGCCACGGCGTGATCGTCGGGGTTGCTGCTGCGTGGAACATGGTGTCTTTCTCCCTCAAGACTGCATAGGACCGGTTGCCGGGTCCGAGCTGGCCGGTGAAGAGCCAACTTGAGGATTTGTTTACTACATCGCTGTGTGGTGGTGGTGTTAAATCACCTGTTAACATTGCGAGTAAGTGAACGTCTGCATTGGAATTTTTTCAGAAATTGACTTGGATTGTCGACGAGTTTTGTCCACCTTTATATAAAGTATTATGCGAAATTTTTGCAGGTTAACTTCCAACTTTGCGAGCATGGCAACGGGCATGGAGACTGCCCCTTGCGGTGACTGCCTCGGGACGGGCAGGGGGTTGGCTGGTTCTTCTGGCGTTGCCATTCAACACTTGTCCAAGTCCACCTCTGCAGGCCCACCACGGCGCGTGACCTAATCGAGGCAGTCGGCGCCAGCTTTCTGTTCCTTCCTCACATTAATCCGGACTTCACCCCCATCGAGAAGGCCTTTGCCCGTTACAAGGCGATGCCGCGCCTACCTAGCGAGCGACCAGTCCTGAGTCTGTGCCCTTGTGAAAGCGCCGCGTGCATCGAGGTCATTGCTGCAGGCGCCTGCTCGGCCGATCCGACCTCCTTGTGGACCGTGCCATCAGACGGCGATACCGGCTGTCAGCCCCGGTTTGCGGTATGCAAAACGGCAAATGGATGCGTTTGGCAACGCATTCGTGAGCGAGACGGATGTTGGAACCGTCGAGATCCCTAAATACCAATGTCAGGCAGGGCGTCAGATCTTTCTGTGCGGCCTATTGCCGAAAACAACTGAAGGAAATCATATGAATAGCAACCATCCAAAACAAACCATATCAGATCAATCGGGCTTGGACCCCATGTCCAGTGCCGGTTACCTCGACCGCTATCTTGCCTACCTTGCCAGCCCGCCGGTGCTGTCAACGGAGCCCAACGAGCATTACCGGATGCTGCGGCGCGAACTGTTCAACGAACTCAAGCCCGAAAGCGTGCTTGAGGCCCAGTTCATCGAGGATGTGGTCTATAACACCTGGCAGATCCGGCGTTTGCGACAGGCACAGGTCGAGCTTGTGCAACGGGCCCTGATTGAGGTCGGCAGCGAGGAGTTGTCGGCCATCCTGTTCGCGAACAAACGCTTCGATGACTTGAAGATTGAGACCCTCGGCGATGCAAAGGCAATGGCTATCGTCATGATCCTGAATGCCTTGGCGGGTGACCAGGCAGCAGCCGAGGTAATTGAGAACGTGCTGATGGATATGAAGCAGCTCTCCTGGGCTGGGTTGCATGCCCTTGCCATCGACACGGTAATGGCAAGTTACAGCCGGCTTGAGCAAATGACCCATCTGTGCGAACGGCAGCGACAGGCCCTGTTCAAGGACTATGTGTTCATCGGCCAGGCAAAGGCGATGCTGTTGCAGCAGCGAAGCAATGAGGCCATAGCGCAGATCCCGTGCCCGAAGGCTGCCGAAAGTCTGACAGGCCGGCCGGACGCCAACACGAGCATGACCTCCAACCTGGTTGCATCCAGCTCTTCAGCCGGCGGCAGTGCGGCTGCTGCGGACAGGCCCGGCCCCGTCCTGGCGGAGGTCGGCATGGCGCGAGCCAACAGTTCGGGTGTGGACACGGTCTCGGTCAGTTCAGCATCGACCAACACGGCTCGGTCCAACGCGTCATCGGCCTGCCAGCCAGCTGCAAATACCATGGCATCGGGTCTCCTATGAAAGCGCGCAACACCAACAGGCGGTCTCCGGGTACAGACCGTCTCGGAGCCCGCCTCAATGCCCGCACCCATGGCCTGTTCACCCGGGTTGGGCGGTCGTGCAGACCGTCAGCCCGGGCGCAGCAGTTGCGCGACGCCTATGCATCGGATTCCATGGCGGGAGAGGCTTCAGGCTGTCTCGATGACCTCGCTGAAACGCAGGCGCATATCGAGGACATTCGCCTGGCATGGGAGACCCTGCGGCAGGAACTGCTCGAGACTGCAGTTCTTGATGCAGGGTCTGGACCGGGACCTGGCTTGTCAGGTCGCAATGGAAACGGCAACAGCGATCACATGCCAGAGGTTTCGACCGCGGCCGGCACGTCCTGCCTGGCGCGACACGAGAATCTCGACAGCATCACCCGTAGGCTATCGAGCCTGTCAGGCTATCAACGACGGGCGGCCGGGCGACGCCGGATGCTGGTGCTGGAGATCTTGCGCTGCCAGGCACAGCAGTCCTGCGGCCGGACAGAGATAGCAGGAAACTGAATTCGGTCGAGTCAAAGCCGCCAACCCCGCCGGGTTGTTGGCCTGGCTGGACCAGGCGGGGCCCGAGGCAGCTTTGTCATTTGCCACGCCCGGCGCTGGCCGGAACCGACGCGAAGGCTTCCTTTTGAAGGGTCGATCAAGAACCGGTAGTTCAAATTGAGAATGCAACTTTAAATTGAACTAATGCAAAACAAGCCACACGCTGGTCCGCCCCCTCTGGTCTGATTGTCAATGTTAACGGGACCGCGCCGTACGAGGTTTTGGAGGGCCTGAGTGCCTGCACCTGAAGCCGTTTTTTCCTGGGTGGATTATTGCCCGGTTCCCGACAGGCTCTTGATGTAGGCCAGCATGTCCGAAATCGTATCGATATCGAGCTGGAACTCCGGCATCTGCGGATGACCGGTTACAATGCCTTCCGCAAACGCCTCGCTCAGACTGTCGATCGGGTAACGGTTGTGCAGCGTTCGAAGTGGCGGGGCCTCGGGTAAGTGGCTGTCATCGTCGAGACCGATGGCATGACAGCGTGCACAATTGCTCTCGACAAACACCTTGCCTTTTTCGGCATCGTTTGCCGCCTGCGCCTCCATTGCAGGGAGCAAGGCGAGCAGGGCAATTGCCAAACCGGGGCTAAGTAACGGGGAGAATGGTTTCATAATAGTAAAAAGATAAGCCAGAATAATGTTTCCTGCCTTGATCAGCGTCAACGTGCCCCTGTCCGCGCCAGCCTGGACAGTGTGGATCTAAGCGCCTGCACCATCGCCGAGATCAGCGGCTGTTCGACCTCCTGCTTGAGGTCGACGAGGAAGCGTTCGAAGTCATCGGATTGACGGGCTGGTACTGGAGCCGCCTGACTTGGGTGCGGTGCCGGCGCTGTTGTGGTGACAGGCCCGGCGCCGGGACCATCGTCGTTGTCTGCAAGAATGCCCAAGCCAGCCCGTTCCAGAACTGCTGCGGAATTAGCCATTCACGCGTCCTCCATCCCGGCAGCCAGTCTACGAACGAGTTGGTTAATGGAAGGCTAAGCGATTTTTCCCGAGTTCAACGGCCGTTGAGTTTCTCATTCAGCCACCTGGCATCGGCTTCGAGCTTGCGCAGGTACCAGTCAACCTTGCGTAACTCGTCCAGGTAACCGTCGCACCAGTCTTCAAGGTTACGGGCAGGGCGCAGAACGGGCTTTGGTTCGGGCGGCTTCGGCGCAGGTGGCGGCGTTCCGCCAAACGCGGTTCGCACCCGGCTGATCGATCCTGTTGACGGCTTTGTACTGTGAACTGGCGGGAGCGATTTCGGTGTTATCCGGGCACCGGCATCTCGCAGACGGGAAGCGAAATAGCGATCAAGGTCACGCGACGTGACCGTGAAACCATCTTTCGGGCATTTGGATGCTGCCAATTCCCCTGACCTGATGGACTTCATCAGCTCATGCAGCCCGATCCCGCTTTGCCTTGCTGCCTCGCACAAGGTCAGTCTGTTTGACATGGAAGCCTGCCACCCCGTCCATCGCCCATGGCTCAACTATTCCTCATGCAGATGCGACAGCCAAGCAGCATTGCCAAGTTGCGGGCGGGTCTGTGGATAACGCCATCCTAGCCAGGGCTGACCAGCAGCAGCGCAGCCGCCATCGCCAGCGGTGACACGACAATGCCGAGGCGCGTCTGCGCAGAATACCCGTCCCGGGCAAGCCACGCAACAACGGGCGCAGCCAGGCACCAGAGTATCATCAGCACATAAAATATTGCTTCGGGCATCATTGGCCCGGTGTCGTTGACACCTTGCAGGACAAAGCCGGAGACGGCGACAAGCAACGCGCCCAGCGCCAGATCAGCCACTGCCGCTATCACAATCAACGCCCGCATGGCTTGCCGCCTCCCGACTACCCCAATTCTACTCCATAATCCCCGTAGTCTGCATCCGGAATGTGCAGATGGCGCCTTTGGTGTATGGCGGCGACCGGCATCCTACCCTTTCCTCACGACCTGTCTTACGTTGGCGGATGGCAAGCTGTCGATGATGGTGCTATTGCGCGCGCGTTCAAGATCAAACAGTACGCTTCAGACTGATCATGCGCAGGGGGTCAAGCCGAAATACGGCGCGCTGGACCTACAGGGAGAGAGTCCATGTCACGGCTGAACTACATGGCAGAAGAAGACGAAGCGTTGTTATCGCTTCGCGACGATCTTGTGATCCTTGAACGGTACAAGTCCTCTGGCGGGGAATTCACCGCAGATCAAGAGGGGCAGATCAGACAGCTTGTCGGCAGGCTGGTGCAGCTTGTGGGCAATGTTGACTGGTCCAATGATGAAGGGCCGTTACCTGAATGGTTGCGCCCAAAGGCACCGGCGCCCGCAAGCCGGAAACGGGGCGCATCAGGTGGCTGACGCGCCTCAGCAGGAATGGAGCACCTGACAGCCTAAGGGGTTCATTAACCAAACTTTCAGCCCATCACCGTACAAAAGGGGGGAGCAGACCCCTCTATTGCCGATGGATGAAACATGAACTCCCCTCGATTGAGTGTGCTTGCGCTCACGATAGCCAGCCTGATGGCAAGCGCTGCTCAGCCGGCCCTTGCCGCCGACCTGATGCCGCCGCCGGAGGAGATTGAACAGGCGCCGGTCGTTCCCGCGCCCCTCGGACTCAAGGGTGATGTCCAGGTCAGTGGCGGTGCATATGCGGTGGACAATGGCTACAGCGACCGCGCCTTCGTGGCGCTTCAGGGTAGCCTTTATGAAGATGGCGGCTTTGGCGTGCACGTGGATACTTCCTATGTGCAACGCGAAGAACACGCCGCGTTCTTTGCGGCAGGCGTGTCATATGCCATTACCCCGTCAACCCGCCTGAAGTTGATGGCAGGCAGCAGCAGCGAGAATGACGGCATACTGCCGGAACTCTACCTCAATGGCAGTGCGACCGTGGATTTCGGGTCACAAGCCGGCGTGGTATTCATTCCCGAAGTGATCTACCGCAGCTACCGCAATGGCGTTGAAGAGGTGCAGGGTCAGGCCACCGTCAACAAGTACTTCGCGCCGTTACAGGACGGCTCTTACCTGGTTGGGAGCGTCACCGGATCTGTCAACTACGTGACACCGGGAGACAATGTCGGCTGGGAGGCCGCGGCCTCTCTGATGCGTGTGCGACCGCGCTACATGTCAGTGGGTATTGGCGGAGTGGTTGGCTCGTCGGCCTATGACAATGAGCTTGGCCTGGCATCTATCGGCGTTCGCAACGACTATGCCGGCATCCGGCCGTCTGCTTCCATGTACCTGTCGCCCGATGTCGAGGTATTCGTGCGCGGCGAGTACTTGTGGACTGATTTCTACGATCAAGCTGGCGGGTTTGCGGGCATCAAGTACACGTTCTGACGGGGCCGATATCAGAGCACCGGATGGGAAAGAGCTAACGGGTGAGTGCGTTTTCGAACATTGGCGAGTTGCTGGGAGCGGCCCTGTTCCTGGGCGTGTTCGCGCTCACCACGCTCGTCACTGCGCTGTTCGTGATGCGCCAACTGGTCCTGTCGCTGTTCATGCTGTTCACCAACAGGCGCTCGGCCTATGCCGAGCTGGAATTGTCGGAGTGGCCGACGGTTACCATCCTCATTCCCGCGCACAACGAGGAGAAGGTAATCGGCGGTTGTCTGGAGGCCATGTCGAAGATCGACTATCCGGTTGAGCGGATCACCTTCATGGTCATCAATGATCGGTCGAAGGACGCGACCGGGCAGATCGCCGCAAGCTGGGCAGCGCGCGATCGACGGTTCCAGACCTACAATCGCGCAGCCGATGCCGAACCGGGCAAGCCTGCTGCCATCAAGGAGGTGATTGCCCAGCTGAACAGCGAGGTCGTGGTCTTCTTCGATGCGGATTACCTGCCCGAACCATCGCTGATAAAGAAGCTTGTGGCTCCCTTCCTGGACCCGGAAATCGGTGCCACCATGGGCCGGGTTGTACCCTACAACACCAACGCGAACTTGCTGACCCGATTGATCGACCTGGAGCGCCGTGGCGGTTACGTGGTCGACCAACAGGCGCGGTCGCTACTCAATTTCCTGCCCCAGTTCGGTGGTACCTGTGGCGCGGTTCGGCTCGCCGCGCTCAACCAGGTTGGCGGCTGGCGCAAGGACGTGCTGGCGGAGGATACCGATCTCACTTACCGCCTGTTTCTGAACGGCTGGACGGTGGAATACCTGAATCATGCAGCCTGCTACGAGGAGAGCCCGGAACAGTGGCCGACCCGCATGAAGCAGGTGCGCCGCTGGGCCTACGGGCACAATGAGTGCCTGTTTCGCTATTTCTTCAAGGTGCTGGCCTGCACCCGCCAGCCATTGATCCGCAGATTCGACGCCGCCCTGGTGCTGCTGTTCTACGTGTTCCCGGTGCTTTCGCTACTCTGTCTGGTGCTTTCGTTGTTCTATCCGCTGTTCTTTGCCTATCCACCGTTCAACCTGTCGGTTGTTCCCGCCGTTTCCTTCATGATCGGCTTCGGAAACTTCTCACCCTATTTCCAGATCATGGTCGGGGCATACAAGGATGGCCAGACCGAGTCGGTGCTGTCGCTGCCGTTCATCTTCATCTCGTCCAGCATATCCATGCTGGCCGCCGTGTCGGCGTTCTACATGAACGTCTACCACAAGCTCGCCGGCAGCCGGCTGTTGTGGGACAAGACCGTGCGGTTCCGAACTCCTTGAGGATGTGGCCATGCAGAACGCAACCGCCATCGTGCAACCCGCGCTTTACATCCTGTGCCTAATGGGGACGGTGTTGCTGATCTATGCAGTGTACCGCCGGCGGTACGGCGACCGCGACACGATGCTGGTGTTCAATATCGATGATCCGGTTTGCTTCAATCCGGAGTTCCACCACCAGTTCCTGAAGCGGCAGCTGGCGAAACTGCCATCCAGCATCGGAGCAAACCGGCCGGACGCACTGGTTCAACTTGCCAAGTTCCAGTTGGCGGACCGGTTGTTGAATGTCGCCATCGCCATGACGAACATCAGGTTCCGGACCCAGTCACCGGATGAGGAGGTCTCCGTCATATCTGCCCACGACGTCACGCTCGAGCGGGTTGGCGAAGTGCCCTATGTCTATGGAGCCGACGTCTCGGTTTCGGGAGCGGCGGGCATCCATTCGCGTTTCATCGTTGCGCGGGAAAACTTGCGCGTGCAGGCAGCGCGCATCGAGGCGGACGGCCTGCTGGCCAACGGAGATGTCGAGATAGTATCACCCGATACGCAGGTCACTAGGGTCTCTGGCATGTCCTACCGCTTCAACATGCAGCCAATGCCGGCCATCGCCCAGCAGGCCTTCTCGTTCCGCCGCTACAACCCTGATCAGGCGCGTCGGATGGGCAACCGGTCAACCAACTCCATAGCAGGCAACTCTATCATTACCGAGAACATCGTTTGCGGCGGGGACATCTTGATTGGCGGTCAGGTGACGGTTCATGGGGCAGTAAAGGTCTACGGCTCGATGAAGCTCGCCGGTCCGGTCGTGTTTCTTGGTCCGGTGGTCGTCAACGGCGACCTCGATGCGCCTGAGGGTTGCGTGTTCATGTCGGACGTGGTTGTCAAGGGGCAGCTTGCGTCCAGCCGGTTCCTGGTGGCCGGTCAGCCCCAGCGCCACGCTGTGTGCGTGGTGGCGCGACAGCTCAAACTCAGGGGTATTGTTGCCGGCAGCGGTACTCTGGTCGCAAGCGAGCAGGAGGGTCTGCGCCATGCGGCTTAACCTGTCGCGGATCCTCCTTGGCATTACCTACGTTGCCACCACGGGCGTCGTGGCCACGCTCAGCGACATGGGGCTTGTGCGGCTGTCGCGGCAGTTTTACGGCATCGATTGCGTTCGCGAGATAGTCGGGGTGAGCTGCCTGCTGGCCCCGCCTGTGGCGAACAACAAGCTCTCGCTGATGGCGTTCCTGATACTGGCGGTGTTTGCCTACTTCGTCTTCAGGCACCGTTCGGCAAGCTCGAACTATGCGCCGTTTGCAATGTTCCTGTCCGGGCTGCTGGTCCTGTGCACGGCATTCGACCTGGTGTTCGGACTCAATGCCCACAACATGTCGGCGGTCTATTCAAGTACCGTCAACACCTTCACCTACATCCTGATGTTCACCTTCCTGGTGATGGTGCTGATCAGGGAATA
>JAHEBA010000214.1:0-1828 GCA_024642465.1 Alphaproteobacteria bacterium
CGGGCGCAATCGTCGAGTACCGCAAGTCCACCGGCTGGAACCCGCTGCGACCGGGAGAAAGCCCTTCCGACCTGCGCTCGTTCTTTTCCCGGTTGATGCAACAGGACGGCCCGCACGAAGGCCGCTTCCACTACGTCTCGCCGAATACCGACCTCGCCGCCTGGATCATCGAGCGCGCGGCCGGCACCCGCTATGCGGACCTGATGTCCGAACACCTGTGGCAGCCGATGGGCGCGGGCTCGTCCGCCTACATCACCGTCGACCGGCTTGGGGCGCCGCGCGCGGCGGGCGGCATGTGCGTCACTCTGCGCGACCTTGCCCGCGCCGGCCAGCTGATCGTCGACCGCGGCATGGCGGGCACCACGCAGGTCATTGCGCAGGAATGGATCGACGACCTGCTCCACGGCGGTGACCCGCAAGCGTGGAAAGATGGCGATTTCGCCGACTGTTTCGCAGGCCGCGACATGCATTACCGCAACAAGTGGTACGTGCTGCGCGGAGAGCGGCCGATGGTCTTCGGCAGCGGCATTCACGGCCAGAACCTGTGGGTGCTGCCGCATGAACGCATCGTCGTCGCCAAGCTGTCATCCCGGCCCAAGGCGCAGGACCCGGACGTCGGCGCGCTGAATTTCAGGATGATCGAGGCGGTGAAGCGGCACCTGTCCGAGTGATCACCGCTCCACCTCCATGCTCATCAGCGCCGCATTGCCGCCGGACGCCGTGGTGTCCACCGACAGGACCCGCTCAGCCGCGAAGCGGTAGAGATAGTGCGGGCCGCCCGCCTTTGGCCCCGTGCCAGACAGTCCCTCGCCGCCAAACGGCTGCGAGCCGACGATGGCGCCGATCTGGTTGCGATTGACGTACATGTTGCCGACGCGCACCGAGCGCGCCACCTGCTCTATGGTATCCTCGATCCTCGAGTGTACGCCCAGCGTCAGGCCGTAACCTGTTGCGTTCAGCGCCTCGCACACCTTGTCCAGCCTGTCCGCCTTGTAGCGCACCACGTGCAGGCACGGCCCGAACACCTCTTCCTTCAACGGTTCGATGGATGCCAACTCGTAGATCGCCGGCGTGACGAACGTACCTGCCTTGCACTCGGCTGGCATCGCCAGGTCGATCAGCGGCTTGGCCTCCCGGGCCATGCGCACCTTGTGAGCCTCGAGCCGTTCGCGCGCTTCCTCGTCGATAACCGGTCCGACATCCGTCGAGAAGTCCAGCGGATCGCCCACTTTCAGTTCCGCCGCCGCACCCGCCAGCATGTCGATGGTCCGCTTCGCTGCCTCTTCCTGCACGAACAGGATGCGCGCTGCCGAACACCGCTGCCCTGCGCTGTCGAACGCCGACATGATCAGGTCGCGCACCGCCTGCTCAGGCAGTGCGGACGAGTCCACGATCATGGCGTTAATGCCGCCGGTTTCGGCGATCAACGGCAGGATGGCGCCACCTCGCGCTGCCAATGCCCGGTTGATGATATGCGCGGTCTGGGTCGACCCGGTGAAGGCCACACCGCCCAGCAGCGGGTGCTTCAGCAGCGTCCCGCCAATTCTCGCGCCATCTCCCGGCAGCAGTGAGAGCACCTGCGCCGGAACCCCTGCCTGGTGCATCAGCTTGACCGCCTCGTAGGCGATCAGCGGCGTCTGCTCGGCAGGTTTGGCCAGTAGCGCGTTGCCGGCAGCCAGTGCAGCCGCCATTTGCCCCGTAAAGATCGCCAGCGGAAAGTTCCACGGCGCGATGCAGGCGAACACGCCACGGCCATGCAGGTAAAGCTGGTTCAACTCGCCGGTCGGCCCGGGCATGTCTTCGGGTGCGAAGAACTTCTCCCGCGCCT
>JAHEBA010000214.1:1928-3563 GCA_024642465.1 Alphaproteobacteria bacterium
GGCGCATAGATGCGGCAAGGCTGGGCAAGCCCCTCGGCACTGGTCACGGCGTCATACAGCGCCTGCCCCATGCCATGCAGCCGCTGGAACTCGAACTCGCGGTCATTGCCCGCCATCACCGAGACAGCCGCCACTGTGTGAGCATTGTGCGTGGCGAACTGCGGATAGAACGCGTCGCGATGCTTCAGCAGGTATCTGGCGCAGGCAAGATAGGACACGTCGGTCGAGACCTTGCGCGTGAACAGCGGAAAGTCCTCGTAACCGCCGATCTGCGCCAGCTTGATCTCGGTGTCCCAGTAGGCTCCCTTTACCAGCCGCACGGGGAAACGTCTGCCGCTGTCACGCGCCAGTTGCGCCAGCCACTCCAGCGCCGGCATGGCGCGGCGCGAGTAGGCCTGCACAGCCAGCCCGAGACCATTCCAGCCTTTCAGCTTTGCGTCATGCGCCAGCCGCCCGAACAGCTTGAACGACAGCTCCAGCCGGTCGACTTCCTCTGCGTCGATGGTCAGCGCCATGCCGCCCGCTTTCGCCTGCTCGCATAGTGCCAGAATGCGCGGATAAAGCTCATCCATCACGCGAGATTCCTTGCGGGCCTCGTAGCGCGGATGCAAAGCGGAAAGCTTTACTGAAATCGATGGCAGTTCATGGATCGGCCGGTCCATCGGATCGGACTTTGCAATTGCCTTGATCGCGTCCGAATAGGAATGCCAGTAGCGCTCGGCGTCCTTCATGGTCCGTGCGGCCTCGCCCAGCATGTCGTAGCTGAAGCGGTAGCCCTCGCTCTTGAGCGGCTTGGAGACATCCAGCGCCTCGCTGATGGTGCGGCCCAGCACGAACTGCTTGCCCATGATCTTCATGGCGTGGCGCATGGCCTGGCGCACCACCGGCTCGCCCGAGCGCTTGACGATCTTCGAAAAGTAACCGGACGGGTTCTTCACCGCCTCGCCACCCAGTTCAACGAACCGGCCTGTCAGCATCAGTCCCCAGGTCGAGGCATTGACGAACAGCGAGTCCGATGCGCCTAGGTGCTTCTCCCAGTCGCGCCCGCCAATCTTGTCGGCAATCAGCTTGTCGGCGGTGTGATCATCGGGAATGCGAAGCAGCGCCTCGGCAAGGCACATCAGAACCACGCCCTCCTCGCTCGACAGCGAGTATTCCTGCATGAACTCGTCAACGCCACCCTTCTGCTTGCGGCCCTTGCGCACCTGCTTGACCAGGCTCGTCGCCAGTTCCTGCGTCTTGCGCGCATCGTCTCCATCGAGCCGCGCCTCGGCGGCAAGCTCGCGTAAAACCGCGGTTTCATCGGCAAACAGGTTCTGCGAAATCCGGGAGAAGGAGGGCAAGGATGGCGTGGTCATGGGTAGTCTCCACCAGAAAGCTGATGCCGTTTCATACGCTGCAAACGGCAGTTGTTCTCACTATCTTTTCGCTCAAGGGAAGTGTATTTCACTGTCAAATTACCGAATGGAGCGTGATAGTGAAACTTGACGCCTATGATCTGAACCTGCTGGACGCCCTGCAACAAGATGGCCGGGCCAGCATTGCAGACCTTGCCAAGCGCATAAACCTGTCGGCGACGCCGAGCGCGCAACGCCTTCGCAAACTGGAGACATCCGGACTTGTCGCCGGGTATCG
>JAHEBA010000215.1 GCA_024642465.1 Alphaproteobacteria bacterium
GAACTTGGGTGCTGGCCACGAATGTAGAGGCCAAGCATACGAGCATAGCCGCCGCAACATTCCCTGGTGATGTGGGACCATTTCTTGCTGCCATCCGTCCCTCTGATTTGGCGGGTCGCATACAGCGAGCCCAGCATAAATGGCGGATCGAAATTCACGATAGCCACGAATTGCGGCATTCATGTGGTCTAGGATTTTTCCACCATATCCCGCTTGTTGAGCTGTTTGTGCCGGCCAACCCTGAACCCTGCTGCTGGCGGGAGCAGGGCGCAAATGGCATCCGGTTTCAGTCGGGATAGAAGCGGAAATTTGCTGCGGCTTCTGCTGATGGTCGAGTGCCACGATTGGGCGTCTCTATACGCGCCAGTTCGACGACGATAACACCGTCGAAACATGGATGGCAGCAAAGTCCGGATTGTTCTCTAATCTGTCAATATGCTTTCTCATTTTGCGGTTCTTGACGTCTGAGGTTGCCTTGGTTCTCTTCGAGCTCACGGGCTCATGATGGGGTTGGCTGGGTGTGGATCGCCAAGGTTGAAACCGCGATCAGATCGGTGGTCTGCGCTGTCGCTACAAAATCGTCGCCATGGTCCACGCCCTCCCTCGGGCGTCTTCCCGTGTGGGAACTGTGATTAAGGAATCCTCGGTTGTTCAGGGTCTGGTCATACGGCCTGGAAGTCAGTCTGATCGCGCATCATGGCATGCAGGATGATTGCAAGCCGCCTGGCCAGCGCCACCCGCGCCTTTCTCATTGTCGAGCGCTGCCCGATTGCGAGCGCCCACGATTTCAACTTCAGCGGTGCCGCATATCGCGTGAGCATCACATTTGCGGCTTCATAGAGCAGCGTTCGGACCCGCAAATCCCCACGCTTGGAGATACTTCCGGTGTAATCCACCTCGCCGGACTGGTGGCGTTTGGGAACCAGCCCGAGATAGGGGCCTACATCTCGCGAACGCCTGAAACGCGTCGGATCATCGATAGCTGCGGCAAAGGCCAACGCCGTGATCGGACCGACTCCCGGCACCGTCATCAGGCGGCTGCAGGTCTTTGATTTACGGGTCATTGCTTTGATATCACTGTCAATGGCAGTCACGGCCGTCAATATCGCTTCGCGCGCGGCAAACAGACCCCGCAGCGCGGCATGCAGGCCAGGGACGCCATCGCTGACCTTCAGCGCCGCGTCTTTGAATGCTGGCGACAGAGCCCGCGGTAGTCGCACACCAAATACGACGACCAGCCCACGGATCTGATTATCGATGGTCACGCGTTGTCCAAGCAGCTTCTTGCGGGCTGCGATCAGCGACCGGATCGCATGTGTTTGATCCCACAGTTTGATGGTGCAATCTTTTCTCAGGACTGGAAGGAAGCACTATGGGACAAATTCGTCACGGCAGCGCCACGACCACGCACTCCGTCCGAGCTGCAATACAGCGATCGCAAGCTTCGGCCGCTGAGTTGAGCCGGACATACGGGATAAATCCCAAGACGGTGCTCAAGTGGCGCAAGCGTGCGACGGTCGAGGATCGCAAGACCGGGCCGACCAAGCCTTGCTCAACTGTTTTGAGCAAAGACGAAGAGGCAATCATCGTGGCTTTCCGGCGGCATACGCTCCTGCCGCTGGATGATTGTCTTTACGCGCTGCAACCGACGATCCCGCATCTGTCCCGGTCTTCGCTGCATAGATGTTTGCAGCGGCATGGGATCAGCAGGCTGCCTGATGTCGAGGGCGACAAGCCCGCAAAAAGGAAATTCAAGCGCTATCCAATCGGCTACTTCCACATCGATCTGGCCGAAGTTCATACCGCGGAAGGCAAGCTGCATCTCTATGTTGCCATAGACCGAACCAGCAAATTTGCCTTCATCAAACTCGTGGGCAGAGCGAACCGCAGGACGGCCACAGCCTTCCTCGAAGCCCTGATCGTTGCGGTGCCCTACAAAATCCACACGGTGCTCACCGACAATGGCATCCAGTTCACCCTGCCACCGCGCTATCGGCATGGCCTCACTGCAAGCTTCTCAACCCACATGTTTGGCATGCGCTGTGCGGAAAACGGCATCGAGCATCGGCTAACCAAGGTGCGCCATCCCTGGACGAATGGGCAGGTCGAACGAATGAACCGCACCATCAAGGACGCCACGGTAAAACGGTTTCACTACGACAGCCACGATCAATTGCGTGCGCATCTCAGCGACTTTCTCGCCGCATACAACTTCGCTCGTCGATTGAAGACACTCAGCGGCCTCACACCCTATGAATACATCTGCAAAATCTGGATAACCGAGCCAGAAAGATTCAATCTTGATCCAACCCATCAGATGCCGGGACTAAACAACTAGTCATTGCCGTGAAGACACCTTCATTAAGAACATCTTTGTAGCTTCTATTTTTGGTAAAGTCCAATTACTTGGCAAAATCAATTAATGAAGATCGTGGTTTTTTTATTCGCGCGGTAGGCTCTCTGAAGATCCTTCCTCCTGTAGCATACTTCAAGCCATCGACGAATTGGCATTGGATTCGTCTTAATTTCCAAAGCATATGCCTCGAGCAGATAATCTAGGACACCCGTCTTTGTGTTGCGCAAATGAAGATATTTGAAACTCAACTGCTTTCTGGCCTGCTCAATCGGTAAGCCCTCAATGTGTAGCAGATATAGGGCTGAAGCCAGCCCAGCCCGATCTGCACCGGACTTGCAGTGCAATACGAATGGCCTCTCTAAAGTTTCAAATGTGTCAAGCAAAGTCAGAAGCCGAGACCGCCTAGCCAATTTGCGGGCTGATAGCTTAACGCTCGTGAATTCGATACCGAGTTCGCCGCAAGCCTCCTCCTCGAATAGGTATGGGCTTCGATCGGTTTCGCCACGAAGATTTAGGACCGACTTTATGCCCATTGCTTTATATTTCTTCAGGCGGCCTTTAGAAGGTTGATTTGATCTCCAGACGCCGGTCGAGATCTCGTCTAGGTTGTGCCAACCTATTCGAAGCGCCCCATGATCAACAAAATAATAGTGGAAGACTGCGCGCAATCGACTTCCAGTTGTTGAAATGTCTTTGCCAAGCCAATCGTCCAATGACGCTTCGAAGGACTTCCACCGCGCATGCGCCGCATTTAACATTACGTACTCTCTTCGCCTCTATAAGGTGGGCTTACACTTCAGCTTTCGCCTTATCTGGGCACTTGCAAATTGACAAGAAGCCAAAGCTACTGCCCTGAAAACACCATGCCACTCCTACAATAACTCCCATACGACGAATTTGACGACGTAATCTTATCGATATCACTGGGCTAAAGCGTTTCGCGTTCAATTTGAGGCATATCCTGCAGCCTTAAGGTAGTTCCAGCATTCTTGCGGGCTGAACATGTCACAGATATCAGCGATGGCGTTGAAGAGTTGGTCGAATGTCCTTGCACCGATCTTGTGTAGATGTGCCTTAAGCTTGGAAAATGCCATCTCTATGGGGTTCAGATCTGGGCTGTATGGCGGCAGGAATAGGAACCAGCAGCCCCTGTTTTTGAGGGCTTGAGCCGCCGCGACATTTCG
>JAHEBA010000216.1 GCA_024642465.1 Alphaproteobacteria bacterium
GCCAGTTCGGCCATGGCCGCACTGATCCAGTGCCAGCCCTACGACAAGATGCCCAAGGAGACCCATCACCTGTGGGCGGACATCAGAATGCATTTTGATCCGAGCATCATGGTCGGTCTGAATTGAGCAGGGGGATTTCAATGGCATTGGCGATTTTTGGTGCGGGCACGCCGGCGGCGGTGCTGAAGCGGCTTGTGGCAGGCATGCTGGTCTGGCTGGCACTGACGGCGCCGGCCCATGCGGTGCTCGAGGTGGACATCAACAAGGGCCAGGTCGACCCGATTCCGATTGCCTTGCCCAATTTCACCGGCACCGACGAAAAGTCGCAGCAGTACGGCGTCGACATCACCACCATCATCGGCACCAACCTGGAACGCTCCGGGCTGTTCCGGCCGCTGCCGCAGAACTCCTATCTGGAGCAGGTGTCGGACTTCAATGCCGCCCCGAACTTCGTCAACTGGCAGACCATCCAGGCGCGCGCGCTGGTGACTGGTCAGGCAGCGGCGATGGGCGACGGGCGCATCCGTGCCGATTTCCGGTTGTGGGACGTTTACGCCCAGAACCAGATCGTCGGCCTGCAGTTCGTGACCACCGAGCGCAACTGGCGGCGCATCGGCCATCTGATCTCCGACGCCATCTACAAGGCGATGACCGGCGAAGACGGCTATTTCGACAGCCGCATCGTGTTCATTGCCGAGAGTGGGCCGAAGGACAAGCGCAAGAAGGTGCTGACCGTGATGGACCAGGACGGCTTCAATGCCCGTCCGCTGACCGATGGTTCCGATCTAGTGCTGACGCCGCGGTTCTCACCGACCTCGCAGGAAATCACCTACATGTCGTATGCGGGCGGCCAGCCGCGGGTGTATCTCTACAACATCGACACCCGCCAGCGCGAAGTGGTGGGCGAGTTCCCGAACATGAGCTTCTCGCCGCGGTTCTCGCCGGATGGCCAGCGCGTCATCATGAGCCTTCAGGAAGGCAGCAACTCGAACATCTACGAAATGGACCTGCGTACGCGCCAGCTGCGTCAGCTGACCAATACAGCGGCCATCGACACCGCGCCTTCTTATTCGCCCGACGGACGCCAGATCGTGTTCGAGAGCGACCGTGACGGCGGCCAGCAGATCTACGTGATGAACGCCGATGGCTCGGGCCAGCAGCGTATCTCGTTCGGCCAGGGCCGGTACTCCACGCCGGTCTGGTCGCCACGCGGCGACAACATCGCCTTCACCAGGTTCTCGGGCGGGCGTTTTTCCATCGGCGTGATGCGTCCTGACGGTTCTGGTGAGAGAATATTAACCGAAGGTTTTCATAATGAGGGTCCGACATGGTCTCCCAATGGACGGGTGATCATGTTCTTCCGCGAGTCGGGAGGAGAGAATGGCGGGCCGAAGCTCTACTCGGTTGATTTGACGGGCTATAATGAGCGCCCCGTACCGACACCGACCTTTGCCTCAGACCCCGCCTGGTCCCCGCTGCTGAAGTGACGGTGAAGGTTTTGGAAGGTTAACGGCAGCAGCGCCATAATGCTGCCATTCGAAGGGCTGATTGGCCCGCATAAATTCAGGTGCCTGAAGCAATACCAGGGTGGGACTGGTGTTCAGGCATCGGGTGGACAACGACGCCACAAGGAGTGGGATAGATGCTGCGTTTTACCGCCGGCCGCAAGATTGCGCTGGCCTTTGTCGGAATGCTGGTGCTTGCCGGTTGTTCCAAGTCCGAAAAGCCCGACCTGCTTGCGCAGGGCGGCCCGAATTCCGCGACCCAGGTTTCGCCCGGTTCCGAACGTGACTTCATCGTCAACGTCGGCGACCGCGTGTACTTCCTGGTCGACCAGACCAACCTGACGCCGGAGGGCATGGAGACGCTGCGCCGGCAGGCGGAGTGGCTGAACCAGTATCCGCAGGTCACCATCCAGGTGGAAGGCCATGCGGACGAGCGCGGCACGCGTGAGTACAACATCGCCCTGTCGGCCCGGCGCGCCACGGCCACGCGCGAGTTCCTGATCTCGCAAGGCGTGAACGCCAGCCGCATCGCCACGCTGGCCTATGGCAAGGAACGCCCGGTTGCGCTGTGCGATGCCGAATCGTGCTGGGCCCAGAACCGCCGCGCGGTAACCGTCATAACCGGCGGCGCCACGCCGGGCTAAGGGCGCGCGGTTGCCTTCGATGCATTTGCCAGGCCCCGCGATGCGCAACGCACCGCGGGGTTTGTCCGTTTCGGCTGGCGGCTGTCACGAATTTTGCCCGATTTTGCGGGCAGGCTGGTTCGATTGAGAAATCAGTGCAATGCCTGTACAAGCCTGTTATCGAGCTGACGTGCGACCGGCACGGTGAACTGGGGACACGAGACCATGATCAGACCATTCAGGATGACGGCCTTGAAGGGCGCGCTCGCGGTGTCTTTGCTGATGCTGGCGGGCCTGCCGGCACAGCGTGCACAGGCGCAATCCGACCAGTGGAACGCCCTTTATGACCGGATCATCCGGCTTGAGCACGAGGTGCGCTCGGGTGGCGCAGGCGGTGTCGGTGGCGGCGACGTGCAGATCCAGCAGCAATTGCAGCAGCTTTCGGCGCAGGTCAGCGCGATGCAGCAGCAGATGATGGAGATGCAACGCGAGCTGAACCGGCTGCGCGAACTCGAACGCCAGGGACTGCTGTTCAAGAACCGGCGCACCGCGGCGGTGATTGCGCCGCAGCAGCAGCCGCAGCAGTGGAACCAGGGCCAGGTGGCGCCCGACTATGGCCAGATGCAGCAGTCGGTCGTCATCGAGGGCCAGGATACCGCAACCGGCCAACTGCCGCGCGGCGGGCTTGCGCCCGGACCGCAAACCCTGGGCACCATGGTGCTGCGCGACGACCAGGCACCTGCGCCATACGTGCCACAGCAACCGCAGTATCAGCAGCCGCAGTATCAGCAGCCGCAAGTGCAGCCCTACCAGCCGCCACAGCCGCCACAGCCGCAGTATCAGCAGCCTCAGGCGCAATACCAGCCGCCGCAGCCGCTGGTGCCGCAGCAGGACTGGCAGCCGAGACAGGTGCAGGGCGTACAGTCCAACACCCTGCCGCCACCGCCCGGCGCGGGCGGCCAGCCGGCCCCCGGCAGCGTGGCCTCCGGCGCGGGCCAGCCGCAGTACCAGCTTCAGTCCGGTCCGCAGGCCTACCAGCCCGAACCCGAGCCGAGCTTCGATGCCGAAGGCCGTCCGATCGTGGCGGACGATCAAGCTGGCGGACTTGCACCGCTGGCGCCTGAAAAGGTCGAGACCGCGTTGCTGGACGGCAGTGCGGGCGGCGGCAACCTCGCTGCTGGCAGCACCACGGCAGGCGGCGCGGTTGACGATCAGGCGGGCCGGCTGTTCTTGCAGGCCAAGTCGAGTTACACCTCGCGCGATTTCACCGGCGCGGTCTCGGGGTTCCGCACCTTCATCCTGCAGCACAGGGAGCATGAACTGGTGGACGACGCGCAGTTCCTGCTGGGCGAGGCCTACTACGCCCAGGGCAACTGGCGCGAGGCGGCGCAAAGCTACCTGGCCG
>JAHEBA010000217.1 GCA_024642465.1 Alphaproteobacteria bacterium
ACGGTCACCTTCGTATCAGGCGCCAGATTGCCGACGGCGCGAGACAGGTCACGGCTGTCCTTCATCTCCTTGCCATCCACCGACACGATCACGTCGCCGGCCTGAATGCCTGCGGCTTCGGCCGGGCTGGTCGCCGTCACGTCGGCAACGAGCGCACCCCTGGCTTCCGTCAGGCCAAGGCTCTCGGCCAGATCATCGGTGACGTTCTGGATGCGGACGCCAAGCCAGCCGCGCCGGGTTTCGCCGAACTTGACCAGCTGGTCGATCACGTTGCGCACGGTATCTGACGGCACCGAGAAACCGATGCCGATGGAGCCGCCGGTTGGCGAGATGATCGCCGTGTTGACGCCGACGACCTTGCCGTTCATGTCGAACAGCGGACCGCCGGAGTTGCCCCGGTTGATGGCTGCGTCGGTCTGGATGAAGTCGTCGTAGGGACCGGCGTTGATGTTGCGGTTCATCGCCGAAACAATGCCCAGCGTCACCGTGCCGCCAAGGCCGAACGGGTTGCCGATGGCCATCACCCAGTCGCCCACGCGCAGCTTGGAAGACTCGCCCAGTTCAACGTATGGCAGCGGCTTGCTGGACTTCACCTGCAGCACCGCCAGGTCGGTCTTGGAGTCGGTTCCCTTGAGTTCCGCCTTGAGCCGCGTTCCGTCGTTGAAGATCACCTCGATCTCGTCCGCACCTTCAATCACGTGATTGTTGGTTATGACGATGCCGGATGGATCGATCACGAAGCCCGAGCCCAGCGAGTTGGCGCTGCGCGGGGTATTGCGGTTCTGACCCTCCTGCTGACGCTTGAAGAACTCCTCGAAGAACTCGCGGAACGGCGTACCTTCCGGCACCTGTGGCATCGGCACGCCCTCGGTGCCGCTCACTTTCTGGCTGGTCGAGATGTTCACCACTGCCGGCGACAGCTTGTCGGCGAGGTCGGCGACCGATGTCGGTCCCTGCGCCCGCGCCAGCCCGGCGCTTGCCAGCCAGATCGCAGCCAGCAGCACCAGCATCATGGTTGCCCGCAACGCCACAATTGCCATGTGGTTTCTGACCGCAATCGCCTTGGCAGTCGCCTTTGCTCTTGTCTGGGGTGTCATCTAGGAACCTGTCTCCCGTATCTGGCTGCTTTCGTCTCACCGCCGGTTCCGGCGGGCAGATCATGGACTTGCCTTGAACCAATTCGCAAGGCCCGGCTTGGTTGCGGCGTCACGATGTTGTGAGCCTCAGCCCGCCCCCATGAAGGTGCGCGCGGCCCACACAATGGCCACGCCTGCGGCAACTGCCACGATGCCCGCATTGCGCAGCATGTCATCGGACACGCGGCTGGCAAACTCGGCCAGCGACTTCAGCCGGCCCGGCGCCACGGCATAGAGCAGGCCCTCGATGACGAGGACCAGCCCGATTGCCGTGAACAGTTCGCGCATCACATTACTGCTGCTGCACCGGCGCTGGCGCCGTTTGCTGCGTGCCGAAATACTGGAAGAATTCGCTGTCCGGCTTCAGCACCAGCGTGGTGCCGCTGTCCGACAACGCCTTGGTGTAAGCCTGCATCGAACGGTAGAACGCGAAGAACTCCGGATCCTGCTGGAAGGCATCCGCGAAGGTTGCGTTGCGCTTGGCATCGCCTCCACCGCGAAGAATTTCGGCTTCGCGCTGCGCCTTGGAAACAAGCTCCACCGCCTGACGGTCGGCTTCGGCCTTGATCCGGGTTGCCTGTGCTTCACCGACGGCGCGCAACTCTGCGGCTTCGGCGAAACGCTCCGCGTTCATGCGGTCATAGGTGTCCTTCAGCACGTCCGGCATCAGGTCAGTACGGCGGATCTTCACATCCACCACCTCGATACCCAACGCTTCGGCTTCGGCTCGCACCTGGTCGCGAATTTCCCGCATCATCGCGGCACGGTCCTTGGACAGGGCCGCATCGAATGTGCGCCGGCCATAGACCTGGCGAAGCGCTGCGTCGAGACGTGTCTCGATACGGGTCTGCGCAACGCCGAGATTGGCACCAACCGTTTCACGGAACCGGCGCGGATTGTTGACGCGGATCATGGTGATCGAGTCGACGAGATAGCGGCGGCCATCGACCACCTGCACCGACTTGTCGGTGCTTTCGAAGAACACGATGCGATCCTCGATCGGCACCACTTCCTGGATGAACGGAATCTTGAAATACAGGCCCGGCTCGTTGATCTCGCGCTGGATTTCACCCAGCTGCGTGACCAGTGCCTTCTCGCGCTCGTCGACCACGAACAGCGATTGCCAGACCACGAAGGCAGCGCCTGCGGCAAGCAGCAGACCAAATGACTTGATCGCACCCATTACTGGTTACCTCCCGACGATTGCTGCTGACGCTTCTGGATTTCCGGCAGCGGCAGGTAGGGAACCACGCCCGAACCGCCCTGGCCGCCCGCGTTGCCTTCCACGATGACCTTGTTCGACTTGGACATCACGTCTTCCATCATTTCAAGGAACAGGCGCTTGCGGGTCACGTCCTTGGCCTTGGCATATTCTTCGTAGATCGACTTGAAGCGCTGCGCCTCGCCTTCCGCTTCATTGACGACGCGGGCGGTGTAGGCCTTGGCGTCCTCGACGATCTTGGAGGCTTCACCGCGCGACTGGCCAAGTACCTGGTTGCGGTACTGTTCGGCTTCGCGGATGAACCGGTTCTGGTTCTGCTCGGCGCGCTGCACTTCTTCGAATGCATCGATTACCTGCGGGGGCGGATCGGCCTTTTCAAGCTGCACGCCAAGGATCGAGATGCCCGACTGGTAGTTTTCCAGCGCCGCCTGCGTCAACTCGCGCACCTGCTGCTGCGCCTCGAAACGGCCACGGGTACGGATTTCCTCGGCCGGCGTCCGGCCCACGACTTCGCGCATGGCGCTTTCGGCAACGGTGCGTACCAGACGCTCCTGCTCGCGAACGTTGAACAGGTAGTTGGTCGGGTCGGCGATCTTCCACTGCACGGTAAACCGTATGTCCACGAGGTTCTGGTCACCGGCCAGCATCTGGCTGCTGGTCGAGTTGCCGTCGCCGCCGAAGTTGATCTGGTTGACCGCCTCAACCGGCAAGGTCTCCATCGTCTCCACGGGCCACGCCGCAAACTGCAGGCCCGGCGCAACGGTACGCTGGAATTCGCCAAGGCGCAGCACCACTCCCTGTTCGTCCGCCTGGATGGTGTGGAAGCTGTTGAAGGCCCAAAGCGCGCCAAGCGCAATCAGGCCGATGATCCACGGGCTCTTGCCGCCGCCGCCTTGCGGCAGAACGGTCTTGAGCCTGTCCTGCCCCTTGCGGATCAGGTCTTCCAGGTCCGGCGGCGTTCCCGGTCCGCCGCTGCGGCCGCCGCCGCCTCCACCCGATGGCCCTTGGCCCCAAGGACCACCGCCACCGCCGCCTTGTGTATTCCATGGCATGTGCTGAGAGTTTCCCTCTTCCTGCGCCGGACCTTGCGTCCAGCCGTTACTCGCTCATTTGGTGATATAGGCAACCGCTCGCAACAAGTCCATGCATGCCTGTATTACAATCA